>NZ_JBHIRX010000044.1:0-533 GCF_042138595.1 Paenibacillus terreus | reverse complement strand
CGATTCTCCATAGAAAGGAGGTGATCCAGCCGCACCTTCCGATACGGCTACCTTGTTACGACTTCACCCCAATCATCTACCCCACCTTCGGCGGCTGGCTCCTTGCGGTTACCCCACCGACTTCGGGTGTTGTAAACTCTCGTGGTGTGACGGGCGGTGTGTACAAGACCCGGGAACGTATTCACCGCGGCATGCTGATCCGCGATTACTAGCAATTCCGACTTCATGCAGGCGAGTTGCAGCCTGCAATCCGAACTGAGACCGGCTTTTGAGGATTCGCTCCATCTCGCGACTTCGCTTCCCGTTGTACCGGCCATTGTAGTACGTGTGTAGCCCAGGTCATAAGGGGCATGATGATTTGACGTCATCCCCACCTTCCTCCGGTTTGTCACCGGCAGTCACCTTAGAGTGCCCACCCGAAGTGCTGGCAACTAAGATCAAGGGTTGCGCTCGTTGCGGGACTTAACCCAACATCTCACGACACGAGCTGACGACAACCATGCACCACCTGTCTCCTCTGTCCCGAAGGAAAG
>NZ_JBHIRX010000042.1:0-604 GCF_042138595.1 Paenibacillus terreus | reverse complement strand
AGTGTGAGATCATGACCTTCGCTACTGTAATTTTCACTCCCCATCACAGCCCAGCCTTACGATGTGCGGATTTGCCTACACATCAGCCTCACTGCTTGGACGGACATCCATCAGTCCGCGTCACTACCCTGCTGCGTCACCCCATCGCTCATAACGGTTTACGGTGGTACAGGAATTTCCACCTGTTGTCCTTCGACTACGCCTGTCGGCCTCGCCTTAGGTCCCGACTTACCCTGAGCGGACGAACCTTCCTCAGGAACCCTTAGGCTTTCGGCGGATCTGATTCTCACAGATCTTTTCGTTACTCATACCGGCATTCTCACTTGTATGCTCTCCAGCGCTCCTTCCGGTACACCTTCAACGTACATACAACGCTCCCCTACCCCTGGATCGACTTCACTCCAGCTTCGAAGCCCTGTGTTTAACCCCTGGAGCATTTGGCCGAAAACCTTGATTTTATAATCAGAGGTTGTTTTCGGCAAAAATGTCACGTTAAACACCGCCTCAAAGAAGCAGTGAAGTCGATCCAAGCCATAGCTTCGGTGGTGTGTTTAGCCCCGTTACATTTTCGGCGCAGAGTCACTCGACCAGTGAGCTATTACGC
>NZ_JBHIRX010000041.1:0-628 GCF_042138595.1 Paenibacillus terreus | reverse complement strand
AGGCTCCCACCTATCCTGTACAGATCGTACCCAAATTCAATATCAAGCTGCAGTAAAGCTCCATGGGGTCTTTCCGTCTTGTCGCGGGTAACCTGCATCTTCACAGGTATTAAAATTTCACCGGATCTCTCGTTGAGACAGCGCCCAAGTCGTTACGCCATTCGTGCGGGTCAGAATTTACCTGACAAGGAATTTCGCTACCTTAGGACCGTTATAGTTACGGCCGCCGTTTACTGGGGCTTCGGTTCACAGCTTCGGGTTACCCCTAACCGCTCCCCTTAACCTTCCAGCACCGGGCAGGCGTCAGCCCGTATACTTCGCCTTGCGGCTTCGCACAGACCTGTGTTTTTGCTAAACAGTCGCTTGGGCCTTTTCACTGCGGCCCCCTCGGGCTATTCACCCTACCGAGGCACCCCTTCTCCCGAAGTTACGGGGTCATTTTGCCGAGTTCCTTAACGAGAGTTCTTCCGCGCGCCTTAGAATTCTCTTCTCGCCTACCTGTGTCGGTTTGCGGTACGGGCACCTTCACCTGGCTAGAGGCTTTTCTTGGCAGTGTGAGATCATGACCTTCGCTACTGTAATTTTCACTCCCCATCACAGCCCAGCCTTACGATGTGCGGATTTGCCT
>NZ_JBHIRX010000040.1:0-678 GCF_042138595.1 Paenibacillus terreus | reverse complement strand
TAGGATAAGCCCTCGACCGATTAGTACTGGTCAGCTCCATGCATTGCTGCACTTCCACCCCCAGCCTATCTACCTCGTCGTCTTCAAGGGGTCTTACATACTGGGAAATCTCATCTTGAGGGGGGCTTCACGCTTAGATGCTTTCAGCGCTTATCCCGTCCGTACATAGCTACCCAGCGGTGCTCCTGGCGGAACAACTGGTACACCAGCGGTACGTCCATCCCGGTCCTCTCGTACTAAGGACAGCTCCTCTCAAATTTCCTACGCCCACGACAGATAGGGACCGAACTGTCTCACGACGTTCTGAACCCAGCTCGCGTACCGCTTTAATGGGCGAACAGCCCAACCCTTGGGACCTACTTCAGCCCCAGGATGCGATGAGCCGACATCGAGGTGCCAAACCTCCCCGTCGATGTGGACTCTTGGGGGAGATAAGCCTGTTATCCCCAGGGTAGCTTTTATCCGTTGAGCGATGGCCCTTCCATGCGGTACCACCGGATCACTAAGCCCGACTTTCGTCCCTGCTCGACTTGTAGGTCTCGCAGTCAAGCTCCCTTCTGCCTTTGCACTCTTCGAATGATTTCCAACCATTCTGAGGGAACCTTGGGGCGCCTCCGTTACTCTTTAGGAGGCGACCGCCCCAGTCAAACTGCCCGCCTGACACGGTCCCTGCACCGG
>NZ_JBHIRX010000039.1:0-725 GCF_042138595.1 Paenibacillus terreus | reverse complement strand
TTGAGGCTATCCTGAAGTGTACTGGCTAAGTGCTCCCAAGAAACGGCCCCCTGCTTGATCTGGCTGCTATTCACTTCGTTGGTAATGAGGCTTTCCTTGAGCTCACCAGCCAAGTGGTTCCAAGAAACAGAGCCTGTTTTGATGTGGCTTCCATCGACTTCATCGGTAATGAGGCTATCCTTGAGCTCGCCGGTTAAGTGCTCCCAGGAAACAGTCCCAGCCTTGATCCGATTTCCGTCGAGTTCATCAGTAATAAGGTTGAGGCTATCCTGAAGTGTACTGGCTAAGTGCTCCCAAGAAACGGCCCCCTGCTTGATCTGGCTGCTATTCACTTCATCGGTAATGAGGCTGTCCTTGAGTTCGCCGGTTAAGTGATCCCAGGAGACAGAACCAATTTTGATGTGGCTTCCGTCGACTTCATCGGTAATGAGACTCTCCTGAAGCTTGCCGTCCAGGTGTTCCCAGGAGACAGAACCAATTTTGATGTGGCTTCCGTCGACTTCATCGGTAATAAGACTCTCCTGAAGCTTGCCGTCCAGGTGTTCCCAGGAGACGGCCCCGGTTTTGATCTGGCTGCTGTCGACTTCATCAGTAATGAGACTCTCCTTGAGCTCACCGTCCAGGTGCTCCCAGGAGACGGCCCCGTTCTTGATCTGATTTCCGTCGACTTCATCGGTGATGATGCTGTCCTTGAGCTCGCTGGTTAAGTGCTCCCAGGAAACAGA
>NZ_JBHIRX010000003.1:0-492698 GCF_042138595.1 Paenibacillus terreus | reverse complement strand
ACTTGAATTCAGTATAGCATGGATCAAGTGATCCATGGTTAAATTTTCATGACGGAAGGGGGAAGCATGGAGATTTCAGCTTGCGTACTACCGATGGTAGCCCTTATGCCGAGCGCAATTCCTCACACGGCTAAAGTCGAGTGTGTCCATGCGCGGTTATGAAACGTGCCTTGCTCAGCTATGTTGGTGTAAAAAAAGTGAAGTTCTTTGAGTTTGGCAGCATGGAGAGCCCGAAAGGCCGGCATAAAGAAAAGCTGGAAAAGGTCTATCGCTATTTCAAAACGGTAAATTTTTAAGAACGACTAACTGAAATATTTTAACCCAACAACAGATATAATGATGCCAAGTATGCACAGGAGCCGGAGCCAGCTTTTCGATTCCTTGAAGAAGCACATGCCGACAATCGCGGCCCCGACGGTCCCGATACCGGTCCACACGGCATAGGCCGTAGCCAAAGGTATCGTTGCCATGGCATTGGAGAGCAGCATGAAGCTGAGTATAAAACCGGCGATCAGGATGAGGTTGTTGGTCCAGTTATTTTTTTGGGCAACCCGCTGTATCCCGATGACGCCTACGACTTCCAGCAATCCCGCACCGATAAGCATCAGCCAATCCATCAGGCTTTCCCTCCTTTAGCTGTCAGCTTCAAGCCGATAATACAGACGAGCAGCAGCAGAATGAATCCGATCTTCAGCGGGCTGACGGCTTTGCCGGACAGGGCGATCTCAACAACTGTTGTCCCAAGTGTTCCCATGCCTGCAAAAACCGCGTAAACCGTGCCCACTGGCAGAATCCTTGCCGCCATGATAATCAGCTCGAAGCTGGCAATCAGGGATGCAAGAACAATGATGCCGGGAATGCTCTCGTATTTAAAGCCGCTGGCCCACACAATTTCAAGCAAGCCGCCCGTAATGACATAAACCCATGCTCTTGTTGAGCTAATCTGTTTTTCCTTTGCCATCGGTGCTTTCCTCCTGTTCGTTTTCAAGATACCAGTCCACAATGCTGTCTATATAATCCATGGTCTCCCGATCCATGCCGAACAATTTTGCCTCTTCATCCCTTTCGGGACGGATGAGTGCCCAATATTTTTCAAGCAGCTGCTCGTCCTGCCCGAACCAATCCATTGGAATTTGGATAAATTGCTGGGCAAGCTCCTGAGAAATGGCAGATGATGGCGGTTCGTGAAGATGCTCTTTGGCTGCGCGGACCATTTTGGCCCACTGCATGGAGCGCGGGTCGTCAGAGCTTAAATCCGGAAGGCTGCGGATAATTTCAATTTCCCTCGCTGTAAAATGCCGGGTAAGGAAGGAGTCACGCGAGTCCGCAGGCGTTTGAAGAGCCTGAATGAACAAAAAAATATCCTCCGGCTCGATTTCCCCCTTCATCTCCAGAACGTACTTGGTCGTCTGCAGCAGCTTTTCCAATTCTTCAAGATGTGCCTTCTGTTTGGCAACCGCTGCGAGCTCGAAATCGAGATAAGATTTCCACCTGGATTCCTGCTCGCTCTTCTCGGCTGCCAGCAGCTCCTTGATGGCGGTGAGTGTGAAGCCCAGCTCTTTCAAGGCAGTGATATGATGCAGTACCCTTAGTTCTTCATTTGAATAATACCGATAACCCGAATCGGCTACCTGGGCAGGCTTAAGCACTCCAACCTCATCGTAATAGCGCAGTGTGCTGATGGGGATTTTTGTTTTTTTGGACAGCTGGCCAATGGTGTACATAAGCAAATCTCCTTTCGTTTTCGATTATAAAGTCTAAAGGTTACTTGAGAGTCAAGAGGGCAAAAAAATAACCGTGAAGCATCAGCATCACGGCTATTCCGGAGCATGCAGGTGTCATAAGTCTGGCTTGTTATTCTACCCATAGCGATGGATTATTATATTTCTCATCCAGCCTCTGGCTGAACCATCTTCCGTTAAGCACCTGGGAGACCAGTGCCTGTTTGCTTTCTGCGGAAATGGTATGGTCGTTATCCATGGCCTGCAGCACATCTTCATAGGTGAACTCTTTATTGGACATGTAGACAATGGCTCTGTCCCTGTTGGCGTCCAGCTTGAGGATCGATTGGCCCGCGGCGGCATTCTCCTCCGTCCATGCCTTCCAGGTCACCAGATCATCCCCGTTCGGATTGCCGGTTTTCAGGAAATTTCCGATATATTTTTGAAAAATAACACTCAGCTGTTTGGCACCTGCCGAACTGTAGCCATCTCCGGCAAGATCCTTGTAGTTCTGACTCGCCGTATTCAGCAGTGGCATAAAAACACCATGGAATGAGCCGTATGCCGCCATAGCTTCACCGGCCACATATGGATCGCTGCCAAATTCAATTTCTACGCCATAAATATCGGCAGGATAGTGAGGCTTCATAGCCCGGGCGGATTCCTCCACATTGAACAGGCTATACAGCTGGCCGCCGTACCGGTTCACAAAATTGTATTCGGCCACCTTATCCGGATGGGTGTTAATCGCTCCACTGGAGACGCTGTCTGCGAAATATCGGTCAGATCTGGCGAATAGGGAAAATTCCTGCTCGCCTGTAAGCATAAGCAGAGGAACCGAGTTGTATACGGTGGTGTCAAAGCCTTCCTTCGGCAGTACGACACCGTCATTGTACAAATGGGGGAATACGCTCATCCGGATCGACGCATTGCCCATCAGTCCGGCCAGCTTCTCCGCCGGGATGCTGTATAAATATTTTTTCACATCAGAGCCCGGGGTCAGCAGCCAGCGATAAGCTTCCTCCTCGGTCTTCTTCTTGCCGTCCTGCACGGCCAGCGGGGCAATAGCTTTGGCAAATACCTTCGCACTGTCCGTTTTATCCGCGATGGTCATGCCTCCGCTGAAAGAGATGGCTTTATCGAACTTGTCTTTGAAAATAGGTGAAGCCAGCATGGCCATGACATCACGTCCGCCCGCCGAGAACCCTGAGACCGTCACATTACCGGCATCTCCGCCGAAATACCCGATGTTTTCCTTCACCCAATCCAGCGACTTGGCGATATCCAGCAAAGCATAGTTCCCGGAATCCTCCAACGGGTCCCCGGTATGTAAAGCCGGCAGCGGGTTGAATCCCAATGGGCCAAGCCGGTAATTGACGGACACAAAAATTGCATCGATATCGTTGACCAGCGAATTACCCGCGATTTCGCCGGACCCGCCGCCCTGGTTATTTCCCCCGTGAATAAAGACCATGACGGGCAGGTTCTGCTTATGATTGGCGGGGCGATAAATGTCCAGATTCAATGCACTCTCCGATCCGGTTGCGCCGTTTGGCCCGGCTTGAATGGCAACATCGCCGTCTTTGGTGGCATTCAGCTCGCCTTTCCATGGCTTGGGGTCTGTTGGTTTTTTCCAGCGCTGCGCTCCAGAGGTCGGGCCGCCATACGGTACGCCCTTCCAGATCAATGTGTTATGGACCTCATCCTTGTAGCCTTTGACTTTGCCGAATTTGGTCTGCTGTACGACCTTCGGAGTAAAGGCGGCAGCGGCTTCCCCTTCACCGGTTTTATTGGCGGCTTGCGCCGTTTTGTAACCGCTTGCCAAAACCAGTACGATCAGCAAGCTTGCAATAAGAAGAGCAGACAACAAGGATCTTCCTTTCATCTTTATGCCTCCTTTTGTGACCGGCCTCCGGATTTCAGACAGAAATCACGGATAAGCCAAATCTACACCAATGATATGCATTAATGTAGGCTATGACCAAAAGGCTGCATACTATGTCTGATGGGGATAAAATTATCATGGTTTGAAAAAGACTTCAATCATGCAGCATCAGAAGCAGGTGGAAAGCACCGTCTCAGGAGCATCCCCAATGTTCGTGATAAATCAGTTCCTGCAGCTCCCTTCTCTTCTCCCAATTAGAGGTTTCCAATATCGGCCGGGCAGGATAGTGGTCCGTGTAGCCGATAGACAGCAGTGCCACAGGATCGATGTGCGGGGGAATGTGCAGGATGTCCCGGACGTCGTTCTTTTTATAAAAGCTGACCCACCCGAGTGCCAGGCCTTCAACACAGGCCGCAAGCCACATATTCTGGATAGCGCATGCCGTGGACATCACGTCGGTTTCCGGGATGGAGTTCCGGCCGAGCACGTGGGATCCGCCGCGTGTGGGATCACATGTTACACAGATCGTCAGCGGCGCCTGCATAATTCCTTCCACCTTCAGGCTTAGGAACTGCTCCTGTTTCTGGTCTTCATAATGAATGGCCAGCGCTCTTCTTTCTTTATCGGCTGCCCAGGCCAGGCGCGCCTTGGTCTCTTCGCCGGTCACAAGAATGAAATTCCACGGCTGCATAAAGCCGACCGACGGACCATGGTGGGCGGCGTGTAGTATTTTAGGGATCAAGTCCTCCGGAACGGGCTTGTCCAAGAATGTCCGGATATCTCTCCGCGTGTAAATGACTTTGTACAATGCCTCTTTTTCCTGTTCACTAAACATATGGATTAGCTCCTTTGCAGATCAAGTTGCCATGGATACACCTTCATTAATTTGGAAATTGTAATACAAGGAGGTGTCCATCGAATGAACGTATATCTGGAAATTTTGATAAGAACCGCCGCTGCCCTTGTACTGCTTCTGTTCATCGCGAAGATTTTGGGCAAACAGACGATTTCAAATATGACCTTTCTCGATTTTGTAACAAGTATAACCGTGGGTTCCATTGCCGCCAACATGTCTTTTAATGAGTCCATCAACTGGAGGCATTTTATACTGGCTTTTACTGTGTTTACCCTGGCATCCTTACTGTTATCCGTGCTGGCGATGAAGAGCCGGAAATGGAGAAACCGGATTTCGGGGTCGCCTACGGTTATGATTGAGGATGGTAAAATGCTTGAAGATAATATGAGGAAAATGCGGTATACCCTCGACTCGCTCAATCAGGCCCTAAGGGAAAAGGATATCTTCAACGTCGATGAAGTCAAGTATGCAGTTCTGGAGGATAACGGCAAGCTGTCTGTGCTAAGAAAAGAGAAATACCAGCATGCGACCAAGCAAGACGTTATGCATGCATCGAATGGTGAGCATTTTCCCGTTGAGCTCATTATGGACGGACAGGTGATCGACAAAAATTTGCAGAAAAGTAACCTGACGCGGGAATGGCTCGAGCAGGAGCTGCAAAAGAAAGGCAAAAGCATATCCGATGTCTTTTATGCCGTCAGGGGCACGCACCGGCAGCTTTTTTTTGATTACTATAAGGATCAAGTGAACAAGCCGATTGATAAGGAATAGATCAATCGGCTATTTTTTTGCAGCCAATATAACATTTCCGGGTACTTATCCATCTAATCCTATAGAGGGCCCTCAAAAGGAGTTGAAACCCGTGCGGGATATGGAACTGGAAGTCAAGAGAGCACAGCGGGGAGATCGTGAAGCATTTATCCGGCTCTTCCGGAGGCTGGAGCCCGAGCTGTACGGCTTGGCGAAGTCCATTTTGAGACACGATGAAGATTGTGCGGATGCTTTTCAGGAAACGACACTTAAAGCTTATAAATCATTGGCAGCGCTGCGCCAGCCCAAGTATTTCAAGACCTGGGTGATCCGGATTTTAATAAATGAGTGCAACCAGCTGCTTCGCAGCCGGGGCAGAACCATTGCCATGGCCGATCCGCCTGAAGCACATCGGTCTCCCGTTTATTATGATGACAGCAACAAAATTGATTTACACGAAGCGGTAAGCCAGTTGGATGAGTCGCTTCGCATCGTCATTCATCTGTTTTATTTTCAGGATCTGCCTGTTAAACAGATCGCAAATGCGCTGGATATCTCGGAAGGCGCTGTAAGGGCGCGCCTGCATAGAGCCCGCTCGATTCTGATGGAACGAATACAGCGCACACGAAAGGAGGGATTGGCTTATGAAACCCGCTGATCTGGATGAAGAGCTGCGAAAGGCAGGACAAGAGCTGCTGACCGAGGTGCCGGATATGATCCGCAGGCGCCAGGATGAGGTCTATGCTTCATTGGCCGATCTGCCCATGCAGACCCGAAGCGGTCGCAGCCTCCGTACCAAAAAGGTTAGCCGGGCTCTTGGAGCGGCTGCAGCAGCAGCCGTCATCGGAGTGATGAGCAGCGCTTATATATCGCCTGTTATGGCAGAGACGCTTAAGAAAATCCCGGTCGTCGGCAGCATTTTCCAGCTGGCCAAAGACCTGGGGCTGCAGACGGCGGAGGAGCGCGGGCTGGTGGATCAGCCGAATGCCAGCGTAACACATGAAGGAGTAACGCTCAGCATCCCTCAGGTCGTCTATGACGGAATCCGTTTATCCATGGCCGTTAAGCGGGAGGGTGAAGGATTGGTTGGAGGAATCATGGATCATAAAACGGTAAGGGAAGGGAAGACCTCCAGAGATATCTATCCGCGAGGGGCGATCATCGATATGGAGACCTTTATAAACGGCACTTCAACCCGTGACTTTTCCACCGCAGCCCAGAGGATGAATTGGACTGGCAAGCCGACCTCCGATCCCAATGCGATGCTGTTTGAATGGAGTGATTTCTCCCACCTGGAACAGCGGAAAGCGGTCTTGACCGACCAATTTCAATTAAAGGTCAAAATTACGCTCGAAGGGATAGCCGAGCCGTTTATTATGGAAATCCCTGTCCATAAAAATACGGAGCAAATTGTTGTGCCAACCAAGGAAACAAGACAATGGGGCAGCCTCAAATTAACGCTTAAACAGCTTAAATTCACGCCAATCACCACGGCGTTCCAAATGGATATCGAGCAGACCGATCCGTCGGAAATTGTGAATGATGAAAATGTGCTTTTCGAGATATGGGATGATCAGGGTCGGAAGTTGGGCTTGGTAGGCGGTTTGGGAATCTACACGGATAACAGTCAAAAGTATCAGCGCGGAGAGCTGCTGTTTGACCGGTTTGAAGACGCCCCAAAGTCCATTACACTCAAAGCGTTCCAGCCCGAGTTTAAGGTTCCTGGCGCGAAAAGCGGCGCATATAAACTTGACAGCAACGGGGAGATTGTCAAGACATACCTGAAGGATCTGGAAATCACCATTCCGGTCAATAAGGCTGACTTGACAAAGCTCTATGACATCCAGAAATAAAGGTTAGACGGAATATACAGAATGCATATAAACAAGGAGAATCCCATGAAAAAAATGTATAAAGTTCTCTCTTCCACGGCTCTTGCAGCCGCACTGCTGAGCGGTACTATCATGGGCAGCATTGAAACGGCAGCAGCTAAGAACGCGGCTGCCGGCACAGCAGCCCAATCGGGGATTACGCTCAGTATCAGCAAAGCCTTCTATGACGGCAACTATATAAGCTTGACAGTCAAACGCAGCGGAAAGGGCCTTTCCGGCGGAATGACGGGAGGGGCCAAAGGCACTATTAATAGTATGGATATTCTGATCGACGGCAAATCCATCAGCAGCTATGGAAAAACCCCTGCGCAAAGACCGAGTCTGGGATGGAAAGCGGAAGGGACGGATACCGCTGTCATCACCCTAGCTGATGCCTCATGGCTTGGAGGAAGCAACAAAGCCTTCCCTGACAAGTTCAAGCTCACCGCCAAGATCGGCCTGGAAGGAGTAAGCAAGCCTTATACTTTTAATATACCGCTTCAAAAAAGCTCGAAGACGAATGTGCTGAAGCCGAATGTAACCAAGAAATCGGGAGATTTGAGCATGACGCTGAAACAGGTTCGTGCTGCAGATACATCGATAAGACTGCAGTGGGTACTGAAGGGGAAAGACAAAGACCAGCTGCATGACCTCATGTATGATTTTGTCGATAGTAAAGGAAATAAGATAGATTTCATCACAGGCAGCGGTACAGACGAGAACAACAAGAATGGCGACTATTACTACGACTATATTCTTGGAGGTCTTGGTTCGGGTGTTAAGTCCATCACCATCAAGCCTTTTACGGCTGAAATGAAAGATGATGAATCTGGGCAATTCAAGACGGACGCCAAAGGCGAAATCGTCAAAAACTACAATAAAGAGCTCGAGATCACAGTATCCGTTAAATAAATGATAAGTCTATGATTATGAGGGAGAGAAAAGATATGAAGAACGTATATAAAGTGTTATCATCCGCGGCGCTTGCGGGCATGCTGCTGGGCGGTATTGCATGGGGCAGTATAGATACAGCCGCTGAGGCCAAAGGAGCAGCATCAACGGATACCTCCAAGTCGAATGCATCTAACAAGGTAAGTTCAACCCAATCAGGCATTACAATTAATGCTGCCAACGCCATGTATGACGGCAACTATCTGCGTGTCGAGCTTAAAAGTACCGGCAAAAAGCTGGATAAGAAGTTAATCGAGAAGATCGAGTTTTTTGAAATTTTGGTGGACGGCAAATCCATATATGAGTATGGCGGCGGAAGTATCGCGAAAAGGCCGACTTTAGGATTGTCACCAGGGCCTGATGCCGATATAGTATACCTTACTTCTTCCGATGCTTCATGGCTTGGCGGTAACCAGGAAGCTTACCCTGACAAGTTTAAGCTCACTATCAAAATAACTCTGGAGGGTGTGAAAGATCCGTACACGATGGAAATGCCTATCCAGAAAAGTGCGGAACAACCCGTTGTAATGAAACAGGAACAAACCAAGAAATCAGGGAACTTGAGCATGAGCCTGAAGCAGGTCCGCGCAACATCCGCTTCGACAAGATTGCAGTGGGTATTGAGCGGGAAGGATAAAGAAATGATGCATGACCTTATGTATGATTTTGTCGATGATCAGGGCAGAGAGCTGGAAGTGCTGGATGGAAAAGGCACCGACGAGAATAACGCCAATGGTGATTACTATTTCGACTATATTATCAAGGCGCTTGATCCGGATGCCAAGTCCATCACCATCAAGCCGTTCACGCCTGAAATGGAGGACCCCAATGCCACGTCCGGCGCATTCAAATTGGACAGCAACGGAGAGATCATTAAAAACTATAATAAAGATCTGGAAATGACCATATCTGTTAAATAGATTCGTGTAACAAGGTGTTATAGTGACTATATATCCAAACAAGGGGCCTTCCCGAAAGTCATCCAAGATGGCTCAGGGAGGGCCCGCTGTTTAAGGATTTAAGCTTTAGTAAGATTGCATTTGCGTCTCTTTTTAGAACTTCAGATTTGGGTTAGCTCCATGTTTTGGGTTAGGTCCGTATTGATTGTCCCCATATTGGCTGTCCTGAACAAAAAACACGATAAGAATGATGGACCCAATGAGAGGAATCAGATTGAGCAGGAGCCACCACCCGCTTCTTCCGGTGTCATGCAGTCTGCGGGCGCCCACGGCCAGAGACGGCAGCAGAACGGCCAGGCCATAAATCGAGGTCAAGACCTGATCAAGACCGATCAAGGCTTGCAGCAGGGAAAGAACAATGGTAACTCCAAAGTTGACAAGCACGAACATCCAGTACTCTTCTCTTCTCGCCCTTCCCTGAAAGCCTACGTAATTTTTTAAAACCGATACATACCAGTTCATGATTTTCCTCCTGTAAAGTGTATATGTATGGTGGAATGAGTAAATCACATCCACACATTTAGTTATTATCGGAGAAGCGCTTGCAAGTTTGAATCATACCGACGGCTTAAAAATTGCGGCTGGCGTTTACGCGTTCAAGCAAATTTGCTCGAAAAAGAGCAACTTAAGTCATATTACGGATGCGAACCCCTTGGATATAATTGCAGGATGTGCAAGAAACCATATCTAAGACGGGGAGGAACCTTAAAGTGACCTGGGAGACGAAGTATAAGTCCCTTGAACTGCAAAAGCCGGACGTTTACGAATTGGAGGGGCTTGAGGTTGGAGTGACCTCAAATTGCAATTTTAAATGTGATTACTGCTGTGCTTACCAGCGGAATGATGGGCAGAGCATCAGTGGCAGCGAGGTGGTCCGGATTATCGATGAGATTCCCACATTAAAACGTGTGCGGCTGTCAGGAGGCGAAGTGACCCTCAAGTACGAGGATTGCCTTGAAATAGTAGCACATTGTACATCAAAGGGGATTGCCACCCAGTTGAACACCAATGCAAGCCTGCTGAACGCCGGGCGGATTGAGCGGCTGCGCGATGCCGGACTCACGAACATTCATATCTCATTCAATTTTACAAACGCTGAGCAATTCGCTGCCTACTACCGCATTCACCCCCGTATCTACGAGAAAATTACGGAGAATATCCGCTTATGCACGGAAGCCAAGCTGGAAACGGTGCTGGAAACTCTGCTTTTTGCGGAAACCCAGAACAATATGAGGGAGATCGGTGATAAAGTATATGAGCTTGGTGTGCGTATTCATGAAATCCAGAACAGTATTGTCATGAATCACAGCAGCTGGGACGCCATTGCCTCCAGGGAAGCGCTAATCCGGTCGGTTCAGGAGCTGATTGCCCATAAAAAGGATGACACCGTCCTTTACTTTACCTGTATGGACCGGTTTGCGGAGGCGCTGGGGTTCAGGGAGCAGCCTGGTGTTTATTTTTCACACTGTGTGGATGGCAAAAAGCAGCTGCACCTGCACGGGAATGGTGATATTCTGATCTGCGAGCTGTGCCGCCCGGTCGTCATCGGCAACATTTACGAAGGAACCGTATTAAAAAATATCTACACCCACAAGCCCGAACCGCTAAAACAGTTTCTGGCGAAGCTTCCTTGCCCTGCGTATGATGCGCTTTTTCCCTCAAGTCAAAGGTAAGAGCGGTAAGAGCATACAAAAAAGGGCTGCCGGATGCTGTGAGCTGTACTAATTTGGATCATTATTGCCTATATATCTTAAGAGAACAGGTGTACATGCATTGGATTACCAGGTTTTTACTTTGGTGATGGTTTAGTCTATGATAAAGTTGAAAAAAAATGACTTTGTAGGGGGATTATCTTGATTGGACGCAGCGGAAATCCGACATTGAGCGATAATACTTTTGACCGCTTTGATTCGGCCCATGACCCGATGACGATTGGCGGTACGGTAAACAAGGCGTTTATGACTCTTGCCCTGCTCATAGCGGCAGCCATCGTATCCTGGACGATGTACTTCAACGGATACAACGTCGGAGGCCTGGCTATTGGCGGCGCTGTAGCAGGCTTTATTCTGGCGCTCATCATCAGTTTTAAACCTACAGCCGCACCGTACCTGGTACCGGTCTATGCAGTGGCTGAGGGACTATTCCTGGGTGCGCTCTCCGCAACCTACGAAACGCTCTATTATGGCATTACCATGCAGGCGGCCCTGATCACCATCAGTGTGTTCATCGCTCTGCTGATCGCGTACAAAACACGTGTGATCCGGGCAACGGAGAATTTCAAGCTCGGCATATTTGCCGCTACGGCGGGGATCGCCATCGTGTATCTGTTGAGCTTTATCCTTGGTTTGTTTGGAATCACGGTCCCTTACCTGCATGATAACAGCCTGATTGGCATTGGAATTTCCGTGGTCATCGTCATTATTGCAGCATTGAATTTTGTACTGGACTTTGATTTTATCGAAAACGGGGCACAGCAAGGGGCACCGAAATATATGGAGTGGTACGGGGCCTTCGGCTTGATGGTCACGCTCGTATGGCTGTATGTGGAGATTATCCGTCTGCTGGCCAAGCTGCGCAGCCGGGATTAAGAGTATAGGCAATATATTAGGGAGGTCGCCTTTCAGGCGGCCTTTTTGCCGTGCAATGAATGTCTTTCGGGAAATGTCCGTTCCGAGCGGGTTCGGACGTGTGCTTTCCTTTCAGGTGAACCAGTTAGCCGAGAGGTTCTTTGATCAATGCGACAAATGTCACAGCGGGGGAAAACCGTACGTCATATAATCCGGTTAACTAATTGATAACCATTATCACTTGCTGGGGTGAGAGCTATGAAGCTGGCCGAAACGAATATAAATGCAGCAGTGCGGGTGGTCGACATCGGATGCAGCAATCAGCGCATATGCAGACGGCTGGGCGATCTGGGTATTCTTGAAGGGAGCGTGGTAAGCATTACACAACGCCTGCCCTTCGGGGGACCGCTAACCTTGGAGACAGGTGGTCAATACATCGCCATACGCCGTAAAGAAGCGCTTCAGATTGCGGTGGAGGCTGTATGACGGATATCGTCCTGGCTGGCAATCCGAATACGGGTAAAAGCTCATTGTTTAATATGCTAACAGGCTCTTATGAATATGTGGGGAATTGGGCAGGCGTCACGGTTGAAAAGAAGATAGGCCAGCTGAAATCCGGCGGCGGACGTCTGATCGATATGCCTGGCCTGTACTCCTTGAATCCTCTGTCACGCGATGAGGAGGTGGCGTCACGCTTTTTGCTGCATGAATCCTTTGAGCTGATTCTGAATGTAGTCGACGCCTCGCAGCTGGAGCGGAATCTGAATTTAACGATTCAGCTATTGGAGTACGGCAAGCCGGTAGTCATCGGTCTGAACATGATGGACGTAGCGGAAAGACAGGGTCTGCAGATCGACCCTGCCAGATTGTCGCATCTGCTGAACACTCCTGTAATCCCCATCGTGGCCAGAAGCGGCCGTGGATGTGAACAGGTGCTGAAGGAATTGGACGTCAGTCCGATCATGAAATTAACACAGCCGTATGCTGTTTCCTATGGCGAGCTGTTGGAAGGGGCGGTCTCCGGGCTGATCGATAAAATTCCGGAGGATATGGTTTCGCCCCGCTGGCTGGCTATACAATTTTTCGAAGGCAATTCGGTGGTGCATGAAGCGTTGGCCGCACGAATGGATGCGCACTGGCTGGATGAGTTGTATAAAAGCACAGAGGAAGCCATCCGGGAGGCAGAAGGGACCAAACGGCTGTCACAGTATATCCGCAAGCAGCGTGGTCAGCATATTCAAGCGCTTCTGCGGGAGTGCTGCACCCGTTCGCGACAGGCAGGGACCTCCTTTACAGAACGGATTGATAGAATTGTTACGGACAAGGTGCTGGGCATTCCCATTTTCCTGCTGTTTATGTATCTGACCTTCAAGCTGACATTTGAATGGTTGGGGAGTCCGTTGTCGGATGGAGTGGATGCCTTCATTAACGGTCCGTTAAAAGCGGGGGCAGACCGGCTGCTGGAGGGGCTGGGGACTGCTGATTTTATTCGGGCGCTGGTAATTGACGGTATTTTTGCCGGCGTGGGCGGTGTGCTGGTGTTTATTCCGCAAATTTTTATTTTATTCTTTATCATTTCTTTTATTGAGGATTCGGGTTATATGGCACGGATTGCCTGCGTGATGGATCGCCTGATGGAGGCTGTGGGGTTGAACGGAAAAGCGTTTATTCCCATGATTATCGGCTTTGGCTGCAACGTGCCGGGCATCATGGCTGCACGCACCATTGAACAGCCCAAGGAGCGGCTGCTTGCCATTATACTAACGCCTCTGATGTCCTGTTCCGCCAGACTATCGGTATACAGTCTATTTGTCGGTATGTTCTTTCAAACCCACCAGGCCTTTGTGGTGTTGTCCTTATACGTGCTGGGGATTGTGATGGCGCTATTGCTGGCCAAGCTGTTCTCTGCGACGCTATTGAAGCGGCAGGAGTCCATGTTTATGGTGGAGCTGCCGCCTTACCGGATTCCGCAGTGGAAGTCGTTGTCGCGAAGCACCTGGGAAAAGGGAAAAGGATTTGTACGGAAGGCAGGCACCCTGATTTTTGGCGGGTCGGTTGTTATTTGGCTGTTAACTTATACTGGACCGTCCGGCATCGGTGTTCCCATGGATCAGAGCTTTTTGGCTATGATCGGCGGTGGGGTGGGCTGGCTGCTCACTCCGCTCGGATTTGGCACCTGGCAGGCAGGCGCTTCCCTGCTTACGGGTTTTCTGGCCAAGGAGGTCGTTGTCTCCTCCATGAACATTATTTATGTTACGCCTGATACCGCCGCTCTGCAGGGGCTGCTCGCCGGACAGTTTACAGCTCTTCAGTCTTATGCATTCATGGCATTTGTTCTGCTGTATGTGCCGTGCCTGGCCACCATAGGTGTCATCCGGAAAGAAACGATGTCAGCTCGCTGGACATGGTTTTCCGTGCTGTACGGTCTGATGATTGCTTACGGTATTTCATTGGCCATTGTATATGTGGGAAGAATGCTGGGTTATAGCTGAACAGATCCCGTTAAGGGAGGGGGAAGTGGTACCGTGTTGGTGAGCATTGTCATCGGTATGCTGGTTTTCGGATATGCAGGTTGGACCATCACTGCTTATGTCCGCAGAACGAAAGCAGGTAAATGCGCCGGCTGCAGCCTGTCCGATTCGTGCGGGGCTTCCCGGTGCAGTCCCGCATCACGGCAGGAGACAAGAAATGGTGAGCTCGGGCTGTCAGAGGGAGAGCAATCAAAAATTTAACATTAACTTGGAAAGGAATCCGGATCGTGATTGCGGCTCGGGTTCTTTTTTGCTTTCAAAAGCGGGCAATCGTGAAATAGAATTGATAGTGTGATGATGGAAACCGGCAACATTATAAACAAAAAGCAGCGATAATAGAACAGCAAGGATCAGTATCGAACGGCATGAATATGAGCTGGGGTGACCACAAAAGTAATGAAGAACAACATGAAATCATGGTTAGAAATTCTGGGCGTATCCGCCAAGCTGGGCCTGACCTCATTTGGAGGTCCCGTCGCTCACCTGGGCTATTTTTATAACGAATATGTCCGGCGCAGAAAGTGGATGGATGAACAGAGCTATGCTGATCTGGTGGCGCTGTGCCAGTTTTTGCCCGGCCCTGCAAGCAGTCAGGTGGGGATAGGTATCGGCTGGCTCCGGGGCGGCTGGCTCGGGGCGCTTGCTGCCTGGATCGGCTTTACACTGCCTTCGGCCGTGGTCATGGCGCTGTTCGCTTATCTGCTACAGGGTACGGATATGATGAATGGCGGCTGGATTCACGGGCTGAAGCTGGTGGCGGTGGCGATTGTGGCCCAAGCGGTCTGGGGCATGGGGCAAAAGCTGGCGCCTGACCGCAGCAGAGCTACCGTTGCCGTTCTGGCTGCGGTGATAGTTCTGCTCTGGCCTACGGCTTTAAGTCAGCTGATTGTTGTAGTTGTCGCCGGAATTGCAGGATTAGTTCTGTACAGAGGTACGAATGCTCCGGCCATTGCCGAGGCGCAAACGCCTGTCAGCCGCAAGGCTGGCGCTGCCTGTCTCCTTATTTTTGCTGCGCTCTTGTTCCTGCTGCCGCTTTTTAGAGAGGCGTTCCCGTCTTTCCGGCTTGCTTTGTTCGACAGCTTTTACAGAGCGGGCTCGCTGGTGTTTGGCGGCGGACATGTCGTGTTGCCCCTGCTGGAAAGGGAGACCGTGCCGTCCGGCTGGCTCAATGGGGAGCAGTTTCTGGCCGGTTATGGAGCCGCCCAGGCCGTTCCCGGTCCGCTGTTTACGTTCGCCGCCTATATCGGGGCCATTGCGGACGGATGGCAGGGAGCTTTGGTCGCTACTGTAGCGATCTTTTTGCCCGCTTTTTTGCTCGTTGCCGGCGCCTTGCCTTTCTGGACGCTCGTCCGCAGTCTGCCTCGTGCCCAGGGAGCGCTGGCGGGTGTAAATGCCGCCGTAGTCGGGATATTGCTCGCTGCGCTCTATGATCCGATCTGGACGGGTTCCATCCGGGGAGCGCTGGATTTCGCAATAGCAGCCATCCTCTTCGTCATGCTGATTTTTTGGAAGCTGCCCCCTTGGGCAGTGGTTATCGCCGGAGCATTGGCGGGAGCTTTTCTTGGTTAGATATCGCGCAGATGGGTGCAAGAGGTAATGAAAAAAGGCTCTACTAGGAGCCTTTTTTCATATAGCGCTTCAATTCTTCATAAAAGTTCTCTCGTGAACCAGCAAGTATAATAACTACGAGTTCTCCATCATCATTCTCTTCTAAGCGGTAAGCTATTTCATAGTTTATACCTTTATAATGCACATCATAACCCATGATTCCGCTTAAATCGCCTGTTTTCATACTTCCTATTGATGGATCAAGCCGAATTTCTGTTATAGCTTCCAAAAAAGCTTTTTTAAGCGGCTTCTCCACTATTTTTTTTAGAAAACGCTGTGCTGGGGGAAGGGCCGTAAATGGTAACATTTAATCCCCCATTACATCGCCAAATAACTCTTCCATTAAATCATCAGATTCAGATGGTTTATAGTTTTTAGCTGCTTCTGCAGATTCGGCTTTGATTTTATTAACGGCTTTATGCAATTCAGCCTGCTTTTCACGAAACTTTTCCAACAACTCTGCCCCACCGTATCCTTCTTCAAGAAGATCAGCAAGGATTAAATCAGAGAAATAGTCATTTCCGGTGTTTTCTCGTACAGGGCGCATAATAATAGTGTTGCCTTTGATGCCAAACTCAACTTCATCCTTAATCCCGGCTTGTTCGAATAATTTTTGAGGTATTGTAACTTGGCGTTTTTGAGAGACACGAGCCCGCTTCCATTGCACTGGTTCCACCGCCTCTTTTCGTATTGCCACAGTATACCCCTCCTTTAAATATTATATTCCTAGAAAATTATTTTCTTTATTTCTTTACTTCCTTGTTTCATTATAACCCGTTTTTGTTATTCTGAATAGTAATAATTCCCCAAACCGGCTCGGTTAGATGCTCAAACCACAGTTAGATTGCCTCTTCAATGACCAATATGTTGTACATGCTCCCCGCGCCTTTCCGTAAACGCTCGTCCTTTCAATACAATGAATAGAAAGATGGAAGGGAATTGGGTAAAATAGAAGGTAAGAGCGCAAGGGGGTGTAGGTAATGAGCAATGAGGAAACGATTTTAACGAAGGAAGGCTTGGCGAAGCTGGAAGAGGAGCTTCGTGAGCTCAAGGGCACCAAACGGAGAGAGCTCGCCGAAAGGCTGAAGGTTGCCATCAGTTACGGGGATTTGAAGGAGAACAGCGAATATCATTCCGCCAAGGAAGACCAGGCTTTTATGGAGACCCGGATTTTGCAGCTGGAACGGATGCTGAAGACGGCCCGCGTGGTGGAAGCCGATCAAATGAACCTGGAAGCGGTCAGCGTGGGCTCTGTTGCGGTGCTGAATGACATTGAGTTCAACGAGAAGATCGAGTATCGGGTTGTAGGGCCGGCAGAAGCGAATGTGGAGGAAAACACCATTTCGTATGAAAGCCCGCTCGGCAAAGAGCTTCTTGGCAAAAAAGTCGGGGATATCATCAGTGTGGACGCTCCGGTCGGCGTTTTGAAGTACGAGCTGCTGGAGATTAAAGCTTAATCAAACAGGCGAAACGGCCATCTACCTTACGGACAGCGGGTAGATGGCTTTTTGTGTCAGCCCAGTATATCCTGAAGCGCGCTGTCAAGCCGCGCGAAGCGGAACGTGTACCCTTCGTTCAGCAGCCTTTCGGGCAGAACCCAGCGGCTTTTCAGAATCAGCTCCGTTTCGGTGCGGATCAGAATTGCGCCAAACTCAAGCATCCAGCGGGGTGAAGGCAGGCCTATGCGTTGATGCATCGTTTCCCGAAGCTGCTGCATCAGCTCACGGTTTGTAACGGGATAGGGTGAGGACGCATTAAAAATACCCTCCAGATCAGGTCTGCTCTGTAAAAAACGAATGATGCCAAACACATCGTCCACGTGAATCCAGCTGAACTTCTGCTGCCCGGACCCTTGCGGTCCTCCGAGGCCGAAGCGCACCAGGTTCTTGTAAGGGCCCATGACGCCGCCCTTGCCCAGCACGATGGCGATTCTTAACGCGGCCTGGCGCGTCCGGGGCAGCTTGAAGGAGAAGAAGGCCTGCTCCCATTCCCGAGCCACATCAACGGAGAAGCCTGTGCCTATCTCGCCGTCCTTCTCTGTCATGGGGCGATCCTCCGCATGTCTGTAGATCGTTGCGGTGCTTGAATTGATCCATAACGGAGGGGGATTGTCACACGCAAGCAGTGCTTCGCCGAGGATGCGGGTCGTCCGGGTCCGGGAGTTTAAAATCTCTGCTTTGTTGGTGCTGTTATACCGGCAGTTCACCGATTTTCCCGCCAGGTTGACCAACAGCTCGGCGTCCTCCAGGGATGAAATGATGCGTGATTGATCTGTCCATGGAATATGCCCGGGCTGTCTGGAAATGATTTCGACAGTGTATCCGAGCTGAGTGAATTGTTCTTCAAGGTAACGCCCGATGAAGCCTGTACCGCCGGCTAAAACAACCTTACGGCTCATGAAATCAACTCGCTTCCGGAATTAGATGGATTTAAGGTGCCTTAAGAAAGCCCTTTCATATCGTACAATGCTGTTGAATCACCTGCACCAGTTCATGAAATTCATAACGATGGTTCACCATATCGACGGTTAAGTCTTCGGCCGCTTTTTGATCCATCACAAAGGAAACACCGTTTAACTTCAAAAAGATGATCAGAGCGGTAAACGCGGTGCGTTTGTTGGCGTTTTGAAAGGGGTGATTTTGTCCCAGGGATTGAAACAGCGCGGCGGCTTTTTCAAATAAAGAAGGGTAGGCTTCATCGCCGAAAGCGGAGGATTGGGGACGAGATATGGCCGATTCCAACATGCCCCCATCTTTTACCCCGACATCTTCCCCGGGACTATATTTCTGTATCACGGCTACATTAATGGCAATAACCTCTTGGACAGAAAGGTATCGTACGTTCATACTAACGGTCCTTCAGGCCTTTCAAAGTCTCATCGTATTCATTCATCACGTTGGAGAGCGTTTCAAGAAATTCCGTGCTTATTCCCGCAGGCAAGCTCACCTTATGGGCTTTTCGAATAACAATCTCTCCATCGGCTTCCTTCACATCGATTTGCACCATATCTCCCAGCTCAAGTCCGACTTGCTTCAAGGCTTCGGTCATGGTAATCCCGAGGCTATTTCCGAATTTCGTCACTTTACGCTCCATTTCAATCCCCTTGGCCAATTTATTTCCCTCCTTATCATACTATTCAACTGTTATAACAATTATACAGGTGCTGTGGAGAATAATAAACTGCAGGACGTCAGGAGATATGAACGATATACGGCACTTCCCCTTCAATATATGGAATACATCATTTGCAGCGCTTACATTTTTGCGAATTGAAGTTGCAAAAAGTTACACTAAACTTTTGTAAATTGAAAACCTATAATCAAAGTCAAGAAAGGGGTTACATTTCATGAAGGAGCGTACACAGCGAATATTTGCAAGATTTTTAAGAGTGAATACACCGTTGACTTTTGAGGATTTGAGCAAAGAATTCCGTATTAGTGAACGTACTTTACGAAACGAACTGGTGCTGATTAATGAATATTTGGCTGAAAATAATTATCCAATGGTGTCTACCACAAGAGGCAAAGGAATGAAGCTGACCCTGCCTGATCAGGAATCTGAAAAGTTATTGGCGCAAGTTGGTGGCAGCAGGGAAAAAGATTATTATCGGCCAGATGAACGTTTCCTTGCACTGCTTTTGGATATCGCGGATAGCACAAAAACTACACTGCTATATGAAATGGAAGAGAAGCTGCAGGTATCCAAAAGTACGTTGGATGAGGATATGCGTAAACTTCGTCAATATTTAAATCCATATGCCATTTCAGTAGTGAGTTTAACGAAGCAAGGCATTGTATTGCAAGGGGATGAGCGATCCATACGATCTATGCTGTATGGTGTGATTCATAGTATGACAGATATTGATCATCTCATATCGGATGGAGATTCAGATGCTGTAAATAAATTTGTGCTGGATTATTTGGACAAAAGAGTATTGCAGGTACTTGGGGAACAGTATGATGAAGTATTGAAAAAGTCCAGAGTGAAAATTAATCATGTGTATCGCAACCAGATCATTCTATTTTTAGGTATATGGGTTAGACGCATACAAGAAGGAAATACCGTTAGTGAATTTGCAAAAGTAAGAGCAGAGATCGGGGAAGGCCCGGTAAGAAATTTTGTGGATGCGATTTGTGCGGATTTTTCATTATCCCCTTCGTTAAATGAAATTAAATATATTACTTTCACCATCGAATCGTTTAATCCCAAAGATATGAATAATTCATTGGATTGGGTAGCAGCACAATTATTAGCAATTCAATTAATAGAGCATGTCGAGAAAGTGACGGGAATTCCATTTTCTCAGGAAGAAGGAGATTTGTACGAAGGCTTGTATAAGCATATCACCGGGTTATTAAGCAGAGCAAAGAATGATTTACAGGCATGTAATCCATTAAAAGATACGATTAAAGAGTCGTATGCGGTCATGTATGATGCAGTAGCTTGCTTTAGTAAGCGAATAGAGGAGTATACAAAGAAAGCATTATCGGAAGATGAGATCGGCTTTCTGACCGTATATTTTTCCACTTCAGCTAGCCGGATAAACGAGGAAGAACAGTATGTGTATCAGGCAGTTGTGGTTTGCAATCATGGGATTTCAACTGGAAGGCTGCTGGCTGCGAATTTAAAAAAGCAATTTAATATCGAGATCGTAGCGGTTTTGAGCTCATATGAATTGGCCTTTATTGACAAGTTGGATGTAGATTTAATCTTTACTTCAATACCGATTGAATATCCCCAAAAACCGGTTTTATTACTGAATCCGATTTTAAGGGAAAGTGACAAGAAGGAATTGAGAGCGTTTTTATTTGAGCATAAGGATAAAAAAAGATCTGTTTCCAACAAATTAGATGCCACAAAGCTGATGCAGGACGTGCTGGCGTTGATTGTAGAAAGCGGCGGGACAATAACACAGGAAAGCTATCAGAAAGTAGAAGAAACTTTCAAACAACATGATTTGAAAATTAATACAAGGGAGATACAGCCGATGCTTCAGGATGTTTTAAAGGATTCCAACATCTTACTAAATAAAGAAGGGAAAGACTGGAAGGAGGTGATTACGAAGGTTGCGCTTCCTCTGATAGAAGAGGAGGTCATAGAGGAGAGATATATAAATGCCATGATCAAGTCTGTTGAAGAATTTGGGCCATATATCGTGGTAGGGAAGCATTTGGCGTTAGCACACGCGCGGCCGGAAGATGGGGTGAATAAACTGGGCCTCAGTGTCATGACGTTGAAGGAGCCAGTGAATTTCGGCCATCCGGATAATGATCCTGTGAAAATTGTCTTTTGCTTAGCCGCAGTGAATTCTCATTCGCATATCAAAGTGATGAAAAGTCTGGTTGAGTTAATTGATGATACAGAAAAATTAGATAAGCTATTTGCTGCAAAAGATGTGAGGACATTTAATCAGGCATTGCACGAGGATGCCCCCATTCATGATATACAGTAACCAAAATGAATTGAATAAAGGGGAGAGCAGCATGAAAAAGGTAAACATCTTATTCGTATGTGGAGCAGGCTTGGGAAGCAGTTTTGCTTGTCAAATGGCGGCTGAGGATGTTCTAAGCAAGTTAGGTGTTGATGCAAAACTGGATCATAGCGATATCTCGTCCGCAGTATCGAATAAACCGGATATTATCATGACCGCGCAAAATTTCCGCACTCAATTTGAAAAATTCTCGATTGATCCTAAACAGACGACCATTATTTATTTGAAAAATATTGTATCCAAACAAGAGATTGAAGAAAAAATCACCCCTGTATTACAGGAAAAAGGCGCTTTAGCCTAATAGCTTCCCAAGAGAAGGAGGGGGAAAATGGAAGTAGTCAACTTTATCATCCAGAATATCCTGACACAAGCATCCATCACCGTCGCCTTGATTGCGATGTTAGGATTAATTTTGCAAAAGAAGTCCGTAGGACAAATCATTTCAGGTTCGTTAAAGACATTGTTAGGGTTTATGGTATTGTCTGCGGGTTCCAGTATTATCGTCGGCAGTTTAACTTATTTCGGCAAGATTTTTACAGAAGGGTTCCATATGCAAGGGATTATTCCTTCGATTGAAGCGATTAACGGTCAAGCAATGAATGAATTAGGGTTAGGTCGGGATATCGCACTAACATTTTTAGCTATCTTTGTATTTAACATTTTAATTGCCCGGTTTACGAAATGGAAATATATCTTTTTAACGGGTCAGGCTATTCTCTGGATGTCAACGATGACAACGGTGTTTGGTTATTTTGCAGGCTTGCGTGGTGCTGCATTGATTTTGGTAGGCGGTTTCATTGGGGGCGTCTTTGCCGTAGCCATGCCGGCGATTGCACAACCGTTTGTTCGCAGGATTACTGGTATGGATGAAATTGCTCTGGGGCATTTTTGTACGATTGGTTATGTGCTGGAAGCGGGTGTGGCGAAGCTATTTGGTGAAAAAGGTGAAAAGAAAAAATCAGTTGAAGATTTGAAGTTACCTGCGCAATTCGAGTTTTTACAAGACACGTATCTGTCATTAATGGTGGTCATGGTTCCTCTTTATATCATTACGGCCGCGTTTGCAGGTCAAGAGTTTGGTTCTACCTTATCAGGAAGCACCAACTATATCATGTTTGCGTTTATCCAGTCCATTCAATTCGTAGTAGGAGTGTATGTCTTATTAGCTGGGGTTCGCTTACTGCTGGGTGAAATTGTTCCGGCATTCAGAGGGATCGCCATGCGCCTGGTTCCCAATGCGGTGCCTGCGCTGGATTGTCCAGTATTGTTTCCATATAGCCCCAATGCAGTCATTGTAGGGTTCATCACAACTACGATCGGTTCCATTATTGCCATGTTTGTATTGCCTGTCTTTGGTTGGGCTATGATCTTGCCAGGTATACTGACAAACTTCTTCGCGGGTGGTACTGCCGGTATCTTTGGCAACTTAACAGGCGGACGCCGCGGAGCCATTATTGGAGGTATTGTGCACGGCTTCTTCATTACACTGCTGCCGGCACTGTTAGTTACCATTTTCAACAATATGGGATTTGTCAATGCAACAGCGACAGATGTGGATACCGTAGCAGCCGCTTTGCTATATGCATGGATCATTGGTCCAATTATGAAAGCGTTTTAGGGGGGTTGCATCATGTTCGGATTTGGCAAGAAGAGAGATAAAGAATCGAAAAAAGAAGCGGCAGCAGAAGCAATATTAACTGAAGAACGAAAGGAAGAATTATTACGTACGATCTCTTTGAAGAAGGAAGAAGTCAATCAAATAGCCGGAGAGGAACAAGCGAAAATTTATGAAGAGATCGGCTTGACATTCTATGAGCTTGGTGAAGAGGATCATGCGATGGATGCATTTGAAAAGAGTCTGCAAGCGAAAAAGTCGGTTGGAGATGGTTATAAGATTTTATTAAAACTATACAACAAAAAACGTGCAGAAGCAGCAAAAGTAAATGATGAAGAATCCTTACAGCTCTATTTAAAAAAGATGGATCAAATGATGCAGGTATCCAAAGATGTTACGCGTGGTGTGCGATAAGGCAGAAAAACAAACAGTGCGAGTTCAAAAGTTCATATGGGGAGGAAACTGATTCATGTATATCACATTAAAAGAAGCGACACGCAGAGCGGAAGAATTAAATTATACCGTTGGTGCGTTTAACGCACATAATTTAGAGATGCTGCCTGATATGATACGTGCGGCAAAAGAGCAAGGGGCGCCCATTATTATTCAAACAAGTATAGATACAGCGAAATATGTGGGTCATGAAAATTTCGTTGCCGTATGCAAGTCCATGGCCACAAGAGAAATGGTAGATGTAGTGCTGCATTTGGACCATGCAAGAGATTTCAATGATATTAAAGAGGCCATTGACAAAGGGTATACATCCGTGATGTATGATGGCTCTCATTTACCCTTTAAAGAGAATATTATGAAGACAAGGGCGGTAGTAGATTATGCACACAAACATGGTGTTTCGGTAGAGGGTGAATTAGGGACAATCGGCGGTACTGAAGAAGGGGTCCATGTGGATGAAGACAAGAAGGTTTATACGGATCCCAAAGATGCCGCAGAGTTTGTCAGAGCGACAGGGGTAGATGCCTTGGCCATTGCCATCGGTACTAATCACGGTCAATATAAGTCCAAAACCGAAGTAAATATACCGCTATTAAAAGAAATCAATGCGGCAGTCGATGTGCCTTTGGTTATTCATGGGGGTACGGGTGTGAAGGAAGAGGATATCCATGAATTAATTGATAACGGAATCCGTAAATTTAATGTAGGTACAGAGTTGTTAGTCACATGGACGCAAACAGCGAAGGAAACTTTTAAAGAAACAAAAGTGAGTAAATCATTACGTCACAATATTATTCCATGTAATGAAGCAGTGAAAGAAATTGTAAAACACAAAATAGGCATTTTTATGAATAAAGAGGGTCATCTCAATACCATGAGGTGACAGGAATGGATAGAGTTCTGATCTTGCTGGCAGGCCTGCCGGGAACGGGAAAAACCTATCTCAGTCATATCCTGAATCATTTTTTCGGTTCTTTTTATATGCTTTCTCAGGATAGTCTGAAAGAATATTATTGTGATTTGTATGGTTTTAATAATTTGGACGAAAAGCGGGAAGTAGAACAGACAGCATGGGCCAAATACTATGAAATCATGGAGCAGCAAATGCAAGCAGGCAGCAATATCATATCTGATTATCCTTTTAGCCAGAAGCAGAAACCCCGTATTCAGAAGTTGGCTGAAGAATATGATTATAGGGTACTAACTATTCGATTAATTGCCGATTTAGATGTGTTGTTTGAACGGCAAAAAAAGCGGGATTTGGACCCGGCAAGGCATTTAAGCCATATTGTAACTTCATACCAAAAGGGGCTGCATCTAGCCGATCGAAGCAAAGCGGATCATTTATTGACGTATGAAGAATTTATTAAAAGATGCACAACAAGAGGATATGACACGTTTGAGCTAGGAAAGTTATATGAAGTAGATGTAACGGATTATACAAAAGTGAATTATTCCAAGTTGTTGGAAGATATAAAACGGTGGGATGAACATCATAATGCAAAGAATTGAGTAAGTATAAGAAAAATTCAAAAGTGTTAGACTCCACAATTAGGGACTTCACATTTGTGGAGTCTTTTTTAAATCTTCAGCTGCTTTTTGATCCATCACAAAGGAAACCCATGTATGATCTATTTGTTATAATTAGATCATCTACTGCTTGAATCGATTAGAAGATAGAGGAACACGAGCTGGTGAGAGGTTTACTAAGAGGATTTCAGGTGATATATGGGAGC
The DNA here is from genome assembly GCF_042138595.1 of Paenibacillus terreus. Taxonomy (NCBI): domain Bacteria; kingdom Bacillati; phylum Bacillota; class Bacilli; order Caryophanales; family Paenibacillaceae; genus Paenibacillus; species Paenibacillus terreus. The sequence goes on along the minus strand of NZ_JBHIRX010000003.1, from coordinate 467,704 downwards.
TACGCCCAGGTCATAATCGTATTCTCTTTTTTGGATGGAATGGAAATCACTTTGTTCTCCTACATCACTTCGCCAAAACAACACAAAAGACACCTCTAAAGGAAATTGCGATTGCTAAAAAACGAATGGACAGTTGGCTGCTGAGAAACGGAAGGAGTGAATGATGATGAAAAACTGGAGCGATAAGAAGAAGGAGTTAAAGTCCATAGATCCAATACGGATGAATGAGCTTGAAGCTGTTGCCCAACTTGTGAATATTATTCATCAAAGACGAATCGAACTTGGATGGACACAAAAGGAGTTAGCCGATAAAGTAGGGCTTCATCAGGAATCCATTGCGCGAATTGAAAATGGAGGATCTATTCCCCGATTAGATACAGTATTTAGACTAGCTATTGCCCTGGGGATGAAGCTAAGCTTGCATGGAGCGGAGGAGGCTGCGACTGTGAGTATAGGCTAACGACGGTATAAGTACACAAACAGATAACCGAGTGCTACTATTCCTGCGCTAATTAAGCCAACGATCAACCCATATGCATCTACTTTTCCTGAAAACAAATAAATAGCGAAGAGTGCAGTAAAAAACGTAAGAACCAAGTTTCCAGCAAAGTTTTTCAAAATTAACAATCCCTTCTATGAATATGTACACAAAAAACATAAATATTCCTTTTGAATGAATAAGTGTGAAACAAAAATCCGGTAGAGGTGCTCTCTCACCGGATTTTTGTTGTTTTTTATTTCTTCATAATTGGAATCCAAACTTCTGTACGGTAGTCTTCCGCTGCCGGGTCACCTGGCGGATAGACCTCAAGCTCCGGCGCATCGGCATGCTGATAACCTGTGGCAGGGAACCACTCCTGGTAGATCCGTTGCCATACGCCCTGGATGGCATCGGGCATGGGACCGACCACAGGGAATACGGCCCAGGTGGAAGCAGGCACCTCATGCGTAATAAAGTCACCCGACGCAGCAGCATCCTTTTCACTCTCTGCAGCGATCATGTAAGTAAGCTGATCCGGATCATCCGTTACTGCCATGCAAATCCCCAATGTAACGCCATCTGCTCTCAGCGCCATCAGATCATCAGTCGTGCCGTCGGAGTTGCTCTGCTGCCAGAAGGCGGGAATCGCCTTAAAGTTCTCTCCATCCTTCATTGACACCTGTATCGACTTGCCTACTACAGTAAAGCCTGATTTCTCCACAATGCGGTAATCCATGTCTTGATCTCCTTTCAAGGATAAATGGAAGGATATGCGCGGAAAGGCCTTCAGGCTCACGCCGGGATCACGCGCTTCCGAGGGCGAAATCCCGTGCAGCTTCCGGAATGCTTTGGCGAAGGATTCAGGCGAGTCATAGCCGTACTTAAGCGCCGTATCCAGCACCTTCGAGGAGGAGATGGCCAACTCCTGTGCGGCCAGCGTCAGCCTGCGCTTGCGGATATATTCTGCAACGGTCATGCCCGTGAGCATATGAAACATCCGCTGAAAATGGAACGTAGAGGAGCAGGCGGCCTTGGCAATGTCGCTAGCCGATATCGGTTCTTCCATATGCTCCTCGATATAATCCAGAGCATCCTTCATGCGCGTCAACCATTCCAACCTCTTCACCTTCCTTGCCTTGATCATACCACCGGCATGCTGGAGCCTTCCTGTTCTAACGTGCTGTCATTGGACAGATTTTGCTAAAACTAACATATCACACAAAAAGGAAAAGTGGTGCACTACTTAGGAGACGAATTCCTTAGTTCGGCCCTGTCAGCCATAGCCTGACGTAGTAGTGGCTTTACATATACCTACAGACAGGAGATATAAAGTTTATTGGCTGGAAAATTCGACTTTTTCAGCTTTATTTGCTCGATATTGACGTTTTTAAGTGATTGACCGACGTTCAATTTATCGGATACTATAATCTATAGATTAATACTAAATTTTGGTTTTTTCATGTGTGGTAGAGGGGGTGAGTCTGGTTTGAAGTCAGACAATATAATTCGTGAAACACTCAATACATACATGCATAAACATAATTTAAGTTTCACTCAGTTTCTACAAATTTCAGGCCTGAATGCCGGCACGTTGAGCCGGATTCTTCAAGGCACGAAGCCAATTTCAATGCGGCAGTTAGAGTCTATAACGTCAGCGATGGGGTTACCCGAGGATTTTTTGTTTGAATCCTATGTTGAAGAATGCTTTGCTTTCACCACAAGCATGCGGCGGATTCGCCCCTTTATTTTTCGGTGTGCTGAACTGAACCGAGTAGACCTGATCGAACGGATTGTTCATCGGTTATTGGATGATCTGTCGTACACTTCCGCTTTGTTTGATGTGGCAGAAGACTTATTTGCTTCTGAACATAGACAAGCTGCGGCGATTATTTATAACCAGGTGAGCGAAGCAGAAAGATTCCAGCATTCAGAACGATTGGCCATTTGCCGTTATCGCTTATTCGAACTATCGTTAGGGAATGACCTGGAAGAGAATTTAAGATCGGCTATTTTGTTTGAGGCGTATGTGAGTCGTTTGGATGAAGTAGATCAGCTCGATGCATTGAAACAGCTGATCCATGTTATGGGAACTGTTCATAAGTGGAAAAAGGTAGATGAACTTGCAGTGGAAATGCTGCGAATCGCTACGATCCAGTATGAACAGCCTTCAACTGACCGAAAACCGAAACAGCCATTCTATTTTTATATTTTGTATGGTTGGCTTATTCGTTCCACCGTCTGTGAAGAATTCCATGATTACGATGGAGCTTTAAGTTATGTTTCGCAGTATGCACAAGGAGAACTATGGATACGTGAGAATGACGAAGAAGCTCGTCGGTGTATTTACCAGTTTGCTGAATGGGCAACCGCCAATACCTACTTATACCGAGTCTTGTCCGGAAAATCTGACGCATTAGAGGAATACGCGGATTTTGTTGCTTCCCGTCCAGATGAAATCTTTTATGCCTTGGGTTATATGGTCAAAGCAGCTAACCGCTTCGACTTTAATATTGATCACATATTGGATCGCTTTTCGGCGTATATTCCATCAACCGAAATGGAGGGAAAATATGGTCCATATAACAACTCTGTGGTGAAGGAAAAGCTTGCCCAATTCTATGGCGATTTAGGCGTATACCGATTCAAAAAGGGGCAGGGTAATGTAATAAAACCCATACTCGAAGGTTTGCGATTATCGGTTAGAATCAACAGCATAAAAAATATTCTTAACGGTTTGACACGATTTGAAATGTACAGGGAATGGGCAAGCGAGGCAGAAATACAGGATTTCAAATTGCTGTCAAGTGAGGTGAATCGGATCAATGAGAAAAATAGGTATTTGGTTGTCCTGGGTTATGAGTAGCTTTGTGGTTGTAGTTGTTTCGACGGTTGTATCAACAATGGGTCATGGATGGGGAGGAGGCTAATTTTTTATATCAAGGAACTTCCTTAACGATATGACGCTATTTGAAATGTACATGGATTGGGCGAGCGAGGAAGAAGTACAGGATTTCAAGTTGCTGTCAGGTGAGGTGAAATCGAATCAATGAGAAGAATAGGTATTTGGTTATCCTTGGTTACGAGTAGCTTTGTTGTTGGAGTTGTTGCGACAGTTATAACTACAATGGGTCATGGAATAGGCGGAGGATAATTTTTTATATTGGCAGTATTTTTTTGAAGACTTTCCATACGGAAGGTCTTTTTTTCTTAGCAGATAGCTGCAGGACCCTCATTTTTCTGGCCGGATTGCAACCAGGGCATTGTTAAAACCAAGCCTGGATAATGAGGCTGGCTGAAGCTTAGAGATCATTCAGTTGCAGGAGACGGGGCCGCTCCGGTCTGCTGGATTGAATGGGGAAGCATGGGCAGAAAACCAGGATAGCGATCGGGTTGATACTACCGGGTTCCAATAACTGGTTACTTACCATCTTTGTATTATGCAATTATTTGACAAATAAACCTAAAATACCACATAAGGAGGGTTGTAGCCTATGACAAGCAGCAAAGTAATACTGCGAATCCGCATTGAGCGGGAACGGCAAAGATTGCATTTGCTGGTGCAGAGGTATGGTGAACTGAGTCATCCGAGAGTACTTAAACAATCCATTCGACTGGATGAGCTAATCAATCAGTACAACCGAATGGGGAAAGAGAAAATTAAAAAGCCGATTGCGTAAACAATCGACTTTGGGCGAGAAACTTTTACCGGGTTGCCTCGCCCTTTTATTTTATCAGATCATGAAAAGGTCAGCGAAATTATTTTAAGGCATAATTTTGCCACGGCAGCTGTAAGCTCTCCGCATCTCCCTGGCACAAGACAGTCAACCAGCGCTCCCCGCATGCTTTCGTAAAAATCCCTGCCGGTTCCTCTTGTTTATACACTGAAATTTTGGGAAAATAAGAATTAGGCTTTGAAACGCTCCAGGCCTGCAAAATCCGACAAAATGTTTCACGTGGAAACATTTTTCACGATATAGATGGAAATGAGGGTATTGAATGAATAAACCATCCATTTATGGATTGACGATAGAGCAACTGACGGCATGGCTGGAGGAAAGAGGCCACAAGAAGCACCGCGCTACCCAGGTGTGGGGATATCTGTACCGCCAGCGGGTTGCGGCATTTGCCGAAATGACGGAGCTTCACCCTTCCTGCATTCAGCTGCTCGAAGAGCATTTTGTCATCCGGACACTTGAAGAGCATGTCAGACAGGAAGCGGCGGACGGAACGATCAAGTTTCTGTTCAGGCTGGAAGACGGGAACCTTATTGAAACGGTGCTGATGCGCCAGAAATACGGCCTGTCGGTCTGTGTCACGACTCAGGTCGGCTGCAATATCGGCTGCAGCTTCTGTGCGAGCGGTCTGATCAAGAAGAGCCGGGATCTGACGAGCGGTGAGATCGTGGAGCAAATTATGAAGGTTCAGCTTCACCTGGACGGGAAGCAGCAGGGGGAGAAGGTGACCCATGTGGTAGTGATGGGCATCGGGGAGCCGTTCGACAACTACGGCAATCTGCTTGATTTCCTTAACATCATCAAGGATCATAAAGGCCTTGCCATTGGTGTGCGCCGTATTACAGTATCGACGAGCGGGCTGCCGGACAAGATCAAGGAATTTGCCGATAGCGGCTTGCCGGTCAATCTGGCGATTTCGCTTCATGCCGCAAATAATGACCTGCGTACCCGGATTATGAAAATTAACCGTGCGTATCCGATAGAACAGTTAATGGAAGCGGTCGATTATTATCTGGAGAAGACCAAGCGGAGAATTATGTTCGAATATATCCTGCTCCGGGATGTCAATGACCAGAAGGAGCACGCGCTGGAGCTTGCGGAGCTGCTGCAGGACAAACAGCGGCTCGCCAGCGTGAACCTGATCCCGTACAATCCGGTGGATGAACACAGCCAGTATCAGCGCAGCGAGCAGGAGTCGATCCTCGGCTTCTATGATACGCTGAAAAAGCAGGGGATTAACTGCACCGTACGTATGGAGCACGGAACGGACATTGATGCGGCCTGCGGCCAGCTGCGCAGCAAACAGATCCGCAAAAATACAGCCTGACCCAAAAAAGAGCCATAAGGACGGTTCAAACCGCTCCCTTATGGCTCTTTTCTTCTGTCAGGGGTCGTCGGCTTAGCGTTTGGCGATAAGATCTTCCCGCTTCATTCGCTCTCTTACGCCGCCGCTGATGCCGGAACCACTGCTCAGCGGCTGATGCAGGCTGCCGGACGTGCCCGGGCTGAATGGTGCCTCTTGAATCTGGTTATAGATATGCTTGGCGTTCAGATTCTCCGTTAATCCGGGCAGCAAATTGCTGGAGATCGCCGTGCCTTTGGTCAGGGCACCCACTTCAAGATCCTCCTGCGGATTGTCAATCAGCCCTACCATCGCGTCAATCACATGCTCGGGGTCATCCATCGGCTTCATTTGCGGAGTATGCCCGCTGTAGTTGCCTGCGTGCTCAAACCAGGGTGTATCGGTGGCCCAGGGGCTTACGCTGCATATATGAATATCTTTATAGCCTTCCAGCTCGATTTCCCGATACAGCGCCGAGGTTAGTCCCAGAACGGCAAATTTGGAGGCGCTGTAGCTGGGGTAGTAAGGAAATGCGACCTTGGCTGCGATGGATGCAACGTTGATCAGGGTGCCGGCTCCGCGTTCCTTGAAATGGCGCAGCGCGTAGTGGCTGCCATAAATGGTGCCCAGCAAGTTGATCTCAATTAAACGCACATGATCTTCAAGAGGGATGTCGGTAAACGAGCCAATCGCGCCGACACCTGCGTTATTAATCCAGACATCGATAGAGCCGAATTTTTCGATGGCCATTCTCGTCAGGCGTGCAATATCCTCCTGCCTGCTGACATCCGTCGTTACGGCGATGGCGCTCCCGCATTCTCTCGCCAGTTCCTCAATCAGGTCCGTCCGCCGCGCGGCAAGAACCAGATTAGCCCCTTCTGACGCAAGCCTTCTGGCGACCCCTTTGCCAAAGCCGCTGGAAGCCCCCGTAATGACTACAGTTTGCCCTGTACGAAGCTTGGTGTTCAATTTTCTGCCTCCTCCTTTTACATCAGTCATGTACTTTTACTTTCTCCATACCCGGTTGAGGGGGAAATAAACAGCATGGAGACCCTATTTTGAAAATGAGAGAAGCCAGTGGATCTAACGCACGCCTTGCATGAAGTTCTGAATCTTCGGCGCCGCTGCAAAAAGAAGAATACCAAGAACGATGGATACTGCACCGATGATGCCGAAGTAGGCCATCTCATTCTCCGCACTGTAGAGCTGAACGACCTGCGCGTTAATAGCTTGACCGGCCGCATTGGACAGAAACCAGAGGCTCATGGTCTGCGCGGAGAAGGCGGCAGGCGCCAGCTTGGTCGTGGCGGACAGTCCGACCGGTGACAGGCACAACTCGCCAACCACAACGAGGAAATAGCTGAGCACAAGCCATAGCGGATTCACCAGCGAATCCGGGCCGCCCCAATAGGCAGGCAGCAGAATAACGAGAAAGGACAGCCCGGCAAACAGCAGCCCGAACGAGAATTTACGCGGAATAGTAGGCTGCCTCCGCCCCAGTTTAACCCATAACCAGGCGAATGCCGGGGCAAGCACAATGATAAACAGTGGGTTCAGTGACTGGAACCATGCCGGGGAAAGCTCAATTCCCGCCCAATTCAGCTGTGTCCGTTGATCCGCATAATTGGCCAGAATCGTAGAGCCCTGCTCCTGAATCGCCCAGAACATAACCGAAGCGATGAACAGGGGGATATATGCAAGCACTCTGGACCGTTCCACGGCGGTGGTCTTTGAGCTTTTGTACATGACTACGAAGTAGGCAATCGGGATCAATATGCCTAGAATGCCCACCAATGTGATGAAGCTGTCAAAGGTGAGAGCTCCTGCAGGAATCGCAATCGCGACCAGCACAGCGATGATGGCCGCACACAGACCCAGTATGCCGAACACCTTCTTTTTCTCTTGAGGCGACAGCGGGTTGGGTACGAGAGTGCCGGCGAGGCCCAAATATTTCTTGCGCGTAGAGACGAACAGAACCAGCCCGAGGAACATCCCTGCGGCAGCGATGGCGAAGCCGAGATGGAAGCTGTAATCCATGCCCACGGTGCCCACGACTAAAGGAGCCAAGAAGCCTCCAAGATTGATCCCCATGTAAAAAATACTGAAGCCCGCGTCTCGCCGCTCGTCCTTTTCGCTGTACAATTCACCGACAACACTGGATACATTCGGCTTTAACAGCCCCGTACCAAGAACGATAAGCACCATCGAGATGAAAAACATATAGACGGTTCCGGGAACCGCCAGTGCCAGGTGGCCCAGCATAATCAGGATGCCGCCGTAAAATATCGCCCGCGAAGTGCCAAGTATACGGTCGGCCAGCCATCCGCCGATAATTCCCGACATATATACCAGCGAGCCGTAAATGGACATGATGGCGAGAGCAGTAGGCTCAGGCAGCCCAAGTCCTCCTCTGGATACTTCGTAATAAATGTAATAGACAAGAATAGCCCTCATGCCGTAATAGGAAAACCGCTCCCAGAATTCCGTAAAGAACAGCGTGAACAATCCCCGGGGATGACCGAAAAAGCCTGTCTGCGGCACGCTGGCAGATACTTTTTCTTTTGTAGAATCCGTCACGTAATAACCTCCTTTTAATAACGTCAATGAATATATTACCCATGTTGGAGACGAATAAGTCTTTTAACAGCCTTCCGATAGAAGTCCCCTTCCTCTATAGGGAGGGGATGAATATCGGTTAGGCGAAGCCTAAATGAACTTGTCTAATGTATAAAACTCGTGCTTTCCTAGTCGACTATTTGTGTGGTATGATGGGAATATATGTTCTCGTTAAATCACGTTTCAATTTCGTCTCTACCGTTGGTGTGTAGATGAAATTAGTGGCAGGAAGAGAACTGTCACGAGCGCGATCCTATTCATGTCCTTTTCAAGGCGCATCCCAACACTGGTAAGAAACCCCTACTTCTAAGTCAAGCGTAAGTAGGGGAGGTTCATCAGCATGAACCTGTCGCCGCGTAATTCCCATCGAGAGAATCTGGTAGATATAATTGGCTCCGTTCTGGCAGAATGCTGGCTGGAACCCGGGCTGTGGATTTGATGATATGGAAAAATTTAGTATAAACGAACTAAGAGTTCGGAAGGCCAAATGGGTTAAACGGCCTCTATTCTGTATAGTTAAAAGGTAGGATTGAAGGAATTGCAGAAATAATTATAATTGAAAAATATACCAATATGATAAGTCGATTTCCATTTCGCGTTGGTTATTGAAAACGTTCACAAAAGAGAGGTGCACATCTCTTTTAGGAAAACAGCATGAGAAATGGGGGTGTGTCTTATCGTAAATCTCAAGGTATAGAAAGGATGCAAAGGCTATGAAAAAAGGTTTGGCAGCTCTTTTGTTATCCGCATTATTGATCACTTCATTCGGTGCCGTAAGCAGCAAGGTGCACGCCGCGCCCCAGGTGGTTTCGCAAACGATTCTTGTGAAGGCGGGCGAGACATTTGATGGGAAAGGACAAACTTATGTGGCTAATCCGGATACACTCGGAGACGGAAGCCAGGATGAAGGGCAGAAGCCCATTTTCCGTCTTGAGAACGGAGCCACGCTTAAAAATGTAATTATTGGCGCTCCGGGAGCCGATGGTGTACATTGTTATGGAAATGCTACCATCTCGAATGTAACCTGGCAGGATGTAGGAGAAGATGCTCTGACATTGAAAGCCAAAGGTACGGTTAACATTACAGGCGGAGGAGCCTATAAAGCTTATGATAAAGTGTTCCAGGCGAATGCAGAGGGCACCATTAACATTAAGAACTTCAAAGCCAATGATATCGGCAAGCTGGCCCGCCAGAACGGCGGCACGTCCTATCAGGTGAACTTCACGCTGGACAACTCGGACATTTCCGATGTCAAGGACTCCATTTTCAGAACGGATAGCAGTAAAAGCACGGCGAAAATAACCAACACGAGATACTCGAATGTGCCGACGCTGTTCAAAGGCTTTGCATCTGGCAAGACAAGCCAGTCCGGTAATACGGAGTATTAAGCCTGTATAAAGCCATGCGGCCGGCCTTTGTAAGTGGCGGGGTTCAACCCATAAGTAAAGCCTGTTCCTCTCGCGGGGCAGGCTTTTTTCGCTTATGGCCGCTTTTCTTGACAGGCCTGGCTGCCATATCAGAATGTGTGAGCAAGCTACTCATCAAGAGCGGCAGACTTGTTGAACATAATGTGGTGTTGATACAATTGGGACTGCAACTGAATCCAGGGTGAATATCAATTGAATATTTTGCAGGATATTAAGAAAGCAGGTGCTGTGATGAAGAGGCTGGCTTGTTTGCATGCCCATTACTCAAATGTCGAATACATAGAACAGGCTCTTGCTCCCTTTGAACTGGAGCTGGTGCATTACACGGATCCCGGACTCATCCGCCGTATGTCGTCCGATCCGTGTTTCAGCCAGGTCGAAGCTCTCGAACACGCAACGAGTCAGCTGGAATGGATGATGGATTGCGGGGCGGATGTCGTGCTGGTGACTTGCACCCAATACGCAGCACTGCTGGAAGAGAGCAGGCAGGAGTGGCGGGTGCCGGTGATCACCATCGACGAGCCCTTTTTTGATGTTTTGTGCAGCAGTGAACAGCCGCAGATTGTGCTGTTTACAAACCCTGCGACGGTGGAAGGCACGATGAGAAGGCTGCATGCTTTTGCAGAGGCGGCTGGCAAGGCACCGCAAGTGGAGGCACAAGTGATCAGAGAGAGCTTCGAGCTCGTTATGGAAGGGAAAAAGGAAGCGTATCTGGAGAGAGTGTCCGGTTATATGAAGGAGCTGATTCAAACCGGAGAGCGGCGTATGATCTTTGCGGCCCAACTGTCCATGACGGAGGCGACAGAGGCGGTTGAAAGAGAGTGCCGCTGCGAAATCGGCAACCCACTGAAGGCGCTTGTGCCTTCCCTGACCGCTGCATTGGGTCTGGAGCGCCGCTAAAAAGTATCTGGAAGCCGCGTGAGACAAGACAAACCACCGAACCAGGTGGCTCCTGATACCGGTGGTTTGTCTGACATTAGGGTGGGCTTCTTAAGAAGCGCTTTCAATCATGAACAGTTACATTCAAATGATGCTTGCCGAACCTCCAGCATGGCGGCTTCGGCTTCAAAACCTGCGAATTACCTGTATTCGCGTGGAATTCTGCGGGCCGTGCCGGTACGGATGGCTGCTTGCACGACCTTGTCGCGGATGGCTTTGACCACCTGCTGGTTGAAGACGCTCGGGATAATATAAAGCGGATTAAGCTCCTCTTCCGAAATGGCGGAAGCGATGGCTTCAGCGGCCGCGAGCTTCATCTCTTCATTGATTTGCGAGGCCCGGCAGTCTAGCGCTCCCCGGAAGATGCCCGGAAAGCAGAGCACATTATTGATCTGGTTCGGATAATCGGAGCGCCCGGTGGCGATGACGGCGGCGATATCCTCGATGTCCTCAGGCCGGATTTCCGGCACCGGGTTGGCCATGGCGAATACAATCGGCTTAGCGGCCATATTTTGGACATCCTCGCGGCTGAGGATGCCCCCCGCGGACACCCCGATAAATACATCGGCGCCGTGGATGACCTCCTGCAGCGTCCCTTGCACTCGTTCCGGATTCGTATGCTCCGCATACCACTGCAGCATGCGGTTGTCATACTGGTTGCCCGCAGCGATGGCACCCATCTTGTCGACACCGATGATATTTTTAACGCCTGCGGACAGCAAAATCCTACTGCATGCGATGCCGGCGGCGCCAATGCCGCAGACCACCACTTTAATGCTGTCGATGGACTTGCCGACGATTTTCAGGGCATTGATCAGGGCGGCATAGAGAACTACAGCAGTGCCGTGCTGGTCGTCATGGAAGACGGGAATATCCAGCTCCCGGCGCAGCCGCTCTTCGATCTCAAAGCAGCGCGGAGAAGAGATGTCCTCCAGGTTGATGCCGCCGAAGGCGGGAGCGATGGCTTTAACCGCTGCAATAATCTCCTCGGTATCCTGGGTGTTCAGGCAGATGGGGAAGGAATCGACCCCGGCAAACTGCTTGAACAGCATGGATTTGCCCTCCATTACGGGCATGGCGGCGTACGGGCCGATATTGCCGAGTCCCAGCACTGCGCTGCCGTCGGACACGACGGCGACCGTGTTTCTTTTTACCGTCAAGGAATAGGCTTTGTCCGGTTCCTCATGGATTGCCATGCAGACGCGCGCCACATCCGGCGTATATACACGTGACAGATCGTCGCGGTTCTGGATCGGGGTTTTGGGCTGGGTCTCGATTTTACCGCCGAGATGCAGCAGGAAAGTGCGGTCCGAAATGTTGACCAGACGCACGCCTTCCATATTTTTAACCGCTTCCGTAATGATGCTGATATCCACGCTGTCTGTCACGGTAATGGTGATGTCGCGTACGGTCATGTTCCGGCTCGTCGAAATTACATCAATGGCCACAATATCTCCGCCGGCGGCGAAGATCACGGACGCTACCTGTCCGAAATTAATCGTGTCCGTCTGAATCTCGAGTCTGAGTATGATGCTTTTTCCCCCAAGTCTGGTATTCCCCATGGCAGTCTCCTCCGGTTCACGTGATTTGAATTGGCATATTGCCTCTACACTTCTTCGTTAACGACCACCTGTTTCCCTCTCTTTTTCATGAAAACAGGTACCAGCAGCCAAAGTACGGCGATCAGCAGAAAGATGGCAGACAGCGGTTTTTGCAGAAAAATCATGAAGTCGCCGTTGGATGTCGTGAGCGCTCGGCGCATGTTGTTTTCAATCATCGGCCCCAGAACAAGCCCCAGCACCAGCGGAGCCAGCGGGTAATCGTTGCGCGCCAGCAGGAAGCCGGCCACGCCGCATCCGAGCAGCAGAAGGAGATCGAACAGCTGCACCTGCACGGCATATACACCAAATATTGAGATGGCGATGATGATGGGCAGCAAATATTTGGGCGGCGTCTGAATAATCTTGGCAAACACCTTGACCAGCGGCAAGTTGAGCACCAGCAGCATCAAGTTGCCGATCAGCATGCTGGCGATCAGTCCCCACGCTACCTGGGGATGCTCATCAAAGAGCAGCGGGCCTGGCTGAATGTTGTACATGATCAGGGCGCCCATCAAAATGGCCGTCGTGCCTGAGCCCGGTATGCCAAGGGTGAGCAGCGGGATCATGGCACCGCCGGAGGCTGCGTTATTCGCCGATTCGGGGGCTGCCACACCTGCGATATTGCCCTTGCCGAACGTTTCCGGATGCTTGCTCACTTTCTTCTCTACAATATAACTGAAAAAGGAAGCAAGCGTGGCTCCCGCACCTGGCAGGATGCCGATGAAAAAGCCGAGCAGCGAGCCGCGCGCAATCGGCCCGGCGCTGTCCTTCATATCCTGGCGGGTAGGAAGGATGCGGCCGATTTTGGCGGTCTTGCCTCCTGAGTAATCCTTTTCCAGGATGGTCTTGAACACTTCGCCGAGGGCGAACAGGCCGACGGCCACGGTCAGAAATTCGAGACCGGAGTACAGAATGGGAATATCGAAGGTGAACCGTGCCACTCCGGAAACGGTGTCCATGCCGATCGTGGCGAGCAGCAGCCCGCTGACCGTCATGATGAGCGCTTTCGTCACTGATTTGCCGGCCAGGCCGCTGACAGCGCAGAGCCCGAGCAGCATCAGGGAGAAATAGTCGGCTGGCCCAAACTTGATGGCCACGTTGGAGAGCGGGTCAGCAAGCAGAATGAGGGCCACCAGAGCGACCAAACCAGCGACAAACGAGCCGATCGCCGCAATCGCGAGCGCTGGGCCTGCCCGACCCTGCCGGGCCATCTGATATCCGTCCAGCGTCGTGACAACGGAGGAGGATTCTCCCGGCGTATTCAGCAGGATGGAGGTGGTCGAGCCGCCATACATCGCTCCGTAATAGACCCCGGCAAGCAAAATAATGGAGCTTGTGGCCGCTGCTTCCGGGCTCAGTCCGCCCGTCATCGAAGCGGTCACCGGAATCAGCAGTGCGACGCCGCTCATCGGCCCGATGCCCGGCAGCACGCCGACGGCCGTGCCGATCAGCACACCAATAAAAGCAAACAGTAAATTGTGCCACTGCAGGGCGGTGGCGAATCCATCAGCAAGATACTGCAGTGTACCCATGAATGTCCCTCCTTGTGCGGATCATGAGAACCATACCGGGAAGCCGGGCATGGAGCCTTCCAGAATGACTACGAAAAGAACGTATACGCCAACCGCGAAGAGCGCGGCAATCAGCACCGATTTCAGCCATTTTCCCCGCTCCAGCACCTGAAAGCAGAACAGCAGGAACAGGAAGGTGGTAAGGATGTACCCGAGCGTTTCAAACAAGAGCGCATAGAGGACGGCTGAACCAAAAATAAGCAGAAAGCGCTTGTAATCCAGCTTTGCCGCCTTGTAGTCTCCGCCCTTGGAAACCAGCACTTCGTAGAAAAGACGGATACTGAGCAGAATTAGCAGCCCGCCAAGACAGAAGGGGAAAATATTCGGCCCGACGGTGCTACCGTAGGCAGACGCGCTGATCTGCGTACTCTGCCACATGAATCCGATGCCGAGCAGCAGGAATACAATACTGGCATAGCGGTCAAACGTTTTGTTCAAGGAAATGCACCTCCTGATGCTTGCAACGAGGGGAGTCGCGCTCCCCTCGGCGGATATTATTTTTGCATGCCGAGCGCGGTCAGCAGTTCAAGCACGACTTTGTCCTGTTCCTCCAGGAACGCGGCGAAATCGCTGGAGTTGCGATACTCGCTCTGCCAGTCATTCGCCTGCAGCTCCTTTTTCCAGGCATCATGCTCAGAGAGGGTCTGCAGCGTCTTATCCCAGTACGCGATTTCCCCCTCCGACATGCCCTTCGGACCAAACACGCCCCGCCAGATCGTAAATTCTGAATCGATGCCCAGCTCCTTCAAGGTTGGAATATCTTTAAAATCGCCATCCAGCCGTTCTGCGGAGGTTACGGCGAGGATTTTGATTTTGCCGGACTTCAGATAGCTGCCGAGCGAGGAGATGTCCGTTCCAATGGCATCTGCATTGTTGCCGAGCAGGGCGGCGATGGCCTCTCCACCCCCGTCATAGGATAAATATTTAATGGTTTTCGGGTCGACACCCGATTTGAATGCTGGTAAAATGCTGATTAAATGATCCATGGAGCCCGGTGCGGAGCCGCCTGCAAGCGTAACCTGTGAGGGATCGGCCTTGATATCGTCAATCAGGCTCTGGAGATCGTTGTACTTGGAATCCGCTGCCACGGCAATGGCGCCGTAGTCCTTCGTCAATTGGGCCAGCGGGGTGACATCCTGGTAGCCGTAAGGGCTGTTGCCCTCCTTTTTCAGCTTGTTGATGAGCAGTGGAGGAGAACTGACGAACAGCTTATAAGGATCGTTTTTATCCTTGGTCACATATTCAGCCAGAAAGACAGTACCGCCGCCGCCCGGCTTATTCTCAACCGTCATCGTCTGATCGACAAGTTTGGCTTCCGAGAGCACTTTGGTCAGCGATCTTGCGGTTTTATCCCATCCGCCGCCTGCCCCGGAGGGAGCGGTTATAATCAGTGGCTTTTCGGGATACCCAGAGGCAGATTTGTTCCCGTCACCCGATGACGCAGAATTACATGCCGTCATGCTGATGGCAGTAACAGCAGTCAGCAGAAGGACGGTCCAAAATTTCCGTTTTGTTCTCATGAAGCGATTCCTCCTTGAGCAAAAGTGAGTATTCAAGACTTTTTTGTAAACGCTTACTTGAATTCGTATGCTTATACTACCACTCCTCATTTTTGCTGCACAGCATATGAACATAAGTTAAAAAAAGGGCTTATTGTGCATTTTGTTCATAAAGTTCACAGGATTTTTAGATGGTTATACATATACATCAAGAGCTTCACCTTGCAGGGGGGACCATAGATGCGATTGCAGACAAGGCTTATTCTCCTGATCGGCACACTGCTGCTGGTTACGATTATTGTGCTGACTCTGAGCTTTGAACGGATGCTGGCTGCAGTGCAGCAGCAGAATACAGGCGCGGCCGCGCTGAAGATCGCCAAGGCGGTGGCCTCGCTGGAGGTGATCCGCAGCGGTTTTGAGGCGGATGATCCCTCCTCTGTCATTCAGCCGGTCGCGGAGCAGATACGGGCGGAAACCGGTGCCGAATTCATTGTAGTCGGCAACCGGAACGGCATCCGCTATGCCCATCCCATTGAAGAGCGGATCGGTATGAAGATGGTGGGGGGCGATAACGGTCCGGTGCTGCAGGGGCAGGCCATTATATCGGAGGCGGTCGGCTCGATGGGGGCCTCGGTGCGGGGGAAGGCGCCTGTCTTTGACCGGACCGGCCAGGTGGTTGGCGTCGTCTCTGTAGGCTTCATGATTGAGAAGCTGCAGCGGGAAGCGGCAGCCTACCGGACTGGCATTATGCTGACCGCCGCCTTGACTCTTTTATCCGGCTGTGCAGTCGCCATATGGATCGCCCGGCGGGTGAAGCGGTCCATCTTTGGGCTTGAGCCCCATGAAATCGGCATGCTGTATCAGGAAAAGAAAGCCATCCTGGAAACCGTTCACGAAGGGATTATTGCCGTGAATGAGGTGGGCGGCGTTACATTGGTTAACCAGACGGCGATGAAGCTGCTGGGCAGGCAGGAGGGCGAGGAAATCATAGGCACACCCATTCTTGAGCTGCTGCCGGAATCTCGCTTGATGGAAGTGCTTCAGACGGGAAGAGCGGAGCTCGATCAGGAAATGCTGATTAACGGCAGTACGGTTGTCGTGAACCGACTTCCCATCCGCGATTACGAGCAGCGTGTCATCGGTGCGGTATCCAGCTTCCGCAACAAATCGGAGCTGCTGCGTGTTACGGAGGAGCTGACACAGGTCAAGCGGTATGCCGAGGCGCTCCGTACGCAGACCCACGAATATTCCAACAAGCTGTATACCATTTACGGGCTGATTCAGCTGGAGTCCTATCAGGAGGCTATGGATCTGATCACGCATGAGACCGACGTGCATCAAAACCTGATTCATTTTCTCATGCGGGAGATCCCCGATCCGATGATCGGCGGCATTCTGATCGGCAAGTTCAACCGTGCCAATGAATTAAAGGTTGAATTGACCGTAAATGAGAGCAGTTCTTTTAAAAAAATCCCTGAGGATATGGACCGGAACCATCTGGTGACGATTATCGGCAACCTGATCGACAATGCGCTGGAGGCGGTGATTGATGCGGAGGAAGGCCGTCGTCGGGTCAACGTGTTATTGTCAGACCGGGACGGGAGCTTGCTCATCGAAGTTGCGGACCTTGGAGCGGGCGTACCGGAGGAGGCTGCCGCTCATATATTCCAAACAGGCTACTCTACCAAAGCCGCGAACGGAAGAGGCTTCGGACTGGCCATTGTCAGGCAGGCTGCTGAGGAGCTGGGGGGAAGCATCAAGTTTCAGTCGGCCGCCGGGCGGGGAACCGTATTTCAAGTGAACATTCCGATTTCCGATCGAAAGGGGGAGAGCCTGTGATTCGGGTATTGATCATCGAAGACGATTTGCGGATTGCCGGGATCAACCGCCGTTTTGTCGAGAAGACAGGAGGCTTTGAAGTCATCGGCATTGCGACGGATGAACAGCAGGCGTATGAGCATCTGGAAATCCTGGAGCCAGACCTGGTTTTGCTGGATTTGCATTTTCCCCGCATGGATGGGCTGGATCTGTTCCGGTATATTCAGACGCATTATCCATTGACGGATGTCATCATCGTTACGGCGGTTCGGGATTTTGATACGGTCAGGGAAGCTATCCGGCGCGGCGTGTATGATTTTATGATTAAGCCGGTGGTCTTTGAGCGTTTTCAGGAGAAGCTGAAGGCCTATGAATCCTACCATCGGCAGCTGCAGACCATGAGCGGGCCGGATCAGGAGATTGACCAGGAGAAGATTGACCGGCTGCTGTGGGGTGCGGGGGATAGAAGCAGAGACAAGGAGCCTTACTTTCCTAAAGGCATCGACAAGCTGACAAGGGAGAAGATAGAGGCGTTTATCCGCGAATGCCCGGAGGTGATCACTGCCGAGGAGCTGGGCAGAAAGGCAGGCTTCAGCCGGACGACGGCCCGCCGCTATCTGGAGTATTTTGTGTCCAAAGGTGAAATGACTGCGGATATATCGTATGGTACGGTCGGAAGGCCGGAAAGAGTCTATAAAAGAAAAACGTCTCTTGGTATAGAAAAGGACGTCCCGGGTCAATAGACTATATGGGATGTCCTTTTTTTGATGGTTATAGAATTTTATAACTCATCTTTCGCAGCATGAAATCGGCAAACAAGCCTTGATGTAACTGGGTAAAATGGGTGTCTGTAGGGGATGGTGTTTGATATCTGGTGTCTGCTGTCTGGTGTCCGTTACCTGATGCCTGTAGCCTGTAGCCTTTCCATACAGCCTTGCATGATTATCCCTTTTACTCAGACTCTCAGTCAGTTTCACATCACCTAAACGCTCCGCTTTCTCCTAAGATCGCTTCATGATCTTGAACCGAGCTGCTTCTCCATAAGGCACGATCAAAAATAATAGACCCATTTGATTGCCTTGGATAGCGTAACAACGGGCATTTTCGTGCTCCGCTTGATCCGTTATTTTCTTTAACGCGCCTAAAGTATATTTTCGGTTCCCGGTTTCCTGTTTTTCTTCACCTGATTCAATGGGATAATGGTGCAAGGCTTCTGGGCAGCGAGTTCACATGCCCTGCCACGAATCGACGGGCAGCTTGACTGTCAAGCTTTAACTTGCGCAGTTTCTATATGTTTCCCTGTCAGGTCTATCGGCGTTATAATTAATATTTTGGTGATATCAACGAACTTGAATGAATTCAACCGATATTGGAGGCACCTATGTCTATTACTTTAATTGTATTTCAAGGCCCAAGCGCTTCGGGCAAAAGCACGCTTCAATCCCTGCTCGGGCTGCCCCGGGTCGTGACCTGGACATCCAGAGCGCCCCGACCGGGTGAGTTGAGCGGGCGTGACTATCATTTTGCGACGAGAGAGCGGCTGGAGGAGATGTTCCGCAGCGGGCTGATGATCGAGATGAATGAATATAAAGGAAACTATTACGGAACCTCCGTACAGTCCATCCGGGACATTATCGAGGGAGGGACGCCCATGTCAACGGTCATGGAAGCGCAGGGAGCCGCGGCGATCAAGGCCATGTTCCCTGCACAGACGCTGCTGGTGGGCGTATCTGTCTGCCGGGAAGAATGCAGGCGGAGGCTGCAGGAGCGTGGGGCGTCAGCGGAAGAGCTCGAGCGCCGCATGGCGGGCTTCGAGCGGGAGATTGAGGAGCTGTCCCAGTGTGATCTTATCATACACAACTCGGATGACCGGTTGGAGAAGGCTTCCTCCATCATTGAAATCCTGCGCAAGGGGCTGCTTAATTAATAGGCTGATAAACACGGAACAAGGGAAGGCGACGGCCTTCCCTTAGTTGTTCTATTCGCTGGCCAGCCGCTCCAGCAGAGCATCGCCTTTGCGGCTGATACGCACATAGGCATAGCGGGTGTTCTGCTCGACTTCAAGGCCGGTGCCTTCGGGCACAAAATAATTTTCAATCCCATAGTAAATGGAGCCGTATCCGTTAAGCCGCCCGTTAATCACAATCTCTCCTGCAGCCAACGGCTCCCCGTCCTTGTAGAGGCGGCTGAACTGGTGAATGCCATGGCGATCAGGCGCCAGCACCACTCCGACCTTGCTGCGGCTGCCGGAATTGTCCCGCAATTCTGCGGTTTCCGGCGGAGTTGAAATCGTATAATTCAGCACAACATAGTCTCCCTGCAGCAGAGAGCGGGGATCGACCGGTGCAAGCTCCAGCTTGACGGACGAGCCCTCTCGCAGCAGCTTTTCGCTTGCCGTGGCTTGCAGGCCGATGAAGCAGAACTGGAATACAATGACCAGGGCGATCAGCAGGGGAGCGGACCGGATGAGGGTGACGCTTGACTCCGGCTCCTGCAGCCGCTCGCGGCGGGCTATGAGGAAAGTGACTGTTAGAATCACGAGTCCAACCAACGCCAGAGTCACCGATTTATGAAGCAGCTTCCACAGCAGATCGTAATATTGATAGGCAATAAAGGCGAACCAGTACACAAGGCTGATCACGGCCTTCCATGTCCGGTGCCTGCGAATAAAGTAAAAGACACACCAGGTGACCAAAACAAAATACAGGATGCTAGACAGAGCGTGCATGTAAACGGGCATATCTTCGAAGAAGGCCATCCATAACAGGAAGAACAAAGTATAGAACAGAGCATGTTCCCTGATCGGCGGGGAATCCTTACGGATTCGCGGGGCAGCGGCATACATAATTCCATTCAGCACGGCGAGAATCAGCAGAGTGATCCATAACTGCTGCCCCGGGGCGTTCAGAAGCTGTGTCAGCAGCAGGCCAAAACTCAGGTTCAGCAGGGCATGGGACCAGAATAGCTGCACGCGTCCTGCCGTCCGAGACCAGCCTGCGGCAATCACCAAACAGAGCAGAGCAGTCAATCCCCACCGGTCCATTAGCATGATGGAGATGATCCCCGCTACATAACCAATGGACAGCAATGTATAGCGGATCACCGGTTGAATTCGGGTGACGGCAAGCATCGGGATGGTGAATACCAGTGACAGGCCATACAACGTCAGCTCAGGACCGGTCCCGCCCGAAGCCAGGAACACAAGCCCGATGAGCGAGATGCTTCCTATCAGGACACCTATGATT
Organism: Paenibacillus terreus; assembly: GCF_042138595.1. Taxonomy (NCBI): domain Bacteria; kingdom Bacillati; phylum Bacillota; class Bacilli; order Caryophanales; family Paenibacillaceae; genus Paenibacillus; species Paenibacillus terreus. Next base: position 447,431 of record NZ_JBHIRX010000003.1, on the reverse strand, counting down.
TGAATCAATCTGCTCACAGCCCTGCTCACAATCTCACTGTCAGGTTCGGTCGCCTCGTCCTTAAACTCCTTATCCTCAAAAGACTGTTCTTCGTTCTCCTCGAGCTTGTATGCCGTTCTCTTCCCCAGTTGTTTCAGATAACGAAAGAACAGGACATTGGCGGTCAGAAGCAGCGCGACAAAGATCAGTCCCCACACATAAAAGAGAACTGAATAGTAGCTGAAGGCAAGCTCGATGAACTTGGCTGTAACGAAAGCGGAGGCGGCGAGCGCATTGAGTGTCAGAAAGGTTTTATTCAGCTTGACCCGGATAAAGATATAAAATCCGGCCAAAATCGCGACCGCCCAGATGAGATTCACCAGTGTATCCTCCAGGCCGTGTCCAAATACGCATGTGAGCACAAGCAGCGAAAGATGAAATACGATAAAGCTTATGTATTTCAACGGTGCGGATAACAGACGTCCGGTGTACGTCAGCAGGAGCACCGCCAGATTGATGGCCGCAAACAGCAGTCCAATGCACATTGCAGCCCGGTCACTGTAGAAGTAGGACGAAGCTGCCGGAAAAAAATAAAACCATAAAGCCAGATGCAGCAGCATATAAGCGATCACATAAAACGGGCTGTAGCGGGTAATCCAGGCGAACAACACGGCGGGGACCGACCAGATCAGATACAGCCAAAAGCTGTCGACATGCCAGTTATACAGCTGCCCGAGCAGCGCAACGGAAGCGCCGAAGGAGATGCAGCCTGCCAGCAGAAACGCATTGGAGAGAAAGGCATGCTGTACAAACGGCCTCCGGACACGCGCCAGGGCGGCAGATATGCCGTAAAAGATCACAAGCAGACCGGCGGAAAGCAAAATTTTAGCGATCCTGTCCAGACCGCCCCAGTTGGCGGCGAAGAAATAAATGATGGCAGCCAGAATTAGCGAGATGCCGAGCAAAAATCCCGTTCTGATCATATTTAACCGGAGCATATTTTAGCACAAACCTTTCCTGGTAGGTTGTTGTCTCCATTGTACCAGCCACGAAGAGTTATTCCCATTCAGCTTCGAAAATTTGCCCCGATTGTATCATAGTGAGGGGGTTAAATGTTTCGGGTGTTGACTCTCACGTTCCGTGAGCCCTTATAGTGTTCTGTGAAAGGAGGTGGCGAAATGCTGACAAGAGTAAAAGAGACGGCGGAGCTGGCCGGTATCAGTGTGCGCACGCTTCATCATTACGACGAGATCGGCTTGCTTGTTCCTGATACCATTACTGAATCCGGCTACCGTCTTTACTCAGAGGCAAATCTGGAGCGGCTGCAGCAGATCCTGTTTTTCAAAGAGCTTGGATTTTCGCTGGAACGGATCAAGCAGATTCTGGATAGTCCGGATTTCAACCGGGAAGAGGCATTGGAGCTGCAGCGCAGGATGCTGCTTGAGAAGCGGAGCCGCCTGGATAAAATGATCACTATGATCGACAAGACGATACAGCATGCAAAAGGGGAGATCGAAATGACGAATCGTGAGAAATTCGAAGGATTTGATTTCAGCAGCAATCCGTATGAACAGGAAGCGCGTGAACGGTGGGGTGATGAGGCGGTGAATAATGCCAATAAGGCTGTGGCAGATATGAGCAAGGAAGAGCAGAGTGCTTTGGCTGAGGAGACGAATGCCATTTACCGAAAGCTCGCCGTGCTCCGGGCGGGTGCTCCTGATTCTGCCGAGGCGCAGAAGGCCATTGGGGAGTGGTACAGCTTTATCACCCGGTTCGGAAATTATACCCCGGAAGCTTTTAGGGGGTTGGGCGAAATGTACGTGGAGGATGAACGTTTTCGGAATAATATTGACCGCTTTGGTGAAGGACTGGCCGTGTTCATGCGCAATGCGATGACTATCTATGCAGAGAATCTTAATAAGAAGTAACAAAAAGCTGGTCAGTATTTTCACTGGCCTGAATACTTTGCGGGAAATCTGGAAACGGCGGCGCGACGAGAAAAACCACCGGGAATAGGTTAGCAGCCGTCCGGTGGTTTTTCGTCAGTAATATGAAAATCTCGCGCCGTGGTTGCCCACCGGCCTTTGTATGGAATAGCCGTGATGTGTCCAGCATCGCGGCTATTCTTATTGTATCCAACGAATATTGTTCTAATGACATTACAACACCATATGGAGCGCCCTACCATTGTACATGTAGACTTCTACAACTGCACATGGAGACCTCTACAATTACACATGCAACTTCGTGGGGCACTATTTATTCAGACAAAAGCAGCCATCATAGCGCCGCCTTCACCTGCTTGATATAAAAGAATCTTACTATGATAAAATAGACAACCTGAATCAGGAAGAACACGCCCAGCACGGCGGCCGATTCGCGGAACAGCGAATATTCAAACATATTCGACAAGGCCGTGAGCGCTACTGCTCCATGAATCAATGCGACCACAATCGGCGCGAAGAAGAGCAGCGAAATCTGCCGGGTCAGCACCCTCGTCAGCTCTTTTTCACTCAGGCCCAGCTTGGAAATGGAGCGGAACTTTTCTTTATCGCCGTCCAGATCGCTGTACAGTCTGAAGTAAAGAAAGCTGCCCGCCGAGACAAAGAATACCACACCAACGAACAAACCGATGAACAGCATCGGGGCATATCCCTGAATCGTAGCCCTCAGCTGGTAGTCCTTGGCTGTGAAACGATATTCATCGGAATAGGGGAACTGATCCGCCAGCTTCTCTCCCGCTTTAACCGCCCCAGGCTGCCCTTCCGCACCGATCCAGACATGGAATTGCCGAATTTCATTTGGCTGACCAAGCTGATGATATGCCTCATCCGTCAATACAAGTGAGGCCTTGTTTTCCGGCAATATGGTTGACAGCACCTGACGGCCGGCGTGAATCGTCACACCGGAAGCTAGCTTGTAATCCGACTTGAGCTGTTGATCCGCCATCAATGTGCTGGAGACCCAATACCCTACAGCCGCTGCTTCGCCATTCTTCAGTTGAATCGGCTCCATCTGCAGCCCGTCAGCCAGCCGATTGTATTCGGATTGGCTGATGATCAGCGTTGGTCTTTTATCCCCCTTAACTTGATAATAGGATAGTGAAGCTTCCATAGGAACAGCTTTGACGTTCGCCTTGGACAGCTCTTGATCAATCATCTGCACCTGCCGTTCTTCTTCCGGGTTGGATGCGGTGGAGTTCAGGCTGACCAGATAAGGATTACTATCCGTCAGTGGTTCGAGCAGAACGGTTCTGAACCCGTACAGCGACCCGATCGAACAGAAGGCAACCGTCGAAATGATGGAGACCAGGAAAAAGGTACGCGCATTGTCCTTCATACGGTATGCAAGATCGGACAGCAGCAGCATATTCGTTTTGCGCCAGAAGATGGACTCCCGGCCTTTCAACAATCGTATGACATAAACGCTCAGCTGGGTAAACAGCAGATAGGTGGCGACGCATACCATGATAACCACGGGGAACAGCAGTACAACCACCATCGCTCCTTTAGCCAGCAGGGACAAAGTATAGCTGACAGCCAGAAGCAGCACCACGATGAGAGAAAGCACAACAGAAGCCTTTGGTTCTCCCTTGGAAATTTTGCTCCCCTTGATCAGAGTAACCAGCTTTCCACTCCGCAGCACGGCAGAGATAAAGAACGAGATTAAAACAAACAGAATCAAAAACGAAATTACGGTCATCTCGATGGCTTTAAGCGGGAAATAAAACGCGAGCCGGTCTTCAATATACAGAACATTTTCTCCCAGCAGAAGCACGGCTTTGGCGAATACAAGGCCCAGTCCGATCCCGCCGGCTGTGGCTGCCGAGCCAATTATCATATTCTCGAGGAAAACCATCCGGCGCAGCTGGCCGATGGACATGCCCTGCAGCATCAGAAGCCCAAATTCCCGTTTCCGCGATTGCAGAAATGCACTCATGGAATAGAGCACAAAAAAGAATGAAAATACGTAGATGATCCATTTGGAGACAGAGAGCGCGCTGCCTGCGCTTGAATGAACGTTTTCCGGACCGAGCATCGGGTGATAGGCAAAGATCGAAAAGGTAAAGAACACCATCACCGTGAACAGACTGCTCAGAAAATAAGCGGCGTAGAGCCTTTTGTTGCGGGCGACATTGTTAAACGCGAACTGGCGAAACGTCATTGGCGTGTCCCCCTAACAGTGACAAGGTGTCGATAATTTTCTGGAAAAAGGTCTGCCGGTTGTCACCCCGGTTAATTTCGGTATACAATCTGCCGTCACGGATGAAAATGACCCGGTGGCAGTAGCTGGCCGCCACTGCGTCATGCGTAACCAGCATCATGGTGGCCCGCTGCTCGGCGTTGATTTTCTCCAGCATCTGCATGACGTCCTTGGCGGCCTTGGAGTCCAGATTGCCGGTTGGTTCATCCGCAAGCACAAGCTTGGGAGAGTGAATCATCGCCCTGGCAATGGCAGCCCGCTGAGCCTGTCCGCCTGATATTTCGTAGGTGCGCTTTTTCATAATGGCTGTAATGCCCAGCTTTTCGGCGATCGCCTGCGCCCTGACCTTCATTTCCTTCACCCCTTTGCCGTCCAGCGTTAGGGGCAGAACGATGTTCTCCTCGACCGTCAGGGTATGCAGGAGATTGAAGTCCTGAAAGACGAAGCCCAGCTCACGGCGGCGAAATTCGGCCAGCTTATTTTTGGATAGCTTGGTGATATTCCGCCCGTCAATCAGAATTTCTCCGGTGGTCGGTTCATCAATGGTCGCGATCATATTGAGCAGGGTCGTTTTGCCGCTGCCGGACGGGCCCATAATGCCGACGAATTCCCCGTCTTCAATGGTAAAGCTGATATCGGTCAAAGCGCGGTAGGCTACTTTGCCTTCATAAATTTTAGATACCTGGTTCACATTCAGCATGTGCATATCTCCCTTCAAAATGCCTTCCTCATCTGTGACCAGTATAGTCTGCCGCTCGAAGCGTCATCTATCGATTTCCCTTTCACTTTGCTTACATGGATGTAAGGTTTGGGTCGGAACGCAGCTGAAAGGAGGCAAAAACAATCCGAACTGTCGTGCCCGAGCCTGCCTGTGATTCGAGCTCGATCCGGTGGTTGAGGCGGTTTGCGGCTTCTTTCACCAAATAAAGTCCCATTCCTGTCGATTCCCGGAATCCCCGGCCGTTATCCCCTGTGAAAAATGGATCAAATACCCGCTTGATGTCCGAGGCGGGAATGCCGACCCCGCGGTCGCGAATTTCAATGACGGCTTCCGTTCCGCGCGAATAAGAGGAGAGAGTCACCTTTTCTCCGGAGCCTGCAGAATATTTCACGGCATTGATGACGATCTGGGAAATCATGAAGAACAGCCATTTCTCATCCGACTCGGCGGTGATGTCCGGCTCGCTCGTAATGACCTCCGGGTATACCTGATTGCGGATGAACAGCCGTTTGTTATCATTCAGCACTTCGCTGATCATTTTGGAGAGCCGTACCGCTTTAACATGAAAATCCTGCTCGAAGGTGCGCAGCCGTGCCATGTACAGCACGGTATTGAGGCCGCCGCGCAGCTGTTCAAGCTCTTCGCGGATGCTCGCGAACTCCGGCTCGTCCACATTTTGCACGGTAAGCTCAATGACCGACAGCGGCGTTTTCATCTGATGAACCCACTGGTCCATAAAGGTCAGATGCTGCTCCTGCTCGCGTTTGGCTTTGATCAGCTGCTCCTGATAATGCCGGTACTGCTCGCGCAGCAGCTCCTGCAGCGCCTCGGATACGGGAGCGGTCTCCATTTTCTCAAAGGAAGCATCCAGAGACTCCAGGGGAGCGTTCAGCCGTTGAAAATAACGGCGACGGCTGATGTAGTGGTAGACCAGATAACACCCGAGCAGAAAGAAGCCCAGAAAAACGGAGTATAACGCAGGCCTCAGCTGGCGGTAGCCGTCCAGCCAATAGATGGAGAGCATCAAGGCGAACTGCACGAACTGCACAACAATGAGCAGGGCATGCTCGCGGAAGAAGAGCTTCACAGGTTCTCCTCCCCGTCCCAGGTGACGTTCAGCTTGTAACCTGTTCCTCTGACCGTCTCGACCGCATCTTCAATGCCCAGCTCCTGCAGCTTTTTGCGCACCCGTGTAATGTTGACATTCAGCGTATTTTCGTCCACATAGGATTGGTCATCCCACAGCTTCTCCAGCAGGGCGTCCCGGCTTGATACCCGTGGATAACGCTCCATCAGGCTTTCCATAATATCCGCTTCTTTCTTGGTGAGCGTGACCTGTTCTGTTCCCAGCTTGAGCTCAAGCCTTTCCGGCAGCAGCACCAGCCCTTCTACCTGAAGCACTCTTTCCTGAGGACCGGAGGCGTACTCCCCATAGGCCCGGCGCAGCTGGCTGCGGATTTTGGCCATCACCACCCCGTAGTTAAACGGCTTGGTAATATAATCGTCGCCGCCGTTTTCCAGCGCCATAATCTGATCCATCTCGCCTGCACGCGCGGAAATAAACAGCACCGGGCAGGTGGAAGCCTGGCGGATTTGGCGGCACCAATAATATCCGTCGTAGCTGGGCAAATTGATGTCCAGCAGTACAAGGTCTGGTTTATGCTGCTGGAACTCATCCATCACCCGGCTGAAGTCGCGTACGCGATGAACATCGTAGCCATATTTGACGATATAGGATTCAAGAAGCTCCGCGAGCTTCGGGTCGTCTTCCACGATCATAATTTGCTGCATGGCGCATACTCTCCCTTAATAAGGTTTCATAAATTTTCTCCTTGAAAACATATGACACAACGTGTACTATACATAGAGTATTTTACGAAAAATTTCATCCAATTTCATATAAACTCATATAATGTTGGGAATAGGGCCCAAAAGTTTCTACCGGACAACCACTGCAATTGTCCGACTATGAGTGAACTCGTATGCCGCAAGGGGATTCAATTTGAATTTGCAGCGGCGGCTTTTTTGGGTGCCGGATCGTTCGATAGGTCCAAAAACCCGGGAGGACAGGTTTCACTTGAGAGAAACAGCTCAAGGAACCTGTCCTTTTTGTTTTTCGGCATCACAGGAGAAAACAAGGGGAGAGAAAGAAGACATGAAGATACTTGAAGAGCGCATCCGGCGCGAAGGGCAGATTTTATCCGATACGGTGCTAAAGGTGGATTCTTTTTTGAATCATCAGGTGGATACAGGGCTTGCGCTGGAGATTGGCCGGGAATTCGGGCGGATCTTCGCTGATGAGGGGATTACCAAGGTGTTGACGATAGAAGCGAGCGGCATTCAGTTTGCGATGGCTGCAGGCATTGCGCTGGGGGTGCCGTTTGTATATGCCAAGAAAAAGAAAGCCATAACCCAGGGGGATGAAGTGTATTCTGCCGAGGTGTATTCGTTCACGAAACGGGAGAGTTACCAGGTCAGCATCTCACGGAAGTATCTGGGACCGGAAGACCGGGTGCTGATTGTGGACGACTTTTTGGCGACAGGAGCGGCGCTTGTTGGATTGACGGATATCGTGGCAGAGTCGGGTGCGGAGCTGGCCGGGGTCGGCTGCGTGATTGAGAAGAGCTTCCAGGAAGGACGCGGCCTGCTGGAGGAGAGGGGAATCCGTGTACATTCCCTGGCGCGGATCGCAGCCATGTCGCCGGGACAGGTGCAGTTTATTGATGAAGAGTCGTTCGTCCATTAATTTCGAGGAGGCGGTTGTATGTTAAGCAAACCTAAAGTTTTTGCACTCGGCTTTCAGCATGTCATGGCCATGTACGCCGGCGCAATTGCCGTGCCGTTCATTGTCGGTGGAGCGCTGGGCCTGACAGAGACGCAAATCGCGTATCTTATTGCGGCCGATTTGTTCACCTGCGGTCTTGCGACACTGCTGCAGGTTTTGCGGATCAAATATTTCGGCAGCGGCCTGCCGGTGGTTCTGGGCTGTACCTTTACGGCCGTGGGGCCGATCATTGCCATCGCTTCGACCTCCAATTTGGCGACAGCGTACGGCGCGATTATATTGTCCGGTTTGTTTGTCGTGCTGTTTGCCCCGTTGTACGGCAAGCTGCTCCGTTTCTTCCCGACCGTGGTAACGGGAACTGTTGTAACGATCATCGGTCTTACTCTCATCCCCGTCGCCATGAACAACGCAGCGGGCGGCCAGGGAAGCGCGGATTTCGGAGCTCCGCACAACCTGCTGCTTGCCTTGATTACGCTGATCGTTATTTTGCTGTTTAACCGTTTGGGCAAAGGCTTTCTGCGCGTCGTATCCGTCTTGGTCGGACTGGCCGTAGGAACGGCTGCAGGTTATTTTATGGGAATCGTTGATTTTTCAGGTGTGGGTCAGGCGTCCTTGTTCAGCATCGCGAAGCCGTTTTATTTCGGTGTGCCGGAGTTCAGCATCGTCGCCGTGCTTACCATGATTATCGTGAATATCGTCAGCATGGTCGAATCCACTGGTGTATATTTGGCTGTCGGCCGTGCAACAGACCAGAAGGTGGAGCAGAAGCAGATCGTGAACGGGCTTCGCTCTGAGGGAGCGGCTATTGTACTGGGCGGTATTTTTAACGCATTTCCTTATACGGCTTTTTCACAAAACGTGGGGCTTATCACGCTGACCCGTGTGAAGACGCGGAATGTGATTTTTGCGGCTGGCATCATTATGGTGGTGCTCGGTCTGCTGCCAAAGCTGGCGGCACTAACCACCGTCATCCCGAACGCGGTGCTTGGTGGCGCCATGATCGTGATGTTCGGTTCGGTCGCCGCCTCGGGCATCTCCATTCTTTCCGAGGTTGATCTGCGCAAGGAGGGCAACCTCCTGATCGCGGCCTGCAGCATTGCTGTAGGTTTGGGATCGGCCGCTGTGCCGCAGATGTTCGATACGCTGCCGGAGTGGAGCAAAATGCTGCTGCAGAGCGGCATCGTAACCGGCTCGCTGACAGCGGTCATCCTGAATCTCATTTTCTCGGCACGCAGCGGCAGCTCCAAAGAGCAGGTATCGGACCTTTCGGGAGGGCATGCACCGCAGGAAGCATAACAAGTCGATGAACATCTTAGCGTCTCTGTTTTTACAGGGGCGTTTTTGCTTTTGTCATTTAAAATACCTTGGTTCACGAGTCAGAGCTTATTTTTTATAATTGGAAAAAATTATGAATAATATATCCACATGCAGGAAACAGTATCCAGTGAAACCAACTAAGGAGTGGATACAGTGAATCAGAATCAGAACCAGATGAAGTTTGGTGCTCATGAAACGATGGAAACCCATGAAATTTTGATGGAAAAATTGAATGCCATTACGCATTGTAATCTGTACGCCAAACAGGCGAAAAACCCGAAGCTGCGTGACATGATTGCCCGTCATCAGCGTGATGCGATCAATTCTTATAATGAAATAGTGTCCCTGACACGGGGCGGAGGCCAGTTCACCCCAATTTCGACTCCTGCCCATACTCAGGGGGTTCAGCATCAGCAAATTCAATATGGCCTGGACAACCCGCCTCGTTTTGCACCGCAGAACGATGACACGCTGAGTGATCATGAGATCAGTACGGCCATGCTGATCTGCCATAAAAATGGTGCCCGCAATGCAGCATGGGCTGCCCTCGAATGTGCTGATCCCAATCTGCGCCGTGCCATGCAGAACAGCGCGCAAGCGTGCACGGATCATGCTTATGAGGTCTTCCTGTTCCTCAATGAACAGGGATTGTACCAGGTGCCGACAATGAAAACCGAGACGACTCATAATTTTCTTGGCAGCTATCAGCCTGCGACCGGCATGCAGCAGTCGCAGTATGGTGCACAAACCGGTTATTCTACTGGAGGCTATAGCAGCGGCTTCAACGCAAGTGGGAACGAAGTTGGCATCGGCTATGGATCTGTGACAGGTAGTGCTGCTGGCAGCCCCTATTACGGAGATGTAGGCGGCCAGGATGCTGGGCGCCCTTCCTACCCGCAGGGCGCTCAGACCAAAACAGGCTACTCGCCGATCTTCGGGACAACCGGCCAGGGGCACCAGCAGTAACAATCCGGTCCGTCTGTCACATTAGATTAAGGAACGAGTATTGGTGGTCGGATTTTCACCAATACTCGTTCTTTCTCGTACATGGCATGCGAGGCCATGAAGACATAGGTCGAGAGCAGGGATACATGTGCCTGTTCTCGGCTTTTTTGCTCAGTTAGAAATCGCTGAAGATTGGCGATTTCTAACTCTTGTATTAATGTATTGGGACGCACGGAGCAGCGGAGAGGACGAAGCAATTCCGGAAAAGCGCAGCGCTCGCCTTTGGCACCGAATTTCTACCACTGAAAAATCATTAAAAGAAATTCGGGGTCAACAGCGATTGTAGGAATGCTTCGTTCTCGGAGCGCCTCAGAAGGTGACAAAGACTGGTACACCACCCGGGTCCTGCTTCACGCTAGCCTAAAGTCCAGCTTCCAATCCGGCCGCTGGTCCGTTTGCCCGTCCCCACGGAGATCATATAATGACCTCAATGATGAGTTGGGGTGATTATAAAATGTACTTTTATAAAAAGAGAAAGCATGAAGATCATAGTTTATATGTACTACTGACGCATACGGGAACGCAATTTACGACACTGATCCGGCAATTTACAGCTGCTCCCTATAATCACGCGTCTCTGGCGCTGGATGCCGGGTTGAACGACATGTTCAGCTTCGGCCGCAAGCAGGCCGCCCATCCGTGGGTGGCCGGGTTTGTGCAAGAGGATGTATACGATGGGACCTTCAGCCGTTATCCGGATACGGAGTGCATCCTGCTCCGCATTCAGGTGACGCGGGACATCGTAGAGAGAGTGACTGAAACCATTGATTATTTCAGGCTGCATCAGCACAGGTACAGGTATAATCTCATGGGGCTGCTGGGCGTCTTGCTCCACAAGAGCATCGAACCGGACAATGCCTACTTTTGCTCCCAGTTTGTGGCGGAAGTCTTCAAGCAGAGCGGATGCCCTTTGTGGGAGCGGCCGTCAGGACTGGTTACACCGAATGATTTCCTGGTCCATCCAGCCTTTGATTACGTGTATCAAGGGCCGTTGTATGACTACCCGCTGCTTGACCGGAGCAGGCTTGTACACAACAGATTCATGGCCAGCACATACACGGCTGCTGAGGGAAATTACCCGGCAGAGCGGCCTCCAGTTTCTGTCTAACTCCGGTAAAACAAAAACAAGCCGCCTTGACATGCAAGGCAGCCATGTTAAATTGAAGCGGTTTACACCAAAATCGATATGAGAATCGGCAAAGAAATCAGCGACAATACCGAACTGATGACGAATGAAGATGCCGTCTCCGCCTCCAGCGTTTCAAACCGGGAAGCGATCATGGCAGCCACTGCCGAGCCAGGGAAGGATACAAGCAGAATGGCCATCGTCATATCTTTTGCGGAAAGTCCCATCATGAGGGCAAACGCAAAGGTCAGCGCAGGCATGGCGATGATCTTTAACAGAGCGATACTGATCGCGCTGCCGCTGAATTTGATGCGTTTAATCCCGATCGTCACACCAATAGCGAACAAAGCCGCACCTGATGTAATTTCACCGATTTGGTCCAATGAGCTTTGCAGCAGCTCCGGAGATTGGAAGCCCAGCAGGGTTAACACGACACCGAGCAGCGGAATGCAGGCCAGCGGCTCTCTAAGGCCGTGCAGGATGGAGTGAACCGTCAATTTCAGAAGGCTCTCCTTATGCTCCTCATCCTGACTCGCCTGGGTCTTCGTACCGACCGAGCTGACAATGGTGGCAACAGGGTCGAGCAGTGCGTTGACCACAACACCGGTGATGGCGATTGGAATGGCAACCTCGGCCGCTCCGAACAGGCTGCCCAGCACCGGTATTCCCATAAAGGCGAAGGATGGCTGGGTGGAGTTCAGCGAGAAGATCGAGGATTTATTGAGATCCATTTTGAACACCAAACGCATAACCAGCAGCAAAATCACATAAAACCCGATAATGCCCAGGAACATGGTAACGAAGAAAGGCCATTTATCGATCAAGGTTTGCTTGCTTGTGGTTGTGATGCCGATAAACAGGTGGGCAGGGAGCGCAAACTTGGTAACCAGCGTATTCAGGCCTTTGGATGAGGCTGAATTGAATACTTTGAAATACCCGCCCAGAAAACCAAGTATAATCACAAAGAAAATAGGGATTAAAATAACAAAAATATGACCGACTGACATGTTGAAGACCCTCCAATATATACTGAACATCTATTCTGAAAAAGAAGGAATGCCTGCATGTGCAATACAGGCATCCCGGGATGGATCGAAAATCAAATCTAGTCTAACCGGACTCTTGCTTAAGAAGTTACGGCTTTAAGCGGCTTGTAGACCGGATGCCACATGGTATCCTTCACAGCCTGCTCTACATCTTCCGGAGTATTTTGCGCGACCCCATCCCGAATCGCCGCTCTGGCGACCGCTGTGGCAACTGTGAAGGAAACGGACTGCAGATCTTTCACCCGCGGCAGCAGAGGAGCACCGAGCTTGGATGAATCCACGGCATCGGCAACGGCGTTGGCAGCTGCAGTAAACATGCCATCCGTGAATATACTTGCTTTGACAACTATAGCGCCGAGGCCGAGACCCGGGAAGACAAAAGCATTGTTCGATTGCCCGATTTCAAAAATCGTCCCGTTATAGATGACAGGCTCAAACGGACTGCCAGTGGCGATCAGCGCTTTGCCGTCCGTCCAGTGCAGCAGATCTTCCGGTACGGCTTCCGCCAGCGTTGTCGGGTTGGACATCGGCATAATGATCGGACGCTCCGTATGCTTCGCCATCTCTCTGATGACCTGCTCGCTGAAGGCGCCGGCCACACCGGAGGTACCGATCAGAATGGTCGGTTTCACCTGCTTCACGACTTCCAGCAGCGTGATTTTACCGTTCGGATCGAAGTTCCAGTCTTTCACTTCCTCCGCTTTTCGCACATAAGGCTTCTGAAATTCAAGGACGCCCTCCGTTTCATCGGTAAGCAGCCCGCGGTAATCGAAGGCCCAGAAGCGGCTCTCGGCTTCTTCCCGGGTTAATCCTTCCTTCATCATCGCATCCCGGATCTGATCCGCGTTGCCAATGCCGGCCGCGCCTGGTCCGAATACGAGGACACGGTGCTCACGCAGAGGCATACCGCTGACCTTCACGCCAGACATAATCGCAGCGAGCGTAACCGCGCCGGTGCCCTGAATATCATCGTTGAAGGTGAGAATTTTTTTGCCATACTTGTTGATGATGTTTCTGGCATTTACGTTGCCGAAGTCCTCCCAGTGCAGCAGTACATTCGGGAACAGCTTGCGGGCGGTCTCAACGTATGCATCAATGAACCGGTCGTATTGTTCGCCTTTGACACGTTCATGACGGTTCCCGATATACAGCGGATCGTTGAGCAGCTTCTGATTGTTGGTGCCTGCGTCAAGGACAACAGGAAGCACACGGCTCGGATCAATTCCCGCAGCGGCGGTATAAACGGCCAGCTTGCCGATGGCGATGTTGATGCCGCCCACACCCCAATCACCGATGCCAAGAATGCTTTCGGAGTCTGTGGCGACAATCAGGTCGATGTCTCCGGCTTCGACCCCCGCGTTGCGGAAGGCTTCCTCAATCCCCTCCAGATTGTTGATGGACAGATATACGCCGCCGGGCTTATGATACTGCTGGCTGTACTCCTGAATGGCCTGTCCGACGGTAGGCGTATAGACAATCGGCAGCAGTTCACTTAAATGCTCGCTCAACAGACGGTAATACAGCACGACATTACGGTTATATAAATCGCTCAGCATGATGTTTTTGCGAAGATGATTCGGCTCGTTCTTCAGCTGCTCATAGGCGCGGCTGACCTGTTCCTCAATGCTCAGAACCGTTGGCGGCAAAATTCCGTTCAGGTTCAAGTCCCGTCTTTCTTCCTCTGTAAAGGCAACCCCTTTGTTGAGCAGCGGATTTGACAGCACGTCTTTTCCTCTCAATGGAGTTTTCACTGCACCTTCATGATCAAGATAAAAAGTTTGCATCTATTTTTCCTTCTTTCCTAGCGCAACCGGTTGTTAGCTAATTACTTTTTGTAATGTTTGAACTTTCCGGGGCTAAGTGTATGACTATTTTGTGAAAATGTAAAGTATGTTATGAAAATTTCTTGAAATGAAAGTATTTTATTTTTTTTACGAAAATGTATAAAAATTTTTCCGATAAAGTATTTTTTTCGCAGCGATAGATTGTTTATTTATAGGAAATGAAAGTTTTTTGGAACATAAAGTGACATAAAAACATAATTGTACAGAAGATATAACTAACTTTTTGGTGCTATGGTATGTGTATTTTATTTAATATAGATTTTATGCTTCAATATTGATGAAGCAATGGAAGGGAAAGTAACCACCAAAATATGTATATTAAAAATGCATAAAGAGGATGAAAAATGTATGTTACCCCTTTCAAGAGACTATGAATTGCCAACAAAATTTTTTTGCTGAGGAGTCTGTCCCGAGGTGTCTATATTCTAAAAAATGAGAACGGAGCCTCCCTGATATTTTCCTCCGCGAATGGTATACTCTAAAAAGTTGAGGTTTTGCATACGAACCAGCGGAAGGAAATGATCCATATGAAAAAAATACTGTTTATCAACACAGGAGGAACGATTTCTTCTTCTTATCAGGAGCATGGCCTCACGCCGACACAGTCCGCCGAGAGCATCCTGGCCGAGATTCCTGAATTGCGGGAAATCTGTCATATAGATGCCCATAATCTCATGAGCATTGACAGCACCAATACCCAGCCGGAGGACTGGGCCGTGATGGCACGCATGGTGCATCGGTCCCTGGATGAGTATGACGGGATTGTTATTGCGCATGGGACGGATACGATGGCGTACACGGCTTCGGCCCTCAGCTTTATGCTGGGAACGCTGCACAAGCCGGTGGTGCTAACAGGCTCGCAGGTATCCATTCTGGCCGAAAACAGCGATTCCAAGAAAAATGTGATTGACTCTTTCCTGACGGCTTGCGGGGATGTTGCGGGAGTATTCGTTGTCTTCAACGGCAAAATCATTAACGGCAGCCGCTCGTCCAAGATCAGAACGCGCAGCTATAATGCATTTGAAAGCATCAACTATCCTTATATCGGGCTGGTTGAGAACGGGAAAGTGGAGTATACGGAAGGGCTTAAGATTTCAACGGAGGTTGATCATCCGTACAACGACAGCTATTGTGCTGAAGTGTTCCTGCTGCGGCTCATTCCGGGCACCAATCCGGGTATTTTTGACGCGATCAAGTCTTTGGGCTACAAAGGGATTGTTATTGAAGGCTTCGGGCTCGGCGGTGTACCGTTCAAGGAGAGAAGCTTGATCGATAAAATTGAGCAGCTGATGAAGGACGGCATCACCATTGCCGTTACGACACAGTGTCCTTATGAGGGCGGGGATCTGACCATCTATGAGGTCGGGCAAAAGGTGCTGGAGAAAGGCGTCATCCCCGGCTACGATATGACTACGGAAGCGCTGGTCACCAAGATGATGTGGGCACTCGGTCAAGCGGCCGATTCTGCGGAAGCGGCGCGGATCATGGCTACCAATTATGTAAATGAGGTTACGATTCCTGCGGATCAGAAGTGATTACACGAGTTGTAATAATATAGGGAAAAGGAAAGCGCCGCCGGGCTGCCGGCGGCGCTTTCTGTGCCAGCTGGGAATATAATATTCCACACTTGGGGAGATACAATCCTCTCATTGCTCGAATCCCCGAATCCTCTAATTCCATTACATCTTCGATGTTTTTCTTATATAGAGGTTGGCGGGAACCACACATGTCTGAGATCGACCCACCCCTGGCTGTTGAAGGTCACCCCCCGTACAGATGGCAGGTAGGCGGTCTGAACCGGCCGCTCATAGAGGATGTGCAGATGGTTTTCGCGGATCAGCAGCGCCTCCAGCTTTGCCAGCCCCTCCGCTCGGGCCTGTTCGTCCGGTTCATTGCCTATTTTCCGCAGCAGCTTTTCGATATCAATGCGCGTATGCGGTTCGACATGCTCAGCGGCTGTCAAATACAAATCGAAGAGGCGAAGCTGCTCATCCCGGTCACGGATGAGCGAGAAGAGAATCAGGTCCGACTGCAGCCGGACGTCCCCCTTGAAATCCTCGACCGGCACGGAAGCTACGCTGCACGCATAACCTGCCTCTTCCAGCCGCGCTGCGATCAGGTCAGCATCCTGTCTGTACTGAGGAATTGTGGCAATTTGCAGGGAGATTGACGCTTCGCTTTCTGCCTTGCTGGCTGCATTTGAGGCAGGAGGACCCTCTTCGCCACGCAGGCAGGTTATGATGCGGGCCCGCACCTCCTGATTGCGGAGCGGCCCCTCCTTTTCCGTGTTGCAGGTGACGAATTTGCGCACGGTGACATCCGAGTGGATCTGGCTCCAGGCTCCCGCCTCCGCAGAAGCGGGGTTGTGGATTACGTGGAAGGGAGATGATGAGTCCCCCGGATGATCCGCTGACTCCCAGGGAACATGGATGATTTCGACACGATCCAGATGAGGCCGACCCTGAAAGTAATGGGAGAACACCTCCAGGCAGCAGAGGTTCTCGCTCATTTCCGTCAGTCTGAAGGGCCCCGTACCGACAGGCTTCAGACCAAATTGCTGTTCCCCCAATTGGTCCAGGTCCTTCGGAACGATGGCAGCCCTGCTGGTGCAGAGAAAGGACAGGAACAGCTCGTTTGGTTCCTTAAGCTCCATGATCACCGTGAGGGGATTCAGGGCCGTAACCGACTGGATTTGCCGGAACATAAAGCTGTACAGCGTTCTTTGCGAGGTTCGCATCAACCGCTCAAAGGTGTAGACAACATCCTCGGCTGTAAGCATTTTGCCGTTATGAAACAGCACTTCCTTGCGCAGATAGAAGGTCCATACAGTACGCTCGGCGTTCGCCTCCCAGGCGTGGGCGAGACCCGGTACAATCTGCTGGGTTTGGCCATCTCTCCGGACCAGCCCGTCAAAAACATGACTCGATACAAAGGACTCAGCCAGCAGATTCATATACAACGGGTCTACGGTGTACAGCTTCTGCCTTACCGGCAGGCGCAGCGTATCAATCTGCCGGTTGCGCCGGATTTCCGAATGGCCGCCGAAGTAGGACATGATCCACCCTTGCAGTCGATCCTGCAGGCTGGCGGACGGCGAATATGTATGAATCTGGTCCATTGCTTTCCGGATATCGCGCCGGTTGATGGCCTGCATCATGGATTTTGCCGCGATTTCCTCCGGCTTGACCAGAAATTCCAACCGCGAGCGGCTGCCCCGGCCCCGCCGCGGGGTCCAGCGGACCCAGCCATGCTGCGTCATTTTATTAATAATGCTGAGCGCGTTGCGATGCGTGCAGTCAAAGGTTACAGCAAGCTCATCCATGGTTACGGAAATTTCATTACTTTCCCCGTATTGTGCCCGCAGACGCAGAAATTGGTTATACAGCTTCATCGTTTGATCGGCTCCTAAAATAGGAAGTTTGTCATCTTTTTTCTTCTCTTTATCTTCTTATTTTATCACCTAGAATAGGGTGTAGAAAATACTGGAGGTCATGTTTCATGGTTGATAAACTGCTGCAGAGCCCCAAACGTCCGCTTTATGCGCTTGCTGGAGCCCTTTTACTGGCGGTCATTCATCAGTATCTGTTTTATGGACATCTCCCGGGTCTGTCGTATCCGCTGTTTGCAGTGTGCTTGTACGTATTTATGTTTGTGTACGCCAAGGACCGGATGCGTGAATTCACCTGGTTCGGCTGGCTGCTGTTTACTTCGGTCATGCTTTTGTCACTGACTTATGTGCTGTTTTATAATCCGCTTTTTTATGCACTCAATCTGCTCGTTATTCCATGTCTGGTGTCTGTACATATGGCCTACAAGTTCAGCGCAAGAAGGCTGGATTGGGCCGATATCCGGCTGCTGTGGGATACGATCGATCATCTGATCCCCCAAAACCTGCGGCATGCCAGCACGTTGTTCCGCATGCTGAAGAACACCACAGGCGGGCGGATGGGGGAGGGGCACAAGGGGGTCCTTGTTCAGATCCTGACCGGTTTGCTTGTAGCGCTGCCCCTGGTAACAATCGTAGTGGCACTGCTGTCCTCAGCCGACGGCATGTTCGACCATATGCTTGCCAGCGTTCCTTCCTGGCTGGGAAGCCATTTAACCTTCGGAGAAGGCGGCGTGCGCCTGGTCTGGACCGTGGTGCTCTGCCTGCTGTTCTTCGGTTATCTATGGGGGTTCGTGGACTTCAAGCCGTACCCCGCAGAGCTTAAAGCAGTTGAACCCGGGGACGACAGGCTTGAACAGAAGCTGGGCGAATGGGCGGAGGAAGCGGTAAGCGTCAAGCTTGCTCCGGTGATTACAGCAACCATACTGGTAACGATGAATGTGGTGTATCTGTTGTTCGTATATACCCAGTTTGCTTACTTGTTCGGAGCAAGCGAGGGCGTATTGCCGGATGGTCTTTCTTACGCGGAGTATGCGAGAAGCGGCTTTGCTCAGCTGATCATGGTGACGGCCATCAATTTTGTCCTGATGCTGGTTGTGCTGCTGCTTGGAGAGCAGGCCCCCGGCCGGCTGCACCGGTGGAATCAGGGGATGCTGTATGTGCTGGTTGCGTGCTCGGGGATCATGCTGTATTCCGCTTATATCCGGCTTGTCATGTACGAGGAAGCCTATGGTTATACCTATACCCGCTTTCTTGTGCATGCGTTTATGATCTTTCTCGGACTGCTGCTCCTGATTGCGGCGCTCCGCATTCATATGACCCGGATACCGCTGGCAAAAAGTTATATCGTGCTCGGAATATGCGCATATGTACTTATCAATTACATCGGAATGGATACCATCATTGCGGATCGGAACATTGAACGTTACCATGCAAGCGGCGATATGGATATCGACTATCTCCGGGATTTGTCGGCGGATGCAGTACCACGCCTGATTGAATTTGCCCGGAACGAGTATCCGGACATGAATGACCAACTGCGGGAGCGTTTTGCCGGGATGAACGGCCTTCATGTGCCCTGGCAGTCCTTCAATCTGGCGGAGTACCGTGCGCAAAAGGCTCTTGAAGACTATTTTGGAAGTCAGTAAATACGCGGACTGCTGCCTCAAATGAAAGAAGGGATGCCCCAAAGGTCTTACTTGACCTGGAGCATCCCTTTCATATGTTATGAGGCGTTTCTGTCATGAGGCACTTCAGGAACGAACCAATTCCCTCCGCTTGCTGCTGTCCCTGCTGTAATTATTCAGCAAGGGGACGAAGCACCTCTTGCCCGTTCATGTAAGGCCGCAACGCCTGGGGAATACGAATCGAACCGTCCTCCATCTGATGGTTTTCCAGCAGCGGGATCAGGATGCGCGGGGAGGCAACGGCCGTGTTATTGAGCGTATAGCAATAGACGAGTTTGTCTTCCGCATCCCGGTACCGAATGTTGGAGCGGCGCGCCTGGAAATCCAGCAACTGCGAAGACGAGTGCGTCTCGCCGTATGCCCCGCGGCTTGGCATCCAGGTTTCGATATCCTGCTGCTTGTAGGTTTTCTGCGACATATCTCCGGCACAGACGGCCATCACCCGATAGGGCAGCTCAAGCAGCTGCAGCAGCTCTTCCGCATGTCCTGTAATTTCCCGGAACATCTTCTCCGATGTCTCCAGGCTGGCCTCGCACAGAATGACCTGCTCGACCTTGGCAAATTGATGGACACGGTACAGGCCGTGCACATCCCGGCCAGCCGAACCCGCTTCGCTGCGGAAGCAGACCGAAACAGCGGCCAGCCGTACAGGCTCGGCAACGTCGATGACTTCGTTGCTGTAATAAGCAACGAGTGGAACCTCGGAGGTTCCCGCCAGCCATTGGTCCTCTCCCTCGATCCGGTAGGTCTGCTCTTCACCGAGCGGGAAGAACCCGGTATTCACCATAGCAGGCGAGCGCACCATGAGAGGAACCTCAAGGAGCCGAAACCCTTTGGCGAGCAGGAGATCAACTGCCAGCTGCTGGACGGCCCGATGCAGCAGCGCGCCGTTGCCGGTAAGATAATAGCTGCGTGTTCCGGCTGTTTTGACGCCGCGGGTGGTATCGATCATCCGGTGGAGCCGACCGAGCGCAATATGATCCTTGAACTCAAATTCGAATCGGGCAGGTTCGCCCACACGCTTAACCATCACGTTATCCTCATCCGAGCTGCCGGCGGGTGTGTCTGGCGAGACGATATTGGGGATGAGCAGCATGCGCTCCCGATACTGTGCTTCCGCCTCCTGGTACGCTTCCTGCAGCCGATCCAGCGCCGCATGAACCTCCTTGGCCTGCTGCCGGGTCTGTTCTATCGCCTGGCTGTCCTTTTTCCGCATAAGGGCCGCGATCTCGCCGCTCAGCCTGTTGCGCTGCTGCCGAAGGGCCTCTATCTCCTGCAGCATCTGCCGTCTTCGGTCGTCCCACTCGAGCAATTCCGTTACAGAAACCTTGATTTTTTTCTGAACCGCCGCCGATTGTACTTCGTCCTGATGCTGTCTGATCCATTTGATATCCAACATGGCACCGCACTCCTTACACAGATAGATTGGTATTGCGAAATGCAAAAAAGCGCCCTCATCCACATGGGACGAGGAGCGCTCTGATCTCGCGGTGCCACCCAAATTGACCGGACAGGCATCTGTCCAATCCACTTTAGTCCGCTGTAACGGGCGGGGCCGGTTAACTTAGGGAGATTCCGTTCGCTGCAGAATTCCTTGACGAGAACGCCTCCGAGTTGGATGCTCTTCACGGGCATGATCGTGTATGTTTTTGGATATTATACGCAGATCAGGAGAAATAAATCAAGTCTAAGCCTATGTCAGATAATTATGCCGCCCAATATTCAAAATTATTCTCTTGGGGTGGACAAATCGTCCATTTGTATCTCCTTCGCGGATTTCACAAACTTTCTTGCTGACCTGCTTTGTCAGCTAGTATATAATGGACCATATTTATTTTTTTAGGGGGATATAAATGAGCTTTCAGCAAGAAAAACAGCTGTCCGCGAAAGGAGAGCGTTTCTCCTCCGCCGGGTTTATACTGGCGGCAATCGGCAGCTCAGTAGGTCTGGGGAATATGTGGAAGTTCCCTTACATTACAGGTCTATACGGAGGAGCGGCCTTCTTCCTGATCTTTATCGTATGTTTGATTGCGGTAGGGCTGCCGGTTCTTCTGGCTGAGCTGGCCATCGGACGCAGCGGGCGGGGCAGTGCAGCTTCGTCCTTCGTCAAAGCCGGCGGCGGCAAGATCTGGGAACGCCTGGGGCTGCTTCAGATCATCGCGCCTTCCATGATTCTGTCTTTTTATGTGATTGTAGCAGGGTGGACGCTTCATTATGCCATTCTTGCATTCAGCGGCAGATTGTTTGTGAATAATGACTTTGCCGGCCAGTTTGGCACCTTTGTGTCCGGGCCTATGGTGATTGTATGGCAGGCGATCGCCATGCTCATTACGGTTTGGGTTGTAATCAAAGGTATTTCGGGAGGAATCGAGAAGTTTAACAAGGTTCTCATTCCCGGTCTGGTTGTACTTCTGATTGTCTTGATGATTCGCGCTGTAACCCTTCCAGGCGCAGGTGCAGGGGTTTCCTTCTTTCTGAACCCTGACTTTTCGAAGCTTACCGCGGAATCCGCGCTGGTTGCTTTGGGACATGCCTTTTTCTCTCTATCCCTGGGTATGGGGATTTTGATTACGTACGGGGCTTATGTGGACAAACGCCAGTCGCTGGGGACGGCAACGCTGGCTATCGGCGCAGGCGACCTGATCTATGCGCTGATTGCCGGTCTGATTATTTTCCCGACGGCGTTCTCCTTTGGCATTGATCCTGGACAAGGACCTTCGCTCGTATTTATCGCCCTGCCTGCGGCATTCTCGGCGATGCCTTTGGGCTGGCTGTTCGGCGGATTGTTCTTCGTTCTATTGGCAATTGCCGCGATGACCTCTGCTGTATCGATTTTGGAGGTTCCTGTAGCTTATGTCAAAGAGCGCTGGAATTGGAGCCGTTCCCGCTCCGTGTGGACGATGGCGCTGATCTGCTTCATTGTGGGCATTCCTTCCGCGCTCTCGCTTGGAATGGTGCCTGCTTTGACCTTTGGCGGCAAGGCGTTTTTTGACTGGATGGACTTTATCGCCTCCAACATTCTGCTTCCGCTGGGCGGCCTGCTCACCACGCTCTTTGCAGGCTACTTCTGGAAGAAGGCTGCGGATGCGGCAGGTTTGACCGCTGCGTGGTTCCGCATCTGGCTCTTCATGCTGCGTTACATTGCGCCTATACTGATGATTCTCGTGCTGTTGTATTCCGCGGGTGTCATCAAGTTTTAATCTCTGGGGCTACATAGGCACACCCCAGTTTACAACCGAAAGGATCTCAAATTCCACTGTATAGTGGAATTTGAGGTCCTTTTTTCTCGAAGAAATTCAGTTCAAAGTGGGGAACAAAAAACCAAAAGTTGACTTTTGAGACAGCCTCATTTTGCGTTGCAAGTATGATTGGGAGCGCAGATGAATATACTACATAGTGTACATTGTGTACATATTCTTGTACAATGGAGGCGAAGGAGGGATGATTATGCAAACCGTTCTTAACGCTACAGAAGTAAGAGCAAATTTTGGTGGTTTTATTGATACCATTGTCAGAGATAAGCCTCAAGCGATCAAGAGGAACAGAGATGTCATAATGGCATTCTCAAAACAACAAATGAAGGAATTGCTGTCCGTGTATGAGTTGACCTTTGAATATGAACAAGATGAGGATGGTCGATATGCCGGCTCAATAGAACAAATCGATGATATTGTAGCAGACGCCGAGACACTAGAAGAACTCAAATATGAATTGTCCAAGAACTTGGTTGAATATGCGATAGATTATGAAGCCAATTACTCACGTTACTACAATACCCCCAATCGACACAAACATGCCCCGTACATTCTACGTGTACTATTGGAAGATGATATTGAGTCAGTGGCACGAATGTTCCATGCCTAGTTGGGGTGACTTGGAAAGCTTTTTAAGACGTGATGATTGGGTTTTGGTAAGACAGAATGGCAGGGATAAAATATATGAAAAAACTCTGCCGAACGGGGAGATTTTAAGAACAGCGGTATCAAAGGGAACGGGGGAAATTGGTAAAGGCCTGTTTAATCGGATTTTAAAACAGCAGTTGAGAGTTGATAAAGAATATTTTAACTCGAAAAAATAGAGCTAATGACGTAGGTTTAATTACCTACGATGATCAGGCGTCATTTCGATAAGGATGTCACGATTCTGAAGCGTAACGGAGGCCCTTATACATTGAGGGAATACCGCGAAACCTTGGAGAGAGAAGGCATTGAGCATTATTTGAGGCTGCGCCTGTGTTTAGTTCTCCAGGGGACGGGTAATATATGAACGTGGCGCTAACCACACAAAAAATTCAGAGGAGTGATAGAACATGGCACGGAACCAAGATGGCAAAATGAGTCGTGAAGAAGCAGGCCGAATGGGCGGGGAAGCCACTGCTCGGAATCACGACAAAGAATTTTATCAGGAAATCGGCCGCAAAGGCGGCGAAGCTACTGCAAACTCTCATGACAAGGAATTTTACCAGGAGATCGGAGAGAAGGGCGGAGAGGCTACCTCCAAATCACATGGTAAAGAGTTTTATCAGGAGATCGGCCGTAAAGGCGGCGAATCACGCGGCGATGACCGCTAAATCCCAGCAAGGCATTATTATAGGATCCGTGTAAATAGAGCAGAACCGCCGTATTGGCGGTTCTTTTCTTATATTATTTTTGCTTAAAGCTGTACGGCCTGCTCTTCGTCCGTCTTCTCCGTATCCGTTTGGCGCTGTCCGATCCAATCCAGGAAGAGTTCATAATCCGCCTCTACCTGGTCTGCATAGGCTGCTGACCACTGGGTAATATGGCGGCAGAAGGCGTCCCTGTCGGGGCCCATTGCTCTGGCAATTTCGTGCTCGCTATGATAGGACAATATGCCGGCGGCAACATCCGCATCTGCCCGGGCATGCATTTTGGCGGTAAGGCGGCCCATCAAGGCCACAACCTGCTTCATATCGTCCGTGCTTTCGATATTTTCAAGCTTCAATCTTTTTTTATAAGGCGATCTTTCACGGACATAGAAATCGCGGCCATCAATGGTAAGAAAGCCGAGATGTTCGTCGGCTTCATGATGCATCGCCTGCTGTGTAGCCGTTACCCGCTTGCCCTGATGACTGAACGACTCCCAGAAGGACTCGGAATACGGCATGAAGTATGCGGGTACGGGAACCCGGACTTCTTTAACCTCCAGTACAGTATCATCCGCGCCTTCTTTCTCCATCCCGCCTTCGATAAGCACATAAAAACGGTCAAGGCCGATGGAGGCTGTGCCGGAGCCGTGCTTGACGGCGATATCCTTGATGCTATAGTGCTCTTCGCTGTGCTTTCTGTCTTCGATGGTGTCCAGATAGAAAGGCCATGCCTTCTCCAGTCCGGTCTGTTCCTCGTTCGTGGGCACAACCAGCTCCGTTGTTTCGAGAAACACACGCTCACTCTGCATAAAAGCGGTTATCTTTTCGAGAAAATGCTGCTGCTTGCGTTTTTCCAGCTTGCGGAGCAGTTTTTTGACCGGTCCCTTGGCCGAGTGCTGGTCGACGAAAAATGCACCGGGATCGTCTTTGCCAGCCGAGAAGCGATGCATTTGTTTGTAATAGGCTCGTACATAGTCTGACACGCTCTGTATTTGTTCTTCCCTGCTGTACCCCAGCTGCCTTCCAACCAGCGCTATGCTGACGGACATTCGCAACAGATCATACAGGTAGGAGCCGACATAACCCTCGTCAAAATCGTTGACATCATAGACGATCTGTCCCGACTCATTCCGGAAAGCCCCGAAATTTTCAAAATGAAGATCCCCTTGTATCCAGGTGGGACGTTCGGCAGAAGTATGATACGGGAAATAATGGCGGGTTGCATCGAAATAGAAGAGATAGGCGCTTCCTCTATAGAAGGAAAAAGCGCTCTGTGACATTTTCCGATACTTCTCCATTCGCTTGGACTCTTCCAGTTTCATCAGGGTGCCGTCAAATTCATTAAAAACGGAATGCAGTAACTCCTTGCGCAGCTTCGCTCTTGTGCGTTGTACTCCTTCGGTTATAGCGGAAGTCATTCCCATACGGCATGCTCCTTCAGGACTTTTTTTCTTATCATAGCTCCTTGCGATGCCGGGTGCAAAGGTATTTTGCGTGTCCATAAAGCAAACAACCTGAGCTCACATGAATACCGAACTCAGGTTGCTGTTTAATCTTGCACGTATGGCTGCTGGGGTGAACCTGAAGCTTCATAGGCTTTCAGTATGGAATCCAGCAGTCCCGGAAAACGGCCTTCCAAATCTTCCTCCCGCACGGAAACCAAGCGTTGTGTCCCTTGACTGCGCGTAAACACCACTCCTGCCTCGCGCAGTGTTCTGATGTGATGGGACAAAGTGGATTTGGCAATCGGCACCTCGAAGAAGTTGCACGGGTTTTCGCCGTGTTGGCGAAGCAGAGAAACAATGTATAACCGAATCGGATCGCTCAACGCGTACAACACGGAAGAAAGCTCAATCTCCTCCCGGCTCGGATGATACAGCACTTTCATCTGATGATCCCCTTTTGAAAAGAAATATTTTTCAAAACCACTAATTGCATTTTAAATGATGTCATGCTATATTTCAAATGTTCGATTATAATCGAACTAAGAAAATAGAAAGAGTGGGTGAAATCAAATGAAGGCAGCATCAACGGATGTTACCTCATCCCTCCCTGCAGAGGGCGATTTAAAAAAGGAAAGTGTGCTGACCCTGCTGCTAGGGCTTGCCGTTGTTCTGGTCATCATGAATACGTCCATGTTCAATTTGGCTTTGCCCGAAATAGCTGCTGCGTTCGGACTTCAGGATTCAGTCGCTTCCCTGATCGTAACGAGTTATTCCATCATGTTCGCTATTTCTTCCATTACATACAGCCGGCTTTCCGATTTTGTACCGCTCCGGCGTCTGCTCGTAATCGGTTTGCTTACCTTGGGCCTTGCCGCAGTGGGCGGACTGTTCAGCACAAGCTTCTGGTTCCTGCTGACCATGCGTGTTCTTCAAGCGTCCGGAGCCGGAGCGGTGATTTCGCTTTCCATGGTGCTGTTCACCCGCTATATCCCTATTGAACGGCGCGGCAAAGCCATGGCATTTATAATGTCGGCTGTTTCTCTGGGACTTGGTCTTGGTCCGGTGGCCGGCGGCGCCATTGTTGATTACTTCGGCTGGAATGATCTGTTTGCGATCACCGCCATCAGCCTGGTGCTTGTCCC
Source organism: Paenibacillus terreus (assembly GCF_042138595.1). Classification (NCBI taxonomy): domain Bacteria; kingdom Bacillati; phylum Bacillota; class Bacilli; order Caryophanales; family Paenibacillaceae; genus Paenibacillus; species Paenibacillus terreus. The sequence continues at coordinate 421,139 of NZ_JBHIRX010000003.1, read as the reverse complement.
GTTCTTCTACCTTTATATTCCGAAGGAAGCGCCGACGCGCGGTATTTTTGATACGCCAGGGGCCGTCTTTCTCGCTGTGGGTACGACCGGTGTGCTGCTGTTCCTGACCAACCATTCGTGGATTGCGCTCGCAGCGGGAGTTGTGGGCCTGGCTCTGTTTATCCTGCGCATCCGCTTTGCTTCAGAGCCGTTTGTCCAGCCGGCCCTGTTCGCCAATTCTCCTTATACGGCTTTATCACTGGTAGGAATTCTATCGTATTTGTGCAGCTTTGCCACCTTGTTTCTTATCCCGCAAATTCTGGTGCACAGGTTTGATTTTAGCGCAAGCCAGGCCGGCTTGGTGATCTTCCCCGGCTCCTTGCTTGCCATTGTCGCTTCCCGCAAGGTCGGTTCCATCATCGACAGGCACGGCAATTTGGCGATTTTGCGTTACGCACCGCTCATGGTGCTCTGCGCAACGATTCTGTTTGCCTTGTTTGCCGGAAATTCATGGATTTCCATTTTGTTTATCTATCTGCTGAACAGCCTGGGCTTCACCATGCTGTCAAGCAGCGTATCCAACGAGATTTCCCGGATTCTTCCCCAATCGCAGGTTGGCTCCGGCATGGGTCTCTTCCAGCTGCTGCAGTTTTTTAGCGGTGCGTTCAGCGTAGCCGTCGCATCGAGCGCCATGGAATGGCAAAAAGGGCTTTCGCTCCCGACCGCCTATTCCAACATTTTTTGGGGCCTTATGATTATGGCTTTACTGTCCTTCATCTCGGCTTACACCTATTTGCGCAATGCCAAGGCGCTGGCGCTCAAAAACCGCTCCGGCTCGCTTGAAGTCTAGGAGCAGCAGCAGTCCGTGAGTCCATTCAAAATCTAAAGGAATAATTAGCCTTTGTTTATCTCATCCTAAGCCCATTGCATCTGCCGCCAGCCTTGCGTTGACCGTAAGACTGGCGCAAGCTCCTGTAATATGTTATGTTAATTTTATCCTGCGCCATGAAGGACGGGATGCTATGATAAGGGAGTCGGCACAAACGCCCACTATGCATGATCGTTTGCCCAACAAGTCATAATGAGGAGTTGAAATGTAATGAGTGAGAAAGTGAATGAGCTGGATCTTGTCCGGTTCATAGCGGAACAGACCGACATCGATTCCAATAGCATTAGGCTTGTATTAAAGCATGAGCAGGATTTCATTAACAATGCCCAGGCGGATGTCAATGGAGACGTTGAAATAGACGGAGATGAACTGGTGGATTATATCCTGAGCAGATCGGATGCGGATTTGGATGAAATTACCGTCGAGACGATTCTGGATACAGAAATGGATTTTTTTATGGACCGGGGTTATGCCGGCTATGAAGACTGAATAGGGCAAATCAATCAAAAATGTAGAAGCTATCCCAGCTCTCCAGTACACTGGAGGGCTTTTTACACCACTGTACTTCGAAGGCATGAACAGCAAATGCCTGGAAGGCGGTATCCATAGTTAAGATTCAAGAGGGTTGCTTATGGTAAAGGAGGCGTGCTACAATAAAATTGTTTCGTACAAAACAAAAATTTTATTGTATTTTTGTTTTGTACGAAACAAAATTTAAATCGATTATAGATTTATTTTTCCCGCTGAACATTTGATATTTTAATCTATCGGTGATCTGAGGAGCGGCTGAAATTCTATAATCTTAAAAAAAGGAGTGAAGGCATGGATTTTCAAGTGGTAGTTGTCGGAGGAGGACCTGTTGGCGTAATGGTGGCTTCAGAACTCGCACTGGCAGGAGTCAAGGCGTGTGTACTGGAGAAACGGAAGGAGATCACACCTTATTCCCGCGCGCTTACGCTGCATCCACGGTCGCTGGAGCTGCTGGATATGCGTGGTCTTAAAGAAAAGCTGGAAAACAGAGGGGGACCGATTCCCACCGGGCATTTCGCATCGCTGGATACCCGGCTTGACTTCTCGGTGCTTGATTCCGCCTCTAATTACACGCTCTTTATTCCGCAGAATGAGACTGAAGAGGTGCTGGAGGAATGGGCAAAAAGCCTTGGTGTGGATATCCGGCGGGAAGTAGAGGTCGTATCTGTCCGTCAGCATGCGGAAGGCGTTGAGGTGACCGGCGTTGGGCCGGAAGGCGAATTTACACTGCAGGCAGCTTATGTAGTCGGTGCAGATGGTGCGGGCAGCACGGTTCGCAAACAGACCGGCATTCCGTTCACCGGAACAGGGGATACGCTGACCGCCATGCTTGGCGACGTGGTGCTGACGGAGCTGGAGAAGCCCACCGTTCTGTCCCGTTATAGTGAGCAAGGAGGGACGATGATCGTTCCAATGAACTCGGGGCTGCACAGGGTGATTGTGGTTGATCCGGAGCGGACATCCGTGCCAAAGAGTGAACCTGTAACTCTCGAAGAACTGGGAGCGAGCTTAAAAAAGATTCTCGGAACCGACCTCGGTATCTCGAATCCTCGCTGGTTGTCCCGTTTTGGCAATGCGACACGACAGGCGGAGCGTTACCGTGAGGGTCGGATCTTCCTCGCGGGGGATGCGGCGCACATTCATCTCCCGGCCGGCGGCCAGGGGCTGAACGTGGGATTGCAGGAAGCGGTGAACCTGGGCTGGAAGCTTGCGGCCGCGCTGAAGGGCTGGGCACCGGAATGGCTGCTGGACAGCTATCATCAGGAGCGCATGCCTGTAAACACGGCGCTGCTTCGCAATACCCGGGCTCAGGCGGTGCTGATGGCATCGGATTTCTCGCAGTCTATGGGCGACCTGCGCAGCCTGCTGTCCGAACTGCTGCAAATTCCGGAAGCGAACAGATTGCTGGCCGGCCAGATCTCAGCGTTTAACATCCGTTATGAGTCGGACCCGCTTGCACTAGCGCATCCGCTGAACGGATCCCGCCTACGGGATTTGAAGCTGAGAACGGAAGACGGTGCTCTCCACCAGGCGTATGAATTTTTCCATTCCGGCTCTTTCGTACTGCTTCACTTTGCGGGGGACCCAACGATCCAAGGGGCCGATTGGAGCCGTTACCCTCATATCAAGCCGGTGTTCGCTTCGCTTGCCGAGGATGCCGCTGATTGGGCCGACGTGCATACGGCGCTCGTTCGTCCGGACGGCTATGTCGCATGGGCGTTGTCACGGTCGGAATCGGAGCCTGTGGAATCGGTCCGGCAAGGGATCGCTCGCTGGTGCGGCGAAGCAGGGATTCTTTGATTTGATTGTTTTGAACAAAACAAAAAATGCTGAGAACAGGGGAATCTTACACCTGTTCTCAGCATTTTTTAATCAGAATATCGCAGGAGAATAGCGAATTCTGATAGTAAGTGGGGGGTATGCACGGAGCATCTCACAACGTATGATAGGAGACACTTTTGTCCTTAACTATGGAGGAGGGTTAAGTTACTAAAACATCATTTATAATCTCCTTCAGATAAAGCACAATCTCATCCACATGCTCCTTCCGGGTATGGGGTGAAATGACGGAGAGCTTGGCTGCGTAAAGCGGCATCGTATGCAGGTCTGCCGTCAATACAGATAAGTGTTTTTTCGTATGGTCCAATAACATACTCTCTCTCCGCCGGCCCAATCGCTCGAATAATCTTTCGTTCAGGAGATTGGTGCGCTCCACTTCCTCCTGCGTGCATTCCCCGTTCAATTCCTCCGCGAAGCGGGAAACGCCGCCCGGGTATATGCGAAACAAAGTAATGTTCCCCGGATTAAACCTATTTACAATCACCGCTTCGGGAATGTTCATTTTCAGTGCTTTCCTGAAAGCAATGTTCACCTCGACCAGTTGGCCCAGGATCTGTTGATAACCTTCAATCCCGAAAGCCAGCAGTACGCTGTAGATTCCGAAGGAGCTAGCGGGCGTTTCTTCCGGAGGAAGGTCTATAAGCTGAAGATCCTTTGCGTCTTTAACCAGAAGCAGGCTGCTTGAATGCGGAATATGCCCTGATTTATGAAAATCAACGCACAATGAATCGGCAAAGCGAAGCTTGGCCATTTTGGATTGAATCCTGTACAGGGCGTGTAATGTCTCCGGTTCAAAGGAAAGGGGATTGGCTGCAAAATCGTACCCGTTAAAGAAGGCAAAGATTCCGCCGAGCGCCGAGTCCGCGTGGATATGCGGCCGGGGAATATTATAAGCGGAGCACAGAATGGCGGCTAAATGGTAAATTTCCTCTACATCGTCGATCCCCATCGCATCGCTTGTCCCCGTTGTGGCTACAATGCAAATCGGTGTTCCTCCGCTGCGGATCACACGAATCAATTGATCCTTCAACTCCACAAGATCCATGGAGCTGTCCGGCAGTGTCCGCACCCGGATCAAATGACCGCTTCCGATCCCTACCGCTTCCATTGACCTGGACAAGCTGTCATAAGCCGCTTCCGAACAGAGCACATACAGCTTGCGGGGCACGCCCGAGCGGGGTGCATCGGGAGCAAGCTTGGCAATCGCGATGCGCAATGCCGCAAATAGGGCCCTTTGCCCTTCCCCAGGGGTGTAACCTCCACTGCTGCTGCTGTCGTATCCGACCAGCCTGGACAGCATTGCTGTTACACTGGCTTCTGCCTCTGCACCTGCCGGCCCGTATGCCTCCGACATATGACTGTCATTAACCAGACAAGCGGTCAACAGGCCGAGAATACCCGGGATGCTGTCCATCTGGAGCGTATTTGTCAATTCGTATCTTTTATGTAGGGGGAGGGAGTGCAGAAGTGACAATAGCTTATGATTGACCTCTTCCATAGACATCCCCGCTGCCGGTATTTTACATGACCGTATAAGTTCACTATATAAGTCGCTTTGTCGGCGGTTACTCTCCATGAGATATACATGATCATGAGCTTTAACGCGGTCGATGCCGATCAGGATTTGCTCGATCCATTTCAGAAAAGCTGCTCTCTGCGAATCATTCCCGTCTGAACCGGGGTACCGTGTTCCGATGTCAGGCTTGCTGTCGTACAACATCCAATCCCCTCCCCGTGTGCTATTAATACTGCCTACAAAGCATGTCCCGAGCCGCCGTCGATATTTACAGAGGTGCCGGTTACATAGGAAGCCGCTCCGGATGCCAAAAATGTAATAACTTTCGCCGCTTCATCCCTTCGCGGACTTATGTTAAAGCACTTTCATTCCTAGAAAAATAAGAATTTTACATTTGTGAACGCAAAAACACCTCTTTCTTATCTGGTAAAGGAATAAGACGGAGGTATTTTTCCGTCGTATTCGGTAGCTGGCTGGCATCGTGGCATCCCACCTAAGCCCCTGTAGCTTTGCGTCCCCGCCTTTCAACGGGTTTGCCTTTATCGTACGAGTTTATTGCTGTCTAACCGTGTTGTATGATGTCAATTTACCAATAGGATGGTTATATGGGAATAGGAGTTTGGAACTATTTTCCTCAAATTTTCTTTATTTGGGACAAAGAAATAAAAATTTTAAGTTCTTTTGATTCATGAAATCAGGATCATCGAGCTGATAACCGCTCACAAAGACAGTATAAAAATTGATACTAGGGAACATGGATGTGAGTACTTGTGTGGGAAATTGCAAAGTATGATAATGAATTGTGTGCAACTTTCTTGAGTTGCAGTACAGCTAAAAAATGTATGATTCGTAAACCTGTGGTTGAAACTATGGGACAGGAACCAGGGAGGGATTACCATGTCAAAGAACATACTGTTCACGCCTTACACCATTAAAGGCCTGGAGCTTAAAAACCGGATTGTCATGGCGCCGATGTGCCAATACTCGGTTACAGCCAAGGACGGCATTCCGAATGACTGGCATTATGTCCATTACACCAGCCGCGCTGTGGGCGGCACAGGATTGATCATTATAGAAATGACAGATGTCGAGCCTGATGGCCGTATTTCAGACTATGATCTGGGACTGTGGTCGGATGAGCATATCCCCGCTTTTCGCCGTATTGCCGATGGTGTGCATGAGCATGGAGCGAAGCTGGGCATTCAAATTGCCCATGCCGGCCGCAAGGCGGAGGACGCAGCCGAACCTGTTGCTCCGTCGGCCATTGAGTTCCCAGGCGGAGAGCCATACAAGAAGCCGCGTGCGCTGACAACGGAGGAAGTGCGGGAGATGGTGCGGAAATTCGGGGAAGCGGCGCGCCGTGCGGTAGCGGCAGGAGTGGACACGATTGAGATCCATGGAGCGCACGGCTATCTCATTCATCAATTTCACTCCCCTCTCACCAACAAGCGGGATGATATCTACGGACAGGACCTTTCACGCTTCGGCGTAGAGGTGATTAAGGCGATCAAAAAGGAGATGCCTGAGAACATGCCGCTGCTGTTCCGGATCTCTGCCGTGGAGTATGCGGACGGAGGATACGATATCGATCATGCAATCGAATTGCTTAAGAAATACCGTGATGCGGGCGTGGATGTCGTTCACGTCAGCTCCGGCGGTGAAGGGACTCCTGGAGCGAGAAGACCAGGGAACCATCCCGGCTATCAGGTTCCGTTCGCCCGCCAGATTCGTGAGGAGGTTGGCATTCCGGTCATTGCCGTAGGCAGACTGGATGACCCCGATATGGCGCAATCGGTCATCGGGAACGGAGATGCCGAGCTGGTGGCCGTGGGGCGCGGTATGCTGAGCGATCCTTACTGGGCTGTACATGCAGCGGTAACGCTCGGCGAGGAACATAAAGTTCCCGTGCAATATGAGCGGGCGTTTTAATGGATAGGCGCCGATAGGTGCCATATAAGGTATTATAATAACCCGGCCGAGGGATTCAGCCGGGTTATTTCTTGTGTTGTTTTGTTCATCTGACCAGTACCATCTGCAACTTAATTTGGCGGAAAATAGAGGGAATACCCGTATGGGTTTGACACAGCAGCAAAGATCTATTATTATCTCATAGTGTAAGATAAATTTTAGAAGGTGTGAGCCATACAAGTGGATTATAAAGAATTAGCGGTAGAGCTCTTTGAATACGCCGCCCAAGCTCGCAAACCGCCGCTGGATGATCGGAGACAGCTCTTCTCGCGCGGGGAAGTGGGGATCCTGATTCACCTGAATTTCCATAAAGACGGGACCACCTCCGGAGAATTGAGCGAATACTTGTCCGTCAGCACGGGAAGGGTGGCAACAGCGCTGAAGAGCCTTGAGAAGAAGGGGTTTGTTGTGCGTCGTACCGATGCGGATGACAAACGCAGGGTGATCGTATTTATTACCGATGCCGGCAGGCAATTTCTGCTTGACAGACGTAATGAAGGCATTGCGTTAACCGAGAAAATGCTGCGCAGGCTGAGCGAGGAGGATGCCAAGGAGTTTGTCCGCCTGGTAAAGATCATGGCTTCCAAGAGTTAATAACCAATGCAGTTCATTTAAGGGCTGCATGATATTTTTGCCAAATGTCTTACACTATAAGATAAAAGGAGAGCAACCAGATGGTGAAGATTTTCAAATACCTCAAGAGGCATGAATGGATGCTCGTGCTTGGCAGTCTGGCCTTCATCGTTGCACAGGTATGGCTTGATTTGCGACTGCCGGATTATATGGCGGAAATTACAACCAAGCTGCAGATGGAAGGATCGAAGATATCGGATTTGCTTGTCCCCGGCGGTTATATGCTGCTGTGTGCCGTCGGCAGTATGATCGCCTCGATCATTGTCGGCTACTTCGCCGCCAGGGTGGCGGCAGGGCTGGCTATGCGTCTGCGCGGTATGGTATTTGACAAAACCTTGTCATTTTCCATGGAGGAGATTAACGGCTTTTCGACCGCCAGCTTGATCACCCGTTCAACGAACGATGTTACCCAAATTCAAACGGTGGTTGCACTGGGACTGCAGGTGATCATCAAAGCGCCGATTCTGGCTGTATGGGCCATCGTAAAAATTGCGGATAAAAATTGGCAGTGGACCGCCTCCACGGGAGCGGCCGTAGCCGTGCTGATTCTGATGCTGAGTGTGATCATTATTTTCGCTTTGCCAAAGTTTAAAAAGATTCAACAGCTTACGGACAATCTGAATCGCGTAACCCGTGAAAATCTGACCGGGCTGCGGGTGGTTCGCGCTTATAATGCAGAGCCGTATCAGGAAGCCAAATTCGAGCAGGCCAACGTTGAATTAACGAAAACGAACCTGTTTGCCAGCCGGTTAATGGCGATGATCGGCCCGGGCATGACCTTTATTATGTCAGGCCTGAGTGTGGCGATCTATTGGATTGGCGCTTATCTGATTAACGTTGCTGCTGTGCCTGACCGTATCGCGCTGTTCTCGAATATGGTCGTATTCTCCTCCTATGCGATGCAAGTGGTCATGGCCTTTATGATGGTCAGCATGATCTTTATTTTGATGCCCCGTGCATCGGTATCCGCCAAGCGGATCATGGAGGTGCTGAATACCGAGGCCAAAATCGTTGACGGGAAGGAAACGGCAGGAAAACCGGAGTTGACCGGCCAGGTGGAATTCCGCAATGTCAGCTTCAAATATCCGGACGCGGAGGAGCCTGTGCTGCACAACATTAGCTTTACTGCCAGGAAGGGCGAAACGGTTGCCTTTATTGGCGCTACAGGCAGCGGTAAAACCAGCGTGATCAATCTGATCCCCCGCTTTTATGACGCGACCGAAGGAGAAGTGCTTGTTGACGGCGTGAATGTCAAAAATTATACGCAAGAAGCGCTTCATAACAAAATCGGTTACGTGCCGCAGAGAGCTGTGCTGTTCAGCGGCACAGTGGTTTCTAACGTGGCGTATGGCAATAACGGGCGGACTGACGGGAAGCCGGAAATATCCGAAGAGCTGGTCAAGAAAGCAGTCGAGATTGCCCAAGGCTCCGAGTTCGTGGAGAACATGGAGGGCCAGTATGAGGGGCAAATTGCCCAGGGCGGTGCCAATGTATCAGGCGGACAGAAGCAGCGGTTATCCATTGCCCGCGCAATCTACCGCCAGCCGGAGATTTATATTTTCGACGATTCCTTTTCGGCGCTTGACTACAAGACAGACCGCATTCTGCGCTCGGCCCTCAAACAACAAACCGGCGACGCCACGACACTCATCGTTGCGCAGCGCATAGGCACCATTAAGGACGCCGACCGCATCATTGTGCTGGAAAATGGCGAAATTGTCGGCAGCGGCACGCATGATGAGCTGATGGATAACTGCGGCACTTATCAGGAAATCGCCTATTCCCAGCTTTCGAAGGAGGAACTCGTACATGGGTAAAAATGAATACACCGTGGGCAGTCACAATACAAACGCGAAACTGCGGGGGCCTGGGAGTGGGGGTCCCATGGGCGGCGGCATGAGGCCTGGTGAAAAGTCGAAAAATTTCGGGAAAACGGTCAGCCAGCTTTTATCCTACAACAAAGCCTATTTGCCCCTGATTATACTGGCTATGATTCTCGCTTTGCTCGGCTCCGCCTTCAATGTGATCGGTCCTGATAAGCTCAGTGATATTACGAACATGATTCAGCAAGGAATCATGACAGGCATCGATCTGGACGCCGTTCAGAAGATCGTTCTTATATTAGCCCTTCTGTACGGATTGGGGATCATCTTTAACTATTTCCAGGGTTTTATCATGGCCACGGTAACACAGCGTATTACGAAAAAAATGCGGACAGAATTGTCGCAAAAAATCAATCATATGCCTTTGAAATATTTTGATTCCACGAGCTACGGCAATGTGCTAAGCCGTGTAACCAATGATGTTGATACCATCGGTCAAACGCTGAATAGCAGTATGAGCGCGCTGGTCGGATCGGTTGCTACGTTCGTTGGCGCTCTGCTGATGATGATTTTTACCAACTGGATTATGGCACTTACCGCGATTGCGGCTACAGTGATCGGCTTTGTATTGATGATGGTGATCATGAAGCATTCGCAGAAATATTTTATTGCCCAGCAGGGTGAGCTCGGTCAAATCAACGGCCACATCGAAGAAACATATGCCGGTCATAACGTGGTCAAGGTATATAACGGGGAAAAAGAAGCCAAAGAGGTGTTCCATAACATTAACGGCCGTCTGTACAGCAATGCATGGAAATCCCAATTCATGTCAGGTCTGATGATGCCAGTCATGATGTTCATCGGGAATCTCGGTTATGTAGCGGTCTGCGTTGTCGGTGCTTTGCTGGTATCCAGCAATGTCATCACGATTGGTACGATTGTTGCCTTTATGGTGTATATTCGCTTGTTTACACAGCCCTTGTCCCAATTGGCACAGGCTGCAACCAATCTGCAATCCGCGGCTGCCGCCGGTGAACGGGTATTCGAATTTTTAGGTGAAAAAGAATTGGCAGACGAAAGCGCAAAAACCACGAAGCTGGAAACGGCCAAAGGGGATGTTGAATTTAAAAATGTCCGTTTCGGCTACAACGAAGACCGTATGATTATTAAGGACTTCTCCATGAAAGCCAAAGCCGGGCAGAAAATTGCCATTGTCGGTCCGACAGGCGCCGGTAAAACCACCTTGGTGAATCTGCTCATGCGGTTTTATGAACTGAACAGCGGGGAAATTTATATTGACGGCACCCCGATCAGCCAATTAACGCGTAAAAACGTTCATGATCTGTTCTGTATGGTACTGCAGGACACCTGGCTGTTTGAAGGAACCATCCGTGAAAATATCGTATTTTCCAAGGATCATGTCACCGACGAGGAAGTTGTAGCGGCAAGTAAGGCGGTGGGGCTGCACAGCTTTATTAAAACTCTGCCGCAGGGCTATGATACGGTGCTGGATGATAAAGCCAATCTCTCTGCAGGTCAAAAGCAGCTGATCACCATCGCCAGAGCCATGATTGAAAATGCGCCCATGCTCATTCTGGACGAAGCGACCAGCTCAGTGGATACGCGCACGGAGCTGCTGATTCAGCAGGCGATGGATCAGCTGACAGTTGGCAAAACCTCCTTCGTCATTGCCCATCGTCTCTCGACGATCAAGAACGCGGATCTGATTCTGGTCATGAAGGACGGCGACATTATTGAGACAGGCAATCATGAAGAGCTGTTAGCCAAAGGCGGCTTCTATGCCGAGCTGTATAACAGCCAGTTTGAGAATGCGTCATAAATGTGATGAGAGCCGCTTCGTTCTCTCCGCTGATGCGTGCAATCACCCATATGGTGTGGTTAAGGAGAAAGGAGAAGAGATACTGAATCAAGCATCTCTTCTCCTTTTTTGTCTTGTTTATTCGTTTGGGTAAACCATAATCTTCAGGCTTCCGCTTTTATTGTGGATGGCCCTTTCCATGGCATCCCGGGTCTGGGCCAGCGGATATCGGTCCGTGATCAGGGATTTGGCATCAATCTGCCCGGATGACAGGAAGGAAATGCCCGCAGGGTAGGTGTTGGCGTACCGGAAGATGCCGTAAATATCGATTTCATTATCGGCCATAAAAGGCACATTCAACGGAATCTCATCCTGTGCGGGCAGGCCGACAATGGCCAGCTTGCCGCCGCGGCGAAGCGAATACAGGGCCGATTGCAGGGCCTGCGGATTGCCCGCCGTCTCCCAGGCGGTATCCACACCGCGTCCGCCAGTCAAGCGTTTGATGGCTTCGATGGGATCTTCTTCACGCACATTGATCGTATCCGTAGCCCCCATCCGTTTGGCTGCCTCCAGCCGGATGGGCTCCAGATCGGTCACGATAATGCGCGAAGCCCCGAAGGATTTGGCGGCGGCGACCGCCATCAGGCCGACAGGACCCATGCCCATGATCGCCAGCGTGGAGCCCGGCTGCAGCTGGCTGCGGCGGGCGGCATGAATGCCAACAGAGAAAGGCTCGTTGAGCGCAGCTTCTTCGAAGCTTAGATGATCCGGAATGGGGAAGACGAAGTCCTCCCGCATGGCCATATACTGCACGAAAGCGCCGTCCACCGGCGGGGTGGCGAGGAACTGAACGTCAGGGCACAGGTTATAGCGGCCGGACTTGCAGGCATCGCATCGCCCGCAAGTGACGCCGGGCTCCACTGCCACGCGGTCTCCTGGCTGGAAGCGGGTGACGGCAGAGCCGACCGCGCTGATCATCCCGGCGCATTCATGCCCGAGGATGATGGGCTTCTCCACGACATAACGGCCAATCCGCCCGTTCTCATAGTAATGCACGTCTGATCCGCAGACCCCGACAGCCATGACCTTGATCAGCACCTCATCCGGCTGCAATTGGGGAACCGGCCGCTCCTCAATGTTAATCTCGCCGGGTTTCGGCATAACGGCAGCTTTCATCATTACAGGGTTCTCCGCATTCAACATGAGTTGACTCATTCTCCTTTCTGAATCACAGCATTTATCCGTTCGCCAGCTCTGTAGGGTTCATCCCGGTAAACTTCTTGAACAGTGTACTGAAGTAAGGGACGTTTTTATAACCTACGCGGTCGGCTACCTCGTAAACGAGCATTTTCCGTTCCAGCAGCAGCTCCTTTGCCTTCTCCATCCGCACACGTGTCAAATACGTATTGAACGTTTCTCCCGTCATATTGCGGAAGATGTTGGACAGGTAATTGCGGGATATAAAGACTTTGTCCGCCAATTCCGAGAGGGTGATATCCTCGTCATAATGCTCGTGAATGTACTGGACCATAAAGTCCACGGCCTGACGATGCTTGCTGCTGCCGCCCCACTCCCGGCTTCGGCAGATGACGGTGATCTTCTCCGTCAGCCAGGCGGCAAGCTGCTCCAGCCCGCCAAGGGCGGACATTTCCCGTGATAGCTCGCGATTGGGAAACAGATCATCCAGCAGCATGCCGACATCGTACAGGCAATAAGCGATCACACCCCACAGCTCACTTGCCAGCATGCGCGCGTATTCCGGTGTATCGCCGCTCTGTTCCTGCAGCTGGCGGGTATAATCGGTCACAAGCTGTTTGGCGCGGGTTTCCTGCGATGTTTTGATGGCGCTTGCCAGCTCCTGATAAAACTTGACGGGACGCATCATATTCCACTGCTGCTCCCTGCTCGGCACCAGCCCTTTTCCGTCCAGAGAGCGGAACGCCTCTTCCGTGGAATCGGGAATATCCAGCCATGAGGCTTTCCATGCCCCGAATCCGATCCGCAGCTTCAGCTTCAGGTAATTCCACACACAGGTCTTCAACGTAGCGCCAAGCTCACCGATCAGCCCGGCCAAGCGATCCGCTGCCGCTCCAGGATCGGCATGAAGGACAACCGCCGACCGCATGCCGTGCAGCTCCGTATACTCGAAAGAGGCAAATCGTTCCCTGACCACCTCATGAACAATGTTGCTTACGGCGAACCGGAACAGGTTCCAATCCGCAACGGTAAGGCTGCTGGCGCGTGCGCAGCGGTCAAGCTCAATCCCCATCACCATATGGGAGGTGTCCGCCCAGTACAGGTAAGGAGAGGGCAGCAGCTCATCTCGGCGGTAGGTGGGGTCCAGCGTGCCCGTGAGGGCGGCTTTAACCCATTCTTTTTCCACAAAAGGCTCATATAGCATCAGCTTGTGCATCATCTCATCCTCGCGGGCGCGCCGGATATCCTCGCTGGACAGATCCTGCAAGGCCTTGGCCAGCACGGACTTGAAGGTGGGAACGCTGATCGGCTTGGACAGGTAATCGCTGACGTCCAGCCGCAAAGCCTGCCTGGCATATTCGAAGTCGGAGTATCCGCTCAGAATAATGATCTTGCCTTCGAATTCCTGACTGCGCAGCTCGCTGATCATATCGAGGCCGTTCATCACGGGCATGTAGATATCCGTGATGATGACATCAGGCCTGACGCGGCGGATCATGTCCAGGCCGTCCGCCCCGTTCAGCGCTTCTCCGGCCACCTCGGCGTCCAGCTCATTCCAGGGGATGCCGCGCCTCATGCCTGCCAGCACCTGACGGTCGTCATCAATGATCGCAATTTTCCACACGCCCCATCTCTCCTCCGAAATGTGATGTACGTTTCACTTGATGATGCTGTGAAGCCTTTCCTACTTTTCGTATTCCTTGGCTGCGCTTTGGAGCTTCTCGTAAGCCTCTTCCGGTGTTGTCTGCCCGAAGCTCAGCTCATCCCGGACCAGCGGCCAGTCCTTATCGATAAAGCTGGTCCAGCCCTTGGCGCCGGTGCTGAATATCTGTCCGTCCTTTTCTGTGGCACGCAGCAGCTCCATGCCCACCTTCTCCGTATCGCTCATATTCGCCTCAAGCCCGGCGGCCACCTCCGAATTGACAGGCAAGCCGCGGGTTGTGCCCAGCGTCTTGGCGATATCCGGATCATTGATGAACCAGTCGATGAATTTCTTGGCTTCTTCAGTATGAGCAGAACTGGCGGAGACACCGAAAAACATGGACGGCTTCAGCCAGCCCCCGGCTTCCTCGGCGCGCGGCATCGTCACCAGGGCGTATGCGTCCTTTTTCAGGCTGTCCCATGCGCCGAAGTTGTTGGAGAATGCGAGGCGAAACAGGATTTTTCCCGATACCATCAGGTCCATGCCGGGGTCAAACTCCTTGTCGGATGCGTTCAGGTCGGCCGGAGGCACCAGCCCCTCGCTGCGCAGCTCCGCAAAGGTCCGGGTCCATTCCAGGAAGGTGTCGCGGTCCACGTTGAACACGCCTTCATCCGTAACGACCTGCCCTTTGCCTTTGGCGTATTGATAGGCGCTGTAGGCGAAGTAGTCACCGGCATAATCTTTTGTGAAATACTGGCCTTCGGGAAGCTTTCCTTTCAGACTGCGGGCCAGCGCGAAGAAATCTTCCCAGGTCCAACCGTTCTGCGGAGGGGCGGCCCCCAGCTTATCCAGCGCAGCTTTGTCATAAATCATGCCGTAGGCGACGGAGCCGAGCGGCACGGCATATTGTTTGCCTTCGTATTTTCCGGCGGTGAGCACCTTGTCGCCAACCTTGGACAGATCGATGCCGGAGGAGAGATCCGCCAGCTGGCCCCGTGCGGACCAGTCCGAAATCCAGCCCGGATCAAGCTGAATGATATCGGGCGCGTTTTTGGCGGCTGCTTGTGTGGAGAGCTTATCCAGGTAGCCGTCCATGCCGGAGTATTCCGGTTCAAAGGTGACGTTGGGATGGAGCTCCGTATATTTTTCAAGTACTTTCAGCGTGGCTTCATGCCGGTCCTGGGAACCCCACCACATGATGCGCAGCTTCACGGAGCCGTCCTCCGCAGTTTTGCTGCCGGAGCCCTGGCTGCTGCTGCCGCAGGCCGCGAGGGAGGCAGCGAGAACGGCCACGGCGGCCAATTTTAGAGAGCGCTTCCAAATCATCATATCATACAAACCCCCTGTTTTCCTGAAGTATTTGATGCCAAGATCATCGTAGCAATTTACCCTGGGCGCGTGTACGGGAGAGATGCACAATTTATTATAAAATCGTCCGAAAATGAGAGCGGCTGCCATGCCCTGACCGGCTCAGGCTTCCTGCTGCGGCCGCTCTGTCAGACGGGGAAGGGTTATGACGGCACGGGTGCCTCCTTCTGTACGGTTGAACAGTGCAACTCCATACGCACTGCCGAAGTAGGCGTCGATTCTTTCCCGCACATTGCGGATGCCGTAACCGCCGTTCGTGCGGTTCCGTGCTGTGGAGACTGTTTGCAGGCCCGCTCCGTCATCCTCAACCATCAGCAGGAGCCGTCCGCCGTCTTCCTCCGCGCAAATGCGGATGAAGCCGTGATCGCGGCCATTGAAGCCGTGCACGACGCAGTTTTCCACGAAAGGCTGCAGCGTCATTTTGGGCACGTACAGGCTGCGGGACGTCTCAGGCAGCTCGATGCTGAAGTTAAGACCGCTCTCCCAGCGAATCTGCTGAATCTCCAGATAACAGCGGATATGCTCCGCTTCTTCCTCGAGCGTAACAAAGCTCTCGCCATTGGACAGGCCGATCCGGAACATCCGCCCCATCAGCTCCAGAATGCGGCTGATCCGCTCCTGGCCGTTTTCAATGGCCATCCAGTTCAGCTGGTCCAGCGTGTTATAGAGAAAATGAGGGTTGATATTGGCCTGCAGTGCCTTAATCTCCGCTCTTCGCTGCTGCTCCAGCCTTTGCTGCAAGGATTGGTAAAGCTGGTTGATGCGCTCGTTCTGCTGCCGGTAGCCGCTGAACAGCTGGCCGAATTCATTGCGGTAATCCTCAGGCAGCGGCGTCTCCTTGCCACCGATGGAGAAGCGCTTCATGGCGCCGATCAGCTGCTTGAGCGGGCGGGTAAACTGCTTGCTGAGCCACAGCGCCAGCAGGGAGGTCAGCAGCACGGCGGTCAGGCCGATGAGGCCGATCACCTCCGCCAGCCGTCTGCTGCCCGCCGTGATCTGCTCCCACGGTGTCATCTGCACGAGCACCCAGTGTGAATTATCAACCTTGGAATAGACGAGCAGGGTATCGTTCATTCCCGCTTTCCCGTTCAGGCGGAGCACTCCGTTCGCTTCTGTCATCTCGTCTGTGCGGCCGGCCGGGAGCGCCTGACCGGGCACCTCTCCTACGGCCAGCAGCTGGCGGCCGGAGGCATCCAGCATGACCCGGTTCGTGCCCGGCGTATCCCCGGACAGAATCTTTTTGATGCTGCCGGCCTTTACATGAATGGCGAGGATGCCCAGGTATTTATCGTCGTATACGATTTTACGCACAAAGCTCATCACCGGCACGTCCCCCTGTATGCTGGGAACCGTGTATTCTCCCGACCAGGTGAAATCCCCCTGTTCGACGAGCGGATACCAGGATTGCCCCGGCGCTTCCTGCAGGCTGCGGAAATGGATATATCCCTCCTGGCTGCTCATGGGGAAGGGGTTGTTCATATACAGGTCAATGCCCTGAATGAGCGGTATGGAATAAGTGAGTGTTTGCAGAGAAAGCTCGGTCTCCCGGGTTTTCCGGTAATGCTCGTAGGTGCTGCCGCTCCCGGAGAGCAGGTCGATCAGCTCCTGATCGCGCGACGTTGACAATGAAATTTGCTCAATGGTCGTCAGTCTGGCCGAGAGTTCATTATTCACCTCATTCAGCAGCTGCTGCTGATAATAGGAGGAGGTAGCCGCCAGCTCCCGCGAAGAAATGGTATAGCTGGCCCAGACGGCACAGCCCAGCACCGCAATAAGGAACAAGGCAAAGCCGAGAAAGAACAGGCGGTCAATGCGGTATATTTTGAAAGGATTTTTCATGGCCTGGTGCTCCCTGTCTGTATACAAGTTGCTGTTTCATCCGTTTGAACGAAAAAGGCGAACCCGCTGGCGGCAGAGCCGCGGCGTATTCGCCCTAATCTCAAAAAGCCTCCACTAAACGCGGTCTGTCTTCATTGAAAGTACTTCGACAGACGTATTTCTTATCCTTTAATCCCCGTAGTTGCAATTCCCTCCACGAAATGCTTCTGGGCCGCGACGAAGACCAAAGTGGCCGGGATGATCGACACGAGCGACATGGCGAGCAGCTGCCCCCATTCCTGCCCAGCCTGTGAATCGTTGATCATGCGCAGCGCCAGCCCCACCGTATATTTATCCACGGAGTTGATATATAGCAGATGTCCGAGGAAGTCGTCCCAGTTCCAGAGAAAGCAGAAGATCGCAACCGTCACAATCGCCGGCTTCGTCAAGGGCAGAATGATGCGCCAATAGATGCCAAACCAGGAGCAGCCGTCCATCTTGGCGGATTCATCGAGCTCGCGGGGAACGCCGCGGATGAACTGAATGAGCAGGAAGACAAAGAAGGTCCCTCCCGCGCCTCCCGCCAGGGCATGCGGCACAATAAACGGCAGATATGTATTCACCCAGCCGAATTGATGGAACATGGCGTACTGGGGAATGATGAGCACCTGCCCAGGGAGCATGAGCGTAGCCATGAGCAGCGCGAACCACATTTTCTTGAGTGGAAAATCAAGTCTGGCAAATCCGAACGCCACCAGTGTGCAGGAGATCAGCGTCACGACGAGCACAGCCAGCTCCAGCTTGAACGTATTCAAGTAAAAATGGGTGAAGGAGTAGCCTGGCACGGAGCGCCAGCCTTCCACGAAATTTTGCCATACAGGCACCGTTGGAAAAATACCTGGCGAGCTGAGCTCGCTGTTGCTCTTCAGGGACGCTCCGATCCACCAGACGACCGGATAGATCATGATCAGGCTGAACAACATCATGAAGACATGGCGGATGATATTTCCCCGTCTGCGGGACTTCGCCTTGGTGCTGAGGCTGAGTGTGCGGGTGCTCATCGTCTTTTCCCTCCCGTGTCGGATTCATAAAATACCCAGTATTTCGAGGTCAGCGCAATGACAGCCGATACGATGACGATCATGATCAGCATGATCCAGGCCAGAGAGGAGGCGTATCCGAGCTGATAGCGGCTGAAGGCCCGTTCATACAGATAGATAGCATAGACAAACGTGGAGTTCATCGGCCCGCCGTTTGTGATGACATAAGCGGAGGTAAACATTTGGAATGCGTTGATGACCCCCATGATCAGGTTAAAATAAATCGTTGGGGACAGCATGGGCAGGGTCACGCGGAAAAATTGAACAAACCGGTTCGCACCATCAACCGATGACGCTTCGTACAAGTCCGCGGGGATCTGCTTGATCCCTGCCAGGAAAATGACCATGGCCGATCCGAACTGCCAGGTGGACAGCAGAATGAGCGACCATATTGCCGTGTCGGGGCTGCTGACCCAGCCTTTGCCTGCAATGCCAACCATGGCGAGCAGTTGGTTAAAGAACCCGTCAACCCCGAAAATGTTGCGCCACAGCAAGGACACGGCGATGCTGCCCCCGATCAGGGAAGGGAAGTAAATGGCCGTCCGGTAAAAAGAAATGCCCCTGACAGCACGGCTGAGCACAATCGCCACGAGCAGGGCGGCAATCAGCTTCAGCGGAACGGAAGCCAGCACGTACACAAACGTGACTTTGACGGATTGGACGAATTTATCGTCTTCGGTCAGGATGCGCTGGTAATTTTCCAGCCCGACCCAGGAGATCGGCTCCATGAGCGTATAATCCGTAAAGGAGTAATACAGCGAGAGCAGCATGGGATACAGTGTGAGAAAAAGAAACCCGATCAGCCATGGGGAAATAAACAAATAACCTGCGATCGGGGCGTCCCACCGTTTCAGGAAAGAGCGGCGTTTCTTGACATATATGCCTCCTGTTTGCATGTTAGCGGTTTCAGATGAGTACATTCGATCACCTCTCAAGTAACGAGTTCACTGATTAATTCCAGTATAGGAGGGGGAGAGGGCGGGCAAAAGGAGAGAGATGACCGATTTCTTTTAAAATCTTACGAAAAAAAGAGCAGCTTCGCCGGAAAAAACGGGAGTAAAAAAAGCAGCCGCGATGTGGCTCGCAGCTGCTGCATATGTGGGGGACATAGAGTAATATTATGCTCCTAGTAGATGGTCCGTTCATGCACATCCGGAATTCCGCTCTTGCGGAAGAAATACGTATTGATCATATCGCGCCATTCCCCGGCATGCTCCGTCTGGTGCTCCAGACGCTCCAGCACCTGCTGGTACACGGATTCTTCCAGCTCCTCCTTCAATTCCATCCAGGTCTCCATAAGCTGGGCCGCTCGCTCCGCTCCTTCAAAATGGGAGTCATAAATGTGCTGGATTACTGTTTTGCCGGAATGCAGAACATGGGTATACGGTACGTGATGGAAGAAGAGCAGCAGCTCATCGGGGCAGCTCTCCAGCGATTCGTACAGCTCCGTATTGGGACCGATGTACTGTGCAGCATATCCGGTGCCGCCGGCGGCCGTCCGGTTGACGCCGATCCCGCTGCAGTCGGCAAAATGGTAGGTGCCCCATTTGGAGTATTCGTAGCCGTCCACGTTCGGGCCGTAATGATGATCCGGATTCACCATCCAGCCGACCCCGAGCGGGGCGGTGTAGGACTCATAAATACTCCAGGAATCCAGCAGCATGCGGGACACGGCCGCTATGACCCGTTCATTGGAACCAAAGGTCATTCTGATCCATTCGTTAGCAATGCCTTCGGCGGACAGCTCGGGATTCCACGTCAGACGGCCGTACCCGTATAAATTGGATTGGGCAAGCAGATGGCCCGTCCAGTTAGCGTCGGAGCCAATGTTGGAGACGGCGGCAATGCCGCATGTCCCGCTCTTGCCGAACAGCGAACCGTCCGCGATCTGCTTGACCGTCGAACCTTTACCCCTGGCATAGGTGTCAAAGTTCAGCACTTCCTTCCATTGCGGAACAAGATAGCATAAATGCCGCTGCTGCCCGGTGTACTCCTGCGTGATCTGGAATTCCAGCATCAGATTCGTCCGTTCCATCGCGCCAAAGAGCGGGGAGACAGGCTCCCGCACCTGAAAGTCCATCGGGCCGTTCTTCACCTGCAAAATGACGTTGTCATGGAACAGGCCGTCCAAAGGCTTAAAATGGTCATAGGCAGCCCGTGCGCGGTCGGTGGAGCGGTCGCGCCAATCCTGCTTGCAGTTGTACACGAAGCAGCGCCAGATGACCAGCCCGCCGTACGGCTGCAGCGCCTCTGCCAGCATATTGGCTCCTTCCGCATGATTGCGCCCATAGCTGAACGGCCCGGGACGGTTTTCAGAATCGGCCTTTACGAGAAAGCCGCCGAAGTCCGGAATGGCCGCATAGATCTTATGCGCGGTCTGCTTCCACCATTCCGCCACCTCAGGGTCGAGCGGATCGGCTGTGGCCAGTCCGCCGACTTCAATGGGGCTGGCATAATTGATGCTGAAGAAGGTCCGGATGCCGTAAGAGCGGAATACAGCCGCCAGCCTCGACGCGTCGGGAAGGAAGCGCTCCGTTATGAGCTGCGACTCCACCCGGTGCACATTCACATTGTTGATGGCAATGGCATTCAGCCCGGCGGAGGCGAGTAGGCGGGCATAATCGCGAATCCGGCCCATATCCTTGGTGATTTCGTTATTTTTGTAAAAAATGGACCTGCCCGCATAACCGCGCTCAATGCTGCCGTCCATGTTATCCCACTGATTGATCATGCGCAGCGGATTGGACGGGTTCTCCAGCAAATCAAGCTTCTGTACATCCGCGCCGGTCTGCAGCAGCCGCAGCAGGTGAAAGGCGCCATACAGCACGCCCTTCGCCGTCTGCCCGGCCACCGTAACGCTCCCGTCCTCCACATTCGTCCGAATGCGGTAGCCTTCCTCGGCCGTCTGCTCCTGCTCCGCTTCGGTGAAAGCCTGCCGCACCTGCGGATTACCCGCAAACGTGCCGATTAAGATGTGGCCGCCGTCCGTGGTGGCCGCCGCCTGCTGGATTGAGCCGGTGTACTCCCGAATCAAGCCGGTGCGCTGCCGAATGAGGCTGGGGCGCAGCCGGAACAGGGAAGCGATCCCCCGCTCCAGCTCCTGTACGGCCGACTCCAATATTTCATCCGCTTCAGTGACGGCGATGCTGGCGCACCACTCCGGCATACTGGCTCCCGGTACGGGGCGGTACCGCAGCCAAGCCTCATACCCGGACTGAACCCTGTCAGCGCTGATGTAGTTGTACATGTCATGTCCTCCCGGAAAATGCCGTCAGGCAAATTGCTTGAATTGCTCTTGCAGCCCGGCTGTCAGCCGGTTTCCTTTTCCTTCAAATAACCACAGAATGGTGGTCACACCGCGCGGATAATATTTGCTGCCGATAATGTCTCCGGCCAGAATCTGGTCGCTCCAGGCCCAATAGGAGTGCTCTGGATGGGTCAGCCACGCGGTATGGGCGGCATCGGCGGCGTGCCCTTCCTGCTCCCAGGCAAGTCCGAGGAGTTCGCGGGCGATGAATTGGCACAGATAGATTTTGCTGAGCCAGGAGTTGTTGCTGGTGGAGGAGAGCTTCCAGCCTCCGTCCTCGAACAGGCAGGTTCCCGGCACAAGCACCGTCTCCAGGTGCTGCTTGAGCGTCTGCAGGTAGGGACCGAAGCGGCCATCCGCCTTAAGGGCATCTTCACAGCCGGTGAAGTACGGGAAGATCAGGCCTTCGATGGCGGGAATGATTTTGGAATCATTGCCCTCCGCGATGACGGCCGGGATGTACCCGCCATCCGTCATGTGGCTGGTGATCGTAGCGGCACATCTGTCCGCCTGCTGCCCTGCTTCATGGGAAAGCTCCGTGAGCCCCCCGGCGGCAAAAAGCTTCTCCAGCGCGACATATACCGCCCAGCATTTGCCCGCCAGATAAATATTGTTTCGCGACTGCCCCAGAGAGACGTCCAGGCTGTCATACGTGGTGATTTCCGCTCCGCCGAGCGTGCGCGAGCTGTCCAGGCCCATGAGGCCGTTGCGCTTGTCGGCTTCGGGGTGATCGCGGTTCAGCATGCTCTGGAAGCATTCCTGTATAACAGGCAGCATGCGCTCCGTAAACTCCCGGTCTTCGGTCTGCTCTATATATACCAGCGCACAGCACAGCCAGTTAACCAGCTCCTCATGGCTCATATAGGAGAAGCAATCATCAATGCCGGCCAGCTCATAGGCGGAATATCCCGGACGGGAGAACACATTGGCAACACCTACGTCATGGGTGAACGCGATGCCTCCAGAATATTTGCGGTCCTCGCCCGGGAAGAACACCTGGTCATGGTAGCTGTAGCGGTTCACGAACAGCTCCAGCTCGTTGCGGACGGTCCACGGGTTCATCAGCAGCTCGAAGTACAGCTGGTCGGCCGTCAAATCCAACGTATTCATCATCCGGTATTCGCCTTCGTTAACGATCCAGAGCGGCTCTCCGTCCGCGTCCAGCAGCTGCGTGCTGCCATAGTAGCTGTGAATGGCATGTGCCAGCATAAAGGATTGGTCGGCGGACAGGCCCGTCGCTTCGATCCAGCCGTCCGCTGCAGCGCAGGAGGCGGTGAGCTCCTTGAAGCGGCCCAGAGCGTAGCCTGAGACCTCCTCAATATTGGCGAACAGGTGGGTGTAATAATACGATGCATCAATGCCGGAGGTCACCAGACCGTCGCGGTAGAAGCATACGGCAAACCTGTATGTCCGCTTTTCTCCCGCAGGCACTTCCATCAACAGCGCTCCCGTGCCGCCGAGGCCGAAGGTCAGATTTTCCGCAAGCTTTTCTCCAAGGATTTTTTCAATGGTAAAACCGAGCGCGGGCACGACGCTGTCATCGTCGGATACGATCGCTGTGCTGCGGCCCTGGCCGATTCCTTTACCGCCAGCAGCGGGCTGGCCGATGATGCGCATCGCGCTGTACGGGTCGCTTCCTTCATAGCCGAAGAAGGCTCTTCTCGGGAAATGGCCCTGTGTGTTGTCCACGGTCAGTTCAACGAATACGGCAGGCACAAGAGCGGCCTTCAGTTCTTCTTCGCCGCTTGTGCCCGGCTCCGGTACGGGCCGGACAGGGGAGTAAATTCGGAACGTCAGATCACCGGCGTGCCATGTATCGGTGCCCGCCTTATATTCGCGCGAGATGGCTGCTTCATCGAACGGCAGCAGTTTTATCACGGAAGGATGGTCCCCGCTGTTCGGATTTTGCGGATTGCTTCCATTCGGATGGGAGGGGGAGATTTCATCCGTTTCTTTATCCTTTTTCTCCACATCGTATCTGGCGCTTTCATCCTGAACAGCCGTGAAGAACGGCAGCGCTTCATAGACTTTCCCGTCGCGTGATTGCAGTCCGATATACACGTTCTCGTCGGCCGGCTTGCCGAGCTCAATGCCAAGCCCGCCTTTGGCGCCGCGGAAGCCAAGCGTGAAGCTGGCAAATGCTCCGATCGGCGCATGCTGCGCATTAAAGAATATATTTGACGTCATGACTGAAACCCCTTTCAATTAGAGTTGAATTGTGCTCCGCTGAATTGTTCAGCTACAGCCTATCACGGGGCGGACGGGGGAGCCATTGACAAATCGCGCAAACATTTACCCAAATCGGGCTCGTCCCGGTATATACTGTCATTAATCATATTACGGAACAGGAGGAGTGAAAATGGGAATAAGCTTTGTCCCGCCCAAGCCGGGCAGCAGCATGGAGGAGGTCTTTTTCCCCGATGTGCGGACGACGGTCAATCTGTTTGCCATCCATACGCGCCGGGTGAGCAGCGGCTGGGATTATCCTGCGCATGAGCATCCCCAATACGAGATTAATGTTGTGCTGGACGGAGAGCAGCATATGACTGTGGAGGGAAAACAATACGTGCAGCAGGCCGGGGATCTGATGCTGCTGCGTCCGGGGATCGTTCACTCAAGTAAAAGCGGGGGAGCAGCCTTTACTTATTTTTGCATGCATTTTGATATCGATGACAAGCTGTTTCTGTCCCTGCTCGCCCGCCTGGAGCAGGAGCTGTTCCCTGCGGACGGAGCGGTGGCGATGCAGCTGCAGCCTGCGCTCGCCAAGCTGCTTGATCTCGCGGAGTCCGAGACTGGAAATACCGTCGCCCGCCGCATGCGAATGCAGTCCGCAGTGTTTGAGCTGTTTGCCGTCCTCTGGGAGGCGGTATCAAGCGAGGCGGCCGGCCTCTCCGCGGGCGCTTATGACCGGACCGAGCTGGCACACCAGATCGCCAGCCGCCTCCAGGGCATAGCCAATCAGACATTCCGGCAGGGAACGGAAGAAACGGGACACTATGGCATCGACGATATCGCGGCTGAGCTTGGCATCAGCGTCTCCCACTGCAGCCGTGTGTTCAGGCAGGTATTCGGAGAGTCGCCGCGCACATACCTGTCCAGGCTTGTTCTGCATGAAGCGAAGCTGTTGCTGGCCGATCCCGCCATGCCTGTGCAGCAGATTGCGGCCATGCTCGGCTACAGGGATATCGCCCATTTCAGCAGACAGTTCAAGCGCTGGTCGGGGATGTCTCCAAGCGAATTCCGGCGGATGGAAGCCGTTCGGCAGGGGGAAGGATAAGAAAGTGTCTGTGGGCGTATTTTCACAGAAAATGGCCTCATTTGGAGGGGCATTTGCTGCGAATAAAAGTAGGCTTCAGCTCCGCTGAAGCCTATATGCTCTTTAATCTAAAAAAGCAAAAAGGACGAGGCCAGTTTAAGACAGGCCTCGTCCTTTTGGTCGGCTTTACAGGCTTTGCGATGTAGGTCTGACAATCAATTCATTGATCATCACATTTGCAGGCTGCTGGATGGCAAACAGAACGGTGTTGGCAATATCGCTTGGATCAAGCTGCTGCCACTCCTTGCTGCCCAATTGTTCCAGGGTAGGATAGATCGAATCGTCCGTGATGGTGCCGTACAGCTCCGTTTCCACCGCGCCGGGGGAGATCAGGGTTGTGCGAATGTTTTGCTTCGCGCCCAGCTCCGTCCGCATTCCTTCTGTCAGAACCCGTACTGCAGTTTTGGTTGCACTGTAGACGGAGCTTGAAGGGAAGGTAAGATGTCCGGCGATGGATGAGAAGTTGATAATATGTCCTTCGTTTCGTTCTTCCATATGCTTGTACACAGCCGCCATGCCATAAAGCACGCCCTTGATATTGACGTCAATCATGCGCTCCCATTCGTCCACCTTCAAATGGCGGAAAAAGGACAGCGGCATGATGCCCGCATTGTTAATCATAATGTCAATTTGCCCAAAGGTTTGAATCGTGGCTTCAGCCAATGCTTCGACATCGTTGCGTGAAGTCACATCCGTTACTTTATAGCTGGCTTCGCCTCCAGCGCTGCGAATTTCCTCCTGCAGCTGCTGCAAACGCTCTTCCCTGCGTGCGGCCAGCATGACTTTAATGTCATGTTGGGCGAGAAGTTTTGCGGTGGCAGCTCCCATTCCGCTGCTTGCACCTGTAATGATAGCCACTTTTTGCTTCATTTCGAATCTCTCCTTGTTTTGGATGTTAGTGCCCAGTCTCAACTGGCTTGAATTTATCTTAGCTAATATAGTAAACTCTAAGTCAAGTGTGGAATTGTAATAAAATAAAACATAAATAAATCCTTTATTTATAAGGTTTTATCTTGGTTTAGAGGATGGTTTTTTTGTGAAATAAGCGCTAATCCAAGGGGATTGTATTATAGTTAACTCTAACATATGGAGGGTAAATAATGTCCACGATTAAAGAAGTGTCGGAGGAAACAGGAATCACGGCGTATACGCTGCGCTATTATGAGCGGGAGGGAATACTGCCTGGGGTCAAACGCGATGAAAGCGGCAACCGCTTTTACGATGAAGAGAGTATGGAGTGGCTGAATTTTATTTTGGCGCTGCGCTCTACAGGCATGCCGCTGTCCGAAATCAAGCAATACGTTGACTGGTACCAGGAAGGGGAGAACACGCTGTCCATCCGCAAACAATTGATGCTTGATCATAAGGCAAAGGTGGAAGAGGACCTTAGACAGACTTATAAGTATCTGGAGCAGATTAATTACAAATTGGCGCTGTATGACATGCAGGAGAAGGGGTTAATGAAGATGCTGCCTTAAGAAGGAAATCTCATACCGGTAGAAGAACAACCTGAGTTTTAAATCAAAAAAAGGAAAACAACGGCTTTTCTAAGAGAATGCATTAGAGAACGGAACACGTGTGTCTATCGTCTGTGAAAATGCAGCCTTCCCGAATGGAGATGCTCAACCAGAAGGCCGTGAAATAATACAATAGTTGTATTCTCTTAATAGTTAGATGTTCTTGGCTTTCTGGTAGCAACTAATCTATTATTTTGAAAAAAATGGGTTGATTTCCCTGTGATTATATTGTATATTGAGAGTACGGATTGGGTATTTATACCAGATAAATATTCATCAAACAAGGTAAAATGTAATATTTAGTTACACAAATTATCTTATGTTAATGTATGTTTCTCTGTTGGATCAACATATGTGTAATATTTCACATATGTTATCTATAAAAAATTATTGGAGGTAGTGATTAGTTATGAAAAAGCAAATTGCCGCATTACTGATGTCAACTTCTCTGGTATTACCCATGGCTGCAGTTGCCTCTGCAGAAAGTTCCTCATCTGATGATGTTTTAATCAATGCTACTAATTCAGACTCAGAGGTTTCAATTACTAACTTAGGTCCATCCGGTAATGATGCTTACTTTGCATCCAATCCTTCAGTCTTTACAGATAAATCTAATGATTCTATAATTAAACCGATGGATACAGACGGTCAAAACATGTCTTATAAATTTAGTGGTGTAAGATCTAACATTCATTCAAAAGATCCTTTACCGGTACATAGATATGGGAAGATTAGTCTTACTTTAGTACAGACTACTGGTCCGGCTTCCCGTGTACCTGCTGCAGCTACATATCAATTTGCTACTTTGGACGGTAGTTTAAAGTCTGACGCCATTCTGGTTGATGGAGAAGTCACGAGCCCAGCGAAAACAATCACATTCTCAAATGTTCCAAAAGGAACAGCAAGTAAACCGGTATATTTATTTATTGTAAATAAAACCTCCGACGGTAGAGAGATTTCTGGAAATGGGTATACAAATTAATTGGGAAAGAGGTGCATCAAACTGCAATTCAAACACCGAATGATATCTGTGCTGGCATTGAGCGCTGTTGCTTTAACTGGAATTTCGACAAGCATTATTCATGCCAATAGCGATGTCCAAAGTGTCACATACACCGATGTCCAGAGTGATTCAGAAAGTGTCGTATATACGCCTTTACCCCCTAGTCTTCAAAATCAAGTGCCAGATCAGATCTACACGGAAAATGGACATTATGTAAAAACAGATTTGCCAGAAGAAAATTTCAGTCAGGATGAAGTCGTCCACGATTTCCGACAGACAACGGTTCAAACCAAAGTGATCATTGATTATGGAAATACTTATGTGAAGGTAGAAGATAGCAAATAGAGCTAAAGGACGGCCCAACGGGCCGTCCACAGCCTGTTGAGAAACCCTCAACAGGCTATTTTTTATTTTCGTTATTTATCTGTTCACCGCGTTAATATGATATAATATAGTTATTCTAACAAGGCGGTGGTTGCATGCTTCGCTCCAATTCCCATGTGCAAAACAGCTACGAATTTGTTTGTTTAGAAGAACTCGTTCCCCAAAATCATTTGCTTCGCAAGATTCATAAACACATCGATTTTTCCTTCATTCTAGATAAAGTGCGTCCCTATTATTGTGAAGATAACGGACGTCCTTCGGTCGATCCCATTATGCTTTTCAAAATGATGTTCATTGGTTATCTGTATGGTATTCGTTCGGAACGCCAGCTTGAACAGGAAGTTCAACTCAACGTGGCCTATCGCTGGTTTGTCGGTTTAGGTTTGACGGATCGCGTTCCGGACCACAGCACCTTGAGCTTAAATCGCAAACGACTTCAGGATAGTGATGTGATCCAAGAAATCTTCGACCATATTGTATTTAAGGCCATTGAGCTTCGGATGGTCGCAGGCCGTGTATTGATCACCGATTCAACCCACCTCAAAGCCAATGCCAACAAGCGCAAGCACGTCAAACAAGAAATCGCAAAGAGTGTTAAAACCTACCTGGATGACTTGGACGAGGCCGTTCAGGCGGATCGAGCTGCTCATGGAAAAAAGCCCTAAAACCCCGGAAGGAGGTGACCCAGACCAAGGAGACAAAAGTGAGTACAACGGATCCCGAGAGCGGGTATATGGTGCGTGACGGCAAGCCGGAAGGCTTCTTTTATTTGGATCACCGGACGGTTGACCATAAATACAACATTATTACGGATGTACATATTACACCTGGAAATGTTCATGACTCGACACCTTATCTTGAACGCCTTGAAGTGCAAACGAAGAAGTTCGGATTTGACAAGACCCTGGAGGCTGTTGCCCTGGACGCCGGCTATTACACCGCCGACATTTGCAAAAAACTGCATACCAAGAAGATTTATGCCGTCATTGGCGGTAGGAGCTACACCCCAGCAAAGGGCTTGATCGCCAAGTGGCGATTTAAGTATGAGCACGAACGCGACTTGTATATCTGTCCACAAAAACAGGAGTTGACCTATGCCACAACGGATCGGGAGGGTTACCGTCAATACAAATCGGACCCCAAGATTTGCAAGGATTGCCCGTTGCTTGAGGAGTGTACGCGTTCAAAGAACAAGCAAAGAGTCTTAACCCGACATGTCTGGCAGGACAGCAAAGAGTGGGTGAAGCAAAACGGGCGCTCGCGCTCGGGCAAATATCTGTACCGTCTCCGATACCAAACGATTGAGCGAAGTTTCGCGGATGCCAAAGAGCTCCATGGACTTCGCTATTGCCGGTTTCGCGGCCAGAAAAAAGTCTTGGAGCAAGCGCTCATGACTGCCATCTGCCAAAACGTCAAGAAGATCGCCAACCACCTGGCCAAGCTGGCCGGATAGGGCGATCTTCTTGTTTTCATAATGCTAATACTTCAGGATTTTATTTCATTATCCAAACGAGCCCCAAAAACAGGGCTTTGTCAACAATCTGAGGACGGCCCAACGGGCCGTCCATTTTTTTGAAGGGTGATTTCAAAAAGTGAAACGAAGTAATGAAGAATGAGTGTTAGCTTGTCTGATCGGCGGTCTTGCCTGGGATACAAACCGGGGAAAAGACCGCCAAATTTGTGTTATCCTAAAAAATTCAATCGTTTTTCTTCCTAGCAGCGTCTTAACTTAGGAATCAAAAATATTAGCCTCCACATATTAGACAGATAGAGAGAAAGGGGGAGGGGTATGGTGGAAAACACAATGAGCAAGCCAAGAATGTCACGGTCACAGCTTATGGATGAAGATACATTCTACGAGCGCCTGTCTGCCGAGCAGCGCAGGCTGTACACTATAGCCTTGAGCTATATGCGCACTGAAGCGGATGCGTTGGAAGTAGTACAGGAAGTATCTTGCCGTGCCTGGATGAAGCGCAGCAAGCTCAAGGATGAGCAGTCCTTCAGGCCCTGGCTGATCCGCATTACGATCAACTGCTGTATGGATGAGCTGAGGAGGCGGAAGCGTGTATTTCCTGCTGCGCATTTGCAAGAGGATGCGGCTCACGAAATGAAAAGCAATGACAGGATCGATTTGAAGAGGGCAATGGACCGGATGAAACCGAAGTACAGGCATGTTGTCGTTTTGAGATATTACCAGGACATGACGATTGCCGAGATTGCGAAGGTGCTGAAAAAGCCGGAAGGCACGATAAAAACCTGGCTGCGTGAAGGCCTCAAGCAGCTGCGTGGTTATCTCTAGGAAGCTACAGGAGGTGGATGGATGATGGGACAAAATGAAGAGCAACTATTAAGCAAGGATGCTTACGAGATTCACCGTACCGCAGAAAGGCTGGAAGAAGCAAGGCTGTCAGCCGCTGTCCGAAATGGCATGGTTCGCGGCAGAAAACGCGGAGCGCGCCGCAATTATTCTTTGGGAGCTGGAATGGCGGCATCGTTCGTGGTGCTGGTATTACTAGGCATTTCCTTTATAGGAGCTTCTACGGTTGGTGTTGGCACTGATACAGCGCAGAGAAGCACTCACCGTGAATGGAGCGGTTTTGCCCCCTTTCTCGCCATTAATGATCCCATACTCTCAAATGCATTGCAGCAGGATTTGGTCACACCTGTATATCTAGGTGTCGAAAAAAATGGATACGAGCTGGATATGGCCGGCGCGGTAACCGACGGACGGAAAATATATCTTTTGTACAGTGTGCATAACAATACGGATAAAGAAATGATGACAGCGGGCAACACCCTGAGCTATGGAGGTGTAGAAGTCAGTTCATATAGAGCGATGTTGGCTATACCGCCGGGAGATTCACTGATCCGCCCGGGTGAAACCACGTATTTTGCATATTCCGCCAACCTTTCACCAGAGGCTCAATATACGAAAGAGGTAAATTTTACGGTAACCCTTACAGAAACTTCTGCGAAAGCATTGAGTTCCAGCAGCGGCAAACACCGCACCGACCTCGAGGTTGCTTTTAATCTGGACCCTGATATGCTGAAGGACCGTATTCAAACCTATAAATCGGATCAGGTGCTTACGGTCGCCGGACAACGCATCATCGTTCAACAAGTGGAATATACTCCACTGAATTCCTACGTGGATTTGGAGTATGATCAGACGAACGACAAACAGATTTTTGAACTGATTTATCCTGTTTTAAAGGGAACGAAAGGGGAGGAGAGCGAACGATTGGGTTATCGCAGTTCAGACATACAGTACAATATAATCATGGGGAAAGACTATCCGTATGATTGCACCTTGATATTCAAAAACAGCCATTTCGATCGGCATGACAGTGCGTCGTTTGCTGTGGCGGGAATTTCCGCTTTGGACAAGGATAAAATGAAACTTGTGGTTGATCTTGACAAAAAGCGAATCATCGAATCGCCTGTTTCAGGAATAAAAATCGTAAAAAAAGACGGGGAATTGGGCAGTGCAGGGTCTGTCATGTTCCAGCATGAAGTGCCAAAATCCTTTAGAAGCAGCTTCTATTTCAACCTGCAGCTGTCCAACAAATTCATTGACGCCAAAGGCCGGACTCACCTGCCAAGCAATGGTGGCCCAATCAGCAGCTCCAGCGGGGGCGGCGAAGAGGATACGCAGCTGTACCAGGACTTATATGATTTTGGAGAAAACGCAAAGGACCTCCCTCAGCCTCTGACCGTGCCAATTGAACGGTACTGGAATCCGATTATGGAGGCGAAGTCTGTGACTTTGCATCCGGAATAATAGATTTTCCACAAGGAAGAAGCCTGCTTGAGTGGGTTTCTTCCTTTTTTTAATGGCTATGTTAATGTATTCTGTCAAGGATACGAACGTAATGCTTCGAAGGATGGCTTACTGTTGAGAGATTGGACAGTTTTATACAATGAATATTTCCGATTTTTACTTTAATAGATATAATGAGGACGTATGTTCTTATATGGGTGAAGCGAGAAATGGAGTGATAGAGATGGCAAAGCAACCACATTTAATTCAGATACGTATTGAGTCTTGGGCAGATGAAGATGCCAACATGGAATTACTACGTCTTACAAATATTCCAGAAATGACAAAGCACTTAGGGGGTCCAGAAACCGAGAAGCAACTCATTGCACGCCATAAGCGATATCTGAAAGTCAACAAAGCGGGGTCTGGGCGTATGTGTAGCATTGTGTTGCTCCCGAGTCTCGAAGTGGTTGGCGGTATCGGGTATTGGGAAACACTCCACCACGGTGAGACCGTGTATGAGATGGGTTGGAGTGTATTACCACCATTTCAAGGAAAAGGCATAGCTGTTGCAGCGACCGCAGCAGCTATATTGAGTGCCAAGTCGGAGCAGAAGCACAGGTTTGTTTACGCATTCCCATCCGTCGACAATCTTGCTTCAAATGCAATTTGTAGGAAGAATAACTTCTCGTTCATCGGTGAGTGTGAATTCGAGTACCCGAAAGGGAGTTTTATGCGGTGCAATGAATGGCGTCTGGACTTAGACACGACAATGTGAGGTAGAGTAGCATTATCGTCTATGTCTTATTTAGAATTAAACATAGCCTTTTTAATAAGTGCGATTAGTCCCTTGTACGGCTTTAATAGAGTGCAGGAGGTCTAAAATGTGAAAACTTCTTACGGTTATTACTGACTTCTTAGTTTTGTCATTTGCCCAACAGCTAAACCTAAAATACCAGATACATAACTTATCATTGTAATTGCAAAGGCAAATGTTATATCCGATGGAGCTTTCCAGAAGTACCTTATCCCATAAGAGGGCCCTGGTACGACAATAGCTGCAGGAATAAACAAGGCATCAATATTCCCGACATATCCTACCGCAAGCAACATGGCTCCTCCTACCCAGAAAATAGTGGCCACAAGAATGAAATCTCTCCATCTGGAATGGCTCATCAAACCAAATACGAACCAGACTGCAATAAATAGTACGGATGCTGCTGCTTGTAATGCACTTGGAGTATGTCCTTCTGAGTAAGCAGAAAGATTCATGATACTAAAGAGAATTGAAACAGTAACCATCAATAGAAACTGCTTGTACCGACTCATTGAACCTCCGTCAAATCATTGATTTTTTAACATCATGCCGGCATGCTTATTGGTAGTCAATTGTCCGACAAAAAGGATATGTATATTACAAGAGATACTACGTCAGATTGCTATAGATCATAATTTCAGGATTTCGGAAACCGTGGGAACCGTAACATCTCAAGACTTCAAGATTCATGCGGATTAAGCATCTGTTCGAAAATTTGGAGCTGACATTAAACTGAAGTGGGAAAATAAACAAGCTCCTGAATAGTCACATGGACCATTTCAAGAGCTTGTTCATTGTCAGGTGGTGCAACCTAGCTGCTTGTGGCTGCCAACTCCAACATCATATTAACGATTTCGACGCCATAGGTAGGACTAATTGCCCATGTTCCCCCTAATGCTTCCACCGTAGCTGCCTGCCCCATCAAACCGGGAAAATGCCTTGGATCAGGTGTAAAGGTTTTAGGGTAACCCGGCGCCCCTGCGTACAGCGCCAAATGGTCAATCTGCGCCTGAACCCCTTCCTCCCAGCTGGTAAAGCGTTGATGTGCCTCATGGTCTGTGTCGGAGCCTCCGATTGGCGTTTTTAAGCCGGCCGGATTCATAAACGATTCATCCAATATGCCCCCAAATTTTCCAAAGCCCGTCTCCTTTGCAAACTGGCAGTACACAACAGTCGGATCAACCCCCACTTGAGTCGCCTCATCCCAGACAATATCCGCCAGATCAACGAACACATCCGCTGCACCTTTGGCCGTTGCCCATGCTTTAGCTTGCTCGACAGTAGCTCTTGGGGCAGACACGATGTACGTATCGCCAGGTTGGGCCAGTTGAGTCGGTTGATCGGGTTGGGTCGGTTGAGTCTGGGCCTGCTCATCGGAGTTGTCTTTTTTTGTCTCCTTGTAAGACAGTTTAATGGTATCGCCGGTGGAGCTCCACGTAATACCCATTCCGGCAAGCTCACTCAAAAACCTTAACGGGACATAAGTTCTTTCGTGAAGCAGCATGGCGCTAGTATCCATATCTACCTGCGATCCGTTGACAACAGCCGCTTTGTCGCCGATTTTTAATTCTACGCTCAAATTGTCTTTCGTCAGAATAATACTTTTTTGGCCGCTGCTTGCTCCCCATTTCACATCAAAATTCAAGGTCTCCGCCATGAATCTGACAGGCACCTGTACTCTGCTATTTTCATCTATAAACGGTTTCGCGTCCGGAAAATTGACTTCTGAGCCATTGTATATCAAGCGAATATTACGCTCAATGGTGCCGCCGGTATCATTTGATTGGGGCTTATCGCCTGAAGAATCCGGCTTGTTAGCGTCTTTATCTCCCGTAGAAGCTGTGGATCCCTCTATATTATCAGCCACACCGTTAAGCTCGGACATTGTAACAAAAGTGTAGCCTTGCGATCGGTAATAATCGATAACTTGGGGAAGCGCCTTGAGCGTCTTGTCCCGCTTTCCTCCCCCGGAATGCATCAGTACGGTAATTTTGCTGCCAGAGCTTGACTTCACCGTTTTGAGAATACTGGCAACCGAGGAGCTCGTCGCCCAATCCCGGGTATCTACATTCCATAATGCCTGAGTATGCCCCAAAGCGCGAATTTCGGCTTTGATCTGAGCCGATGTTGCTCCGTAGGGAGGGCGTACCAGCGTTGGTGTAAAGCCAGTAATCTCATGAATCGCAGTATCCGTCTTTACGATTTCCTGGCGAACCTTCTCTTTGTTAAGCTTGGTTAGTTGAGAATGACTCCACGAATGATTGCCCAAAGCATGACCTTCTTGTACGATGCGTTTTATAACACCGGGATATTGTTTAACCCTTTCTCCTATTACAAAGAATGTGCCCTTCACTTTGTAATCTTTCAGAATATCAAGCACCTTATCGGTATAGATCTTATCTGGTCCATCGTCAAAGGTTAATGCCACCATTTTACTGGCCTTTTTCCCCGATGAGGACACCGATTCAGATCCTTTAGGCTGGTTTGAAGCCAGAGCTAAAGAATTTTGGGCTAGAACCAATGCCACCACCATTACGGTAAAGACGACCAGCCTCAATAGGTGATACTGCTGCTTCATTTAAATTGACCTACTTTCAGTGAATATTAATTTATGCGATTAATATAGTATAACTAGCAATTGTTGCAGAAACTAGAGAGATTGTACCCAAATTGTAACTTATGAAAATATGAATGAGTCTGCGGAAATAACATACTTGAAGAGAATGGGGGCATGTGCCTGGAAAATAGTATGAGACAAAAAAACCACCGGGACCAGGTTGGGACCTGATCCGGTGGTTTTTCGGCCGTGTGTCTGAAATTCTGAATAAATCTGGATTCCTTCATATATTGGAGGATCAATCCAGAAATTGGTGCCTGACCGACGGGTTTGCTCCGAGTGATTGATCTATCCGGTATATTTCATAGCTAACGGTTGTACTAGCGCTTATTCAGCTGAGAAAAACAAGGTTTCTTTTTTAACAGTTGTAGGCGCGCTTATTTAGGAGAAACAGCTCCTTTACCTGCGATAAAAAGGGAAATAGGCTCGCTGGCAACCGTTACATTTTGTAATCACCCGTTTTTACCCAAATAGCGTCGATCACAACCGTTAGAACTTTCTCGCTTTTATGCCACCACTCGCACCTAATCCCCAGTCAAGCAGGGTTTTCGGTTTTGAGCCACATTATATAATACTTTTTTGGCTAGAAAATCAAAGCAAAGGGGGATACCTGTTAAAGCATCCCCCAAGGCCCAAGCTTCCTCAAACAAACTTCCCGCTCTTCATAATCAGCTTCTCATCCAGGTACACATCCGGCTGGCCGACGACCCCGTCGAGGTGCACGCCGGCCGAGATCGTTCCGCCGAATGTGTTGTTGCTGCCGAAAGCGACGTGGATGGTGCCGTACACCTTCTCGTCCTCCAGCACGACACCTGTGATTCTCGCCTTGTCGTTCGTGCCGATGCCGAATTCGGCCAGCATGCGGCCGTCACCGTCGCCGAGAATCTCCAGCAGCCTTGGGCCGTCCGGGCCTTCCGCTTTTACAATCCGGCCCTGCTCAATCGTGAGCAGGAGCGGGGAGCTCAGCTTGCCGATGCCGGCCATGGAGCCGTCGATCAGAATCTGGCCTTCCGCCGTACCCTCCAGCGGCGCTATGTACGCTTCCCCGGACGGCAGATTGCCGGATTCCCCCGGATTCAGATACATGCCGGTGCTCGGAACGCCTTCGCGACCAGCGATGGAGAAGGTAAGGGTATAGCCGTCTTTTTCAATCCGCACTGCTTCGGCGGGAGTCAGCATGGCGGTTACTTCTTCGGTTAACGCTTTAACCTGGTTGTAATCGGCCGAGATCGCACCTTCCAGGAACATATCCTCCGTAATGCCCGGCATCGTTGCCAGGCGAGCGCCGGCGGCGGCGGCCTGCTTGCGGGCCAGCGTATGTGTCAGCGAATGCTTTGTCACACAGACAACCACATTCGATTGCGCCATGGCAGTGGCGATAGCGAGCGGCGGCTCTTCGCCGGATTTTAGGCGCTCCTTCATGATGACGAGCATCGCCTCCGCACCGAGCTGCTTGCCAGCCTCATACAGCGCTTCAGCCAGTTCTTTTTTCACATCATCCGCTACGACCAGGAAGGTTTCTTCCGCTTTCAGACCGAGGCAGCTTTGCAATACATTTTTACTGATATCCACCAGCTGTTGATTCATCCGTCATCCTCCTTCATCGCGCAGTGTCTGGAACCTCACAGTTCCATTATAACAGGATTTCCGCGCGCACTGTGTCAGATCATTTCAGATACCAGTTTGGCCATGATGGCATTGGATAAAACGACCGGCTTCCCGGACGTCCACGCGATCAGCTGGCGCGCTTCCTCCGTATACCCCATGCAGTCCAGCAGAATAATATCCGCTTTCTCCTTTAATTCCAGGGCTGCGGCGCGGTAATGCTCCGGATTATTGATATAGGGAGAAGCGACGGCGAATACCGGGTTCATCCCGTAGGGGGTGTACTTGGGCTTCAGATTCTCCCGCTGCTCTTCCAAAGGCACCAGGACGCCAAAACGGCGCGTCCCTACCAGCGCTTTGACCGTCGGCGGAATAATATGATCCGGCTCGATCAGATAAGCAGTGCGTGTTTCCAGCCCCGGGAATACGCCTGTGCAAAGCAGTAAAATCTGCTCGATCCCCCGCTCCTCCAGATCATAGATTTTTTGCTGCAGAATCGGCTGGATTTTGGAACGTCCCATAACAGCCGACTCACCATTCACCAGACGGGAGGTCAGCACATAGTCGCCCGCCTCGGGCGCAAGCTGCTCATCAATATACTCCTTGGTCATGCCGTCCAGTACACCCACCTGTACCAGCTCGGCCCGTCCATCCAGATATTTCTCGATAATTGGCGCCACATCGGTGCGCGGTGCCTGGCCGATCGTGATCATGCCCAGCTGTTTCATTGCCATTCACCTCCGTAATTTTTGCACATTGCACATATCGAAGCGGGAAAAGGAAACAGCGGGGGAATGCTTCCCCCGCCGCCATCCGTCAGCGGATTAATTTCCGCTTGTCTGCAAAATTTTCATGGAACCATACAGGGAAGTAATCCGGTCAAACTCGGCGGCGTCATAGAATGCGCAGGTGCCGTTTGTTGTTTCTTTGGCCACCTCAACGGCAAAACGGACAGCGTCTGCAATATCCACCTCATGGCTTGCCCCGGTTCCGCAGCCTGGTACGATGGATTGAGCGGTAATGGCAACACCGACCACCGGCGCATCGGTTGCTACTGCAGGCTGAAGAATGGAGTTGATATGATACAGGTCATTTCCGTAAGGGGTAATATCCTGCATCGTAACCGGGAAGGTGACGGCCAGTTTGCCTGTCGCCATTTCTTTGATGCGCAGCAGGTCCTCGCTGACACGAAGAATGTATCCTTCCTTGACGGTCGGGGAAATGGCAATGCCTTTATGATTGATGACACGGTTGCCCTTGGTTGTGTCGATGGATAAAATAGCATCCATTTCCGGCACCACTTCATGGGTGTTCATGGTCAGAATATCTACAGGCGAATCCATGAAATCCACCGGCTCATGCGGGCGGGTCGGCGCATCCGGACAGATATGTGTCGTTACGATCACATCGCCCTTCAGCTTGTCGCCTTTGGTCTGCATGTCAGCCAGCTTCAGCGCAGAAGCCACGGCTGCTACGGCGCCGTCGGCGTCCGATACAAGACCGATCCGGCTCGGGCGCGCGCCGATGCCGCCAAGACGCCCCACGATGCCGAAGGTTGGAGCGTCGCCGCCGCTGCTTTTGCCGTTCGTGCCGGGAATGAGAATTTTGATGAAATCCGTGCTTCCCTTCTCGCCTGTAACCTTGGTGACGGTAAAAGTCACGTCCGGATAACTGCTGAACAGCTTTTTAACCTGCTCGCCGTTTACAGATCCATTGTCCAGTTCATCAATTGCAATCAGTGTTTGCTTGAGTGTCATGTTGTTATCCTCCAGTTAAATAATATTGGCAATCCCTGCCGGGTATTAGCCCAAATAAGGGATGACGGGTTTTTGAATGATATCCTCAACCGACTTCAACAATTTGGTGTTGCTCATGGTGGTGCTGAGCAGCAGATTTTCCTTCGGAACGGTGATGATGGCGAGCTGCTGGCCTTTTTCCACTGTAGCCGTAATGACAGGCTTGCCTGTCTTGGCATCCAGCGTCATGATCAGGTCCGGGAAGGTGGCATAGCGCTGCCCGTCCTTTTCGAGCGTGATATATTCGTTCCAGAATGTCATTTCGTAAGCGTCGTCGATGACGACCGTGCCGACGTCGAAGCCGCCGGTGGTCTCCAGGCTGAAGTCCGTAACGTTGCCCATAGCGGCCACCTGGCCGCCAAGCAGGGATACGACAGCGCTGATTGCAGCTTCTCCCTGATTGGAGAGCAGCGCTTCGCCAACGGCGATCGCCTGTGTAATGGCGCCAACCGCCCCGTTTGCTTTCGCATAGGCTGCGGTGACCGGATTCCGGGCTACCGCCACAAGACCGCCAGCTTCCACGGAAGCCTTGCGGACCATCGTGGAAGCCACGTCGAGCGATCCCGAAATGACCATTTCCACATAACGATCCCCTTGACCGCCGACCGCCGCCTGGTGGGAGACGTAACCCTCCACCTCCGTCAGGTTCATCGAACCCATCGTGCCGGTAGGATGCGCACGGCCATTACAGGCGAAGTCGACGAGCGGGATGCCCGTCATGGCGGACTGGAACCAGCCGTTCACGGACGTGCCGGCACCGTTCTCGTTCGTATGGATGGCCTGGATCGGCCGGCCGATCTTCTGTGCCAGCAGCTCCAGCGTTCTGGTGTAATGGATCGGCTTGACGAACTGCTCCTTGGCAGCGGGAGCGCCCACCAGGGAGACGGTGACGAACACATCGTCATCGGCGAATTCATCCATGGTGACCAGCTCGGGCTGGCCGACCTCAAGGGCCAGCCTTCCGATCTGCAGCCCGTCCTTGATCCAGCCGCCGCCTCCGCCGCCCAGAACAGCACCGCCGTATACCGCATATTTCACAATTTGTTCATCCAGTTTGATTCTGGTCAATCCGGCTCACCTCACTTGTTCATTTTAAAGATCGAGTTGAAGAAGCTGTAAAGCGCATCCCCGGCGATAAAGCCGGCTGCCAGAATGCTGAGGTTCGTTTCGGCTCTTCTATCGGTCACCTTCAGCACAATGACACGGATGAGAATACCGACCAATACAGCCCAGCACGCATTCGGGGTAGAGATTAACAGGCCTGTTGCGAACAGAACCCCAAGCTGGCGGTGCGGACCGCCGATCAGCTGCACGATGGCTCCGGGAATAGCCCAGATCAGAAGCTGAAGGGCGACATCGCCGGACGTACCAGCCTGAATGGTAGACACATACACCTTGTCAATCGGCGGTACGAGGTTTTGTGCGAAAAAAGTCTGGTAAGTCACAATAACAGTGATCAAGGCTACACCGAACGCGATCAGAGAAGCAAGATACTGCTGCTTCCGGCCCTGCACCTCAAACTCTTTATCCTTGCCGTACCCGCGCAGAATGTATCCGGTCTTCAGATCATAGCCCATGTCTGCAAAAGCTGGGCCGGTAGCGGCACTGAAGCCTGCGAGCAAAGCCAGGGCCAGCAGCGGGAACCCGATCATCATGCCAACCAGCAGGGTGATAAAGGCGACCGCGAAGGCCGGGAACCAGCCGGAATGCATGGCCGCGATGCCGACGATAATTTCGTGCACAAAAGCGGCAAAGGCAGCAAACACAATGAAACCGATCAGCATGCCGATGGACATGTGCGTAATCAGGCCGCCGATGATGGCGATGAGGAGGGCGATGACCAGGTAGAGCAGGAAGCCAATGCCCAGTACCCGCCGTGCTTCGTTGATCGGACGTGTGTACTCCTCCGTCTCAGCCGCTGCCTGAACGGCTCCGTCTTGTGTCTGGGCTTTGGGCTTCGTTTTGCTGAAGATCAGGAAGCCGGCCTGAATCAGGGCGACGATACCGGCGCCGATCATGATGCCGTGGGCAATATACATCTTGTCTACGTCAATGTTGAAGAGGGGGCCGGAATACTGCCGGATCAACAGCCCGATGCCGAACATGGTCAGAGCCCAGATATTGCCGATGAAGGCAACGCCGAAGGCGGACATCGGGATATGCAGGACGGAGCCGATGAGGCCAATCAGCGTTCCGACACCGAGCAGGCCCGCGCGTTTGCCGCCCTTATCCCCGGCGAGAATCGACTCGGCTGTAGCGACGCCCGGAGCCCATGTGCCAGACGCCGGAAACAGCTTGGAGTCAAAGATTTTGTACAGAATCGCCGCATCGAGGAACATGGCGAGCGCCGCCCCGATCAGCATGGGCAGAATCAAATCGGGCTTACCCATCACAAACGGAATGCCTATGGGAATCAGCAGGCTGTTGGCCGCTCCGAACGTGGCCGATGATATGGAGGTCTGCACAAGATTTTGCCGGTGAATGGATTTGAATTTATTGAGAATGGCGATGGGTATTCGGGCAATCAGCATGGCGATCAGAGCGCCGATAATGGCGGTATTTGGCGTCACACCCAGTGAGGTTACAATCTGCATGCCGATAATGGCTCCCAGAACGCTGGTTACGATGATCAGAATCAGGGAGACAGGTTCAAAAATCGTGGGATGCTGCTGTTTTTGATTATCCATGGTTAACCCTCCTGTAGATCTATGATTTGAGTGCTGTCTTTACGTTTTTTTTGGAGTGAAAGAGCCCTTTTGACAATGTCCCAAAGAGCACGCCTGCGAGAACAAGGCATGCGCCCAGAATCTGCTGCAGAGAAACCGTACTGCGAAAAATAAGGAAATCCAGCAAAATCGTCATGAGAGGCTGTAAATTCAGTATGATGGATGCCCTGGAAGCGCCTGTGGTTTCCATCCCTTTGTTCCAGGCCGCACTCGTTATCCCTTGCCCTATGATGACGGAAGCGAAGGCGAGCGCCCAAATTCCGGCAGGCTGAGTCCAGCGGATATCGGTCAGAGACAGAACGAAGGGATCGAATATAACCGCACTCAATGTAAAGCTGTAGACCGTTACAATGAAGGGTGAGAGCCGACCGGACAGCATCCGTGCAAAGATCAGATTGCAGGAAAAGCTGAAGGTGGCCCCAAGCATAATCAGGTCACCAAGGCTGAACTGCAGCCCCTTCAAGTTCAAGGCTAAAAAAAGACCGATGACGGCAATCATGCAGCCTGTGACCATACGCCAGGTGATTTTCTCCCTCAATACCAAGGCTGCGAGCCCGGCAGTCATAAGGGGAGACATGCAGAATATAAGCGAAGCATTCGTTGCGGACGTATGCTGCAGTCCCTTGAAGAGCAGGAGCTGGTTGGCGATCAGTCCGATGGTTGCCGACAGAAACAGGATCAGGAGGTCTCGGCCGCCGGGCTTTGCCATCCTTTTCCGGACACAGGCCCAGATTAAAAAGACGACGGATACGACGGTGAGACTGAATGCTGATAAGAAAACGGGAGAAAAATACTGTAATAGTATCTGCCGGATAATGTAGTTCAATGCCCATATGAATACGCATCCTGCGAGTGTCAGATAAGCTCTTGCCAAAAAATCATCCCTCTTTTAGTGGATCGGGCTATCGGTCACCGTTTGCTGGTAGAGGGAGGAGGCGAACAGACCCTCGGCTTCTACCGGATCAATCACGGGAATCCGCAGTTCGTTTCTAAGCATATCGGCAAGTCCGATGGTGGAGAAGCCGGTGCAGGCAAACTGGATGACCTTGGCTCCTTGATCGATAAGAGATTGCGCGGCCTCGATAGCTTTTTCACGTCCGGCTGGCGTCAGAATATCTGTCGTATTGGTGACTCCCTCGGGGCGAAGATATTTGATCAGCCGGCTGCCAAGCAGGTTGGATACAGCCGCAGGAGCCTCCTTTGTGATGCCCATTACGCCGACGGGGAGACCGGTTGCCAGCGCGCTGTAGGATGCGGCGCTGCCCGCGCCAATGACCGGGATGGACACGCTTTGTCGAAGGGCTTCGATGGCCGGGTCTGCCGCACAGCTGATAATCAGCACTTTGCAGCCATCGCGCTCCATGCTTTTTCCAAGCTCAACGATCTTGGGATTTGCGATTTCTTCCGTTTTATCATCATAGATGCCCAAAGGCTGATCCGGGATGCTCCTGCTCATCACTTGAACACCGTACTTTTCTGTAATAACTCTTCCGTGCTGTTCCAAAACGTCCTGGTTATCCGTTGTAAAGACACGTATTACGCCTATCATTCAGTTCAACCTCCCCTGTGTGATGTTATTTAACATTCTAGAGAGCCGCATAAATATAAACAATGTACTCATATGCCAAAACAAACAGAGGGTCATTGTGCTCTCAGCACAATGACCCTCTGTTTAATCCGTTTTTTTAACCAGATAAAAAGCACTGCACAGCTGGTACATCAGCCGGTTTACAGAGTTATCCAGATCAATGTTGGTCAGCTCTTTAATCCGGTCAATCCGGTATTTGACGGAGTTGCGGTGAATGTACATGCGGTTGGCTGTTTCGATCAGACTGCCGCCGGTCGTCAAATAATAATAAAGTGTCGTTACCAGGTCCGTATCGTTTTCTTTGTCATATTTGGCCAACTGGCCCAGGTTGCGGTCGATGACCGTATCGAAGTTAACAAAGCTGCCAGCCTCCAGCATCAGGCTGAGCATTTCGATCTGGTCAAAGGTGTAAACATGCGGCTCGCGATCCAGCCTGGTGCCGATGGCAATCGCCTTGCGGGCCTCCATGTACCCGGCATGAAGCTCCCACAGCGGCCTTTTGCTTCCGAAGCCGGCGCGGATGCTATTCCAGCGTTGAAGAAATGGACGCAGGCTCTGAATCCACTCCTTGTGCGGCTGCTTTCTCACTGGAGAATCACTCTCCGTGGTGGACAGCAGCAGGAGCAGCCGTTCCCCTTGCGGGAGCACATAGCCGCGTACCTTGCGCTTCACAGCCTCCTGGTGGACGAGCTCTTTCAACTGCACCGCAAAAGAGGAGCCTTCATCGAATAGCTGCTGGCCCCCCTCAATCAGGCAGACCTCCCATGTCCAGTGGGGCTGCAGGCCGAGCTGCCTGCTTTTGTCCTCAACCTCCTGTCTGGATAAGTGGACGCCCATCAGCAGCTCCTCAAAAAAGCTGCCCTGCAGTCTGAGCTCCGTGTCCTTGGCGATTTTACTCCGCATCAGCTCCAGAGCAAACACCAGCCTTGCCTGCTCGATACACACCAGGTCCAGCTCGTCCAGCTCTTCCTTGGCCACGACCAGCTTGCCCACGAGCTGATTGTCCACTGTGACGTCCCATTGAGAGCGG
Source organism: Paenibacillus terreus (assembly GCF_042138595.1). Taxonomy (NCBI): domain Bacteria; kingdom Bacillati; phylum Bacillota; class Bacilli; order Caryophanales; family Paenibacillaceae; genus Paenibacillus; species Paenibacillus terreus. Next base: position 377,551 of record NZ_JBHIRX010000003.1, on the reverse strand, counting down.
TCCCCGCTGCGCTCGACAGAGGCATCATACGAGGAGGAAACAAGGATTTCCCCGCTTCTGTCTACAATGCAGATGCCTGACCCGATCAGTTCAGCCACATGGTCGGCCACGGCCTGAATGCCGCGGTTATTCAGCACGAGATGTGTCAGTGTCGTGTACACCTCTTCAGACCTTCTGAGCAGGGCGGCCTGCCTGTCGACAATCTGTTCCATCACTGTAAAAGTAATGTCTATATAAGGCATGCCTGGCGGCAGCTCAATCACGGGAATATGATAGAGGTTGCTCATCTCAACCATGTCCTGGGGAACACGGCCGATGAAGCGTTCCGGCTTGAAGGCAAGCGCGGCCCCGTCGGCATGAGCCAATTCTTTCACCAGGCCTGCCAGCAGAGAAGGGTCATCCCGCACCGAATAGCCAGTCGTCATGATCATTTCCCCTTCGCGCAGCCAGGACTTGATATCAGGCACTTCCAGAATATCAATGTAACGCACAACCCGGTCGAGGCCCTGCTCTCCGCTGATCAGTCTTGCATCCTTGAAGAAAGGAAGCTTGAGCAGCTCCCGTACCGTCAATCCGCTTCGATTCATATTCCTCACCCTGTTTCCGCTAATAGTTGTCCATAAGTCTATCCCAATTTTTCTTATATGTCATGACATTCTATGTAATTTGTTGAATGAAAAGTATGGATATATTCTTACCATTGGTCAATTAATGTGACATGATGATGAGAATATGGAGCAGCAAAATACAGAAACAAGCAGCCCACGGAGTTAAAACGAGAAATGCGATGCTCATTATGAGCATCGCATTCTGTTCTTCAAATCTGTTAACTATTTAACAGGAATGGTGATTTCCAGGTCTTTATAGTAGTTCTTTTTCGTAGGGTGTTTCGTTTTTTCATCTACTCCGCCTACAATGCTCCAGTCTGATGTTTTCACGGTATAAGTATAAGGTTTAATGGTAATGGATTTAGGCGTTTGGGCAAATGGGGCATACAGCTCATCCACATGGTATTCGGTATCCGGTTCTCTGTTAAAGAAAGGAAGCATCCGTTGGTCCACCGCATTTCCGTTTTCATCAACGATGTCATAGTACATCATGGTTGCGCTGTACTCGCCTGTCTGTTCTTCCGTTTTGGGAACTTTGCCTTTGCTGTCGATAACCAGCCTTGTCGAGATCGGGGTCAGTTCTACCTGTTTCACGGTATAATTGAAGTCCTCATAGGATTTGGTTGCCTCCGGTTTCAAATCGACATTCGACGGGTTGATTTTGATCGGAATTTTGAACACGAAGGGCTCTGCTACCCGGGTCACCTCCGTTTTAAGGGTGAGGGTGAATTGGTCAGGCAAATCAAGTCCTTTAGTGATCTCATACAGCACTGTATTGTCTTGTGAAGGGTAATCCCCGAAGCTGGTCCCGCTCATTTTGAGTTCCTTTCCGTCTACGGAAGCTACCGGGAATCCCAGGTACCCTTTCTCTTTTTCTTCCTCAGGAATAACGGGAACTGGTTCACCTGTAGCTGTCAGCGCGCCTTCTGAAGGATATGGCGACACCATGTCGAGGTTGTTTACACCCTCCCTTTCAATGGCTACGGACAGCCGCGTTCCGTCATAAAGCACTTCTTTTACCTTTAACGTGATACCGTCATGTGAAATACTGAGGTCGGGGGCTGTTACCATTCCTTGATCTATGATCGCTTGCAGCTGCTCACCCTTAAGGCCGGTAAATATTGAGCCGACCAGCGGCACTTTTTTCAGTGCATCAGCCATGACAGGCGATGCAAATCCGCTTCCGATGACAGTCACGCCTAAAACGGCCGCAGCGGATGCTGTTAAGATGGTCTTTTTCATAAGCTTTCTGTTCTTCTTCATTTCAAGTTCTCCTTTTCTTGATACGTTTTATTCATCTATATAACAAACAAAAAACCCCAAATGTGACATTTTGTGTGAAATAAAAAATGCGGGACTCCTAAAGAGCACCGCATTTTTGTTCTTAGTGAAGTACTTGTTGTTTAATCAGGCCGAAATGAGCTTATTTAACAGGAATAGTGGTTTCCAGTTCTTTGTAGTAGGTCTTTTTCCTAGGGTGTTTTGTTGATCCATCGACCTCGCCGACAATACTCCAGTCCGATTTTTTGACTGTAAACGTATAAGGCTTGATTGTGATGGATTTAGGCGTTTGGGCAAATGGGGCATACTGCTCATCCACATGGTACTCGGTGTCTGGTTCTTTGTTAAAGAAGCCCAGCATCCGTTGATCCACCTGATTACCGTTCTCGTCAACGATATCATAATACATCATGGTTGCACTGTATTCACCTGTCTGTTCTTCCGTTTTAGGAACGGGTCCGGTGCTGTCGATCACCAATCTTGTAGAAGCCGGTGTCAGTTCCACCTTCTTAATGGTATAACTGAAGTCTTCATAGGATTTGGTAGCATTCGGCTGCAAAACGACATTTGACTTGTTAATTTCGACCGGAATATCGAACACGAACGGCTCCGCTACCCGGGTCACTTTTACCTTTAGAGTAAGAGCGAACTTATCCGGCAGGTCTAATCCTTTGGTAATCTCATACATTGCCGTGTTAGCTTTAGGAGGGTAATCGCCAAACCCGGTTTGCATCCCTTTCTTGATCTCCAACTCTTTGCCGTCTATCAAGAGGTCCGGAATTTCCAGATATCCTTTCTCTTGCTCTTCCTCGGGAACCACAGGTATCGGTTCACCTGAGACCGTCATCGCACCTTCCCCGGGATACGGTGACAACATGTTTTCAAGGTTGCTTGCCCCTTCCCTTTCAATGGCCACGGATAAACGTGTCCCGTCATACAGCACATCGCTCACCTTTAGAGTGATTCCGTCGTGAGTTACGCTGAGATTTGGTGCAGTTACCATTCCTTTATCCACGGCCTCTTGCAGCTTCTCACCCTTAAGCTCGGTAAATACGGAGCCAATCAAGGGCACATTCTTCAGGGCATCCGCCATGACAGGCGATACGAAGCCGCTCCCGACGACGGCCACGCCCATGACGGCTGCAGCGGATGCAGTCATAAGGGTTGTTTTTAAAAGCCTTCTATTTTTCTTCATCTCAATTTCTCCTATTCTTTGCAGGAGGTTTTCGCGAAAATGTCCCGAAGGTCCCGAAGTATCACGAATCAGCTGCTCCACCTGTTCCACATCCCGGAAATCGGCTCCGTTATGCATATCTGCCATTGGTGACCCCTCCCTTGTCTAATTTGTGCTGGATCAGCTTCTTGCGCAGCCGCTCATATTTTTTGCGGACGGTAGCAGGCTTGAGATCCATGATGCCGCTGATTTCCTCAAAGCTGCACTGCTCCACAGCCTTGAGAATGAGGATATGCCGCTCTTCGTGAGTCAGCAGCTCCAGAAGCTCGTGGATTGCTGACTCCTTGGGGAGCGGCGAATCCACCGTGTATTGTCTCTTGACCTCGGAGAACGCCCGAAACCAGCGCTGCTTTTTTTTCATCAGATTGATGCTATGGTGATAAGCGATTTTGTATAGCCAGGCGGAAAAGGAAACCTGCTGCCGGTAAAGGTGGATATTTTCATAAGCTTTTATGAAAATATCCTGGGCGGCATCCTCCGCTTCTTCACGGTTCTTCAACAAATAGTAGCAGTAAATGTAAATCGGTTTCTCAAAACGGCGTATGACTGTGCCATATGCCTGCTTGTCGCCTGCTTTTACCTGCTCGATGCATAGCTCTATTTCCTTTTTTTCATCTTCAGCCCCGGGGATGAGTGATTCCAAAGGATCACCTCCTTGATGTTTTCGCCTATATAACAAACAGAAAGCCCGGAATGTGACATGTCTGAAAAATTGTTATAGCCCCATTTTCTACATAGGACACCATAACGTCTTTTTTTTATTTTGTCTAAACTAAGAAGATTAGTTAAAATAACGTGTGAGATTGTGCTTATTCTATGATGACCGCTTTCATAAAGCGGTGAGCAGAGGGGGATCCGAGTATGTCACCAAGGCAAGGGCTTACCCTGCAGAGGGTGCTGCAGGCGGCGGAGGAGATCGCCAACGAGCAGGGGATGGAGGAAGTGACGCTGACGACACTCGCAGGCAAGCTGCAAATTCGCCCGCCTTCCCTGTATAACCATATCAGCGGAATGGCGGGATTACGCAGGGAGCTCGCGATCTACAGTATGAGGGAGCTGGAGAAAGTGCTCGCCCGGGCTGCCGTTGGCCATGCGGGACGGGGGGCTGTTCTGAACATGTCGGCGGCCTATATTGAATTTGCCCGCAGCCGCCCGGGGTTATACGAGGCCATTATGCTTGCGGGCAATTTAAAGGATGAGGAAGTTAGACGTATTAGCGATAAGACGGCGGAGGTTGTGTTCAGAGTGCTGTCTGCCGGATACTCTTTGACGGAAGAGGAGGCCGTGCATGCGGTGCGCGGATGGCGGAGCTTGCTGCATGGATTTGCATCCATTGAGGGCAGCGGCGGTTTCCAAATGCCTGTCGGGAAGGATGATAGCCTCCGGTTTGTTATGGACATTTTTATAGCAGGTCTTGAGCAAATAGGTCATCGCAAATCCGAAAACTAAATTTATTATTGATAAAACTAATTATATTAGTTAAAATCAAAGCATCACATTTAAAGGGGGACTCCGCCCTATGCGAGTTCAAAGCAGACAGCATTTGCATCAGTTGACTTTTCTTCCGGATTTTTTTCCTGTGAATTGTTATTTGGTCGAGGAGGAGGGGGAACTGACACTGGTGGATGCTGCGCTCCCTTTTAGCGTTAAAGGTATTATCAGTACTGCGGAGCGGATCGGAAAACCGATTACCCGCATTGTGCTTACCCATGCGCATAATGATCATGTCGGCTCTCTGGATGCATTGAAGCAGCATTTACCGGAGGTTCCTGTATACATTTCGCGCCGTGACGCGCGGCTGCTGGCCGGCGATGTGTCCCTGGATCCTGCCGAGCCCAACGTTCCAGTGCGGGGCGGGGTTCCGTCCAAGCTGCATACCCGGCCGGATATTCTCCTTGATGAAGGAGACCTGGCAGGGTCGCTGCAGGCTGTCAGTGCCCCCGGACATACGCCCGGCTCCATGGCATTCATGGATACCCGGACAGGGGCGCTGCTGGCGGGCGATGCCTTTACAACACGCGGAAGAGTTGCCGTTGCCGGGAGAGTGGTCCCGCTTTTTCCCTTTCCGGCACTGGCGACCTGGCATAAGGAGACGGCATGGCGCAGTGCCCGCAAGCTGCTGGAGATGAAGCCGTCGCTGCTGGCTGTCGGCCACGGGCCCATGATTGACGCACCGCAGGCGGCCATGCAGGAAGCGGTGGAGGATTTCGGGCGCCGTCTTGGTATTTAACAATTCTAACGGGTGCGACAGCCGCTATTGGTGCCAAGATCCTTGATTTCAAATTCTAGCGGTTGCCATGGCGCTTATTTCACTAAACCTGGTTATTTTCGCTTAGATTAAGGCAAATAACGGCGGTTGCAACCATTAGAATCTAGAAAAGGCCTTTTTTCGTAACATAACAGCAGCTGCAACCGTTAGATTTCCGACGGGCGCAATATCGGCTCGAAAACCTGAGCTTTTGCGGAAATCTGGAAAGGATCAGGGCTGCAAGTTGTTTTGTGAAAAGTTAATGCAGCACTAACGAGGCTGTCCCTCAGCTATAATCATAGCTTTTGGAACAGCCTCGTTTATGCTCTCGATATATCCGACAACCTGAAAATTATACCCCCGAATAAGCCATGAAGCCGCCGTCCACCGGAATGACAGTGCCGGTGACGAAGCCGGAAGCGGTATCGTCGGCGAGCCAGAGCAGCGTGCCGAGCAGATCCCCCGGCACCCCGAAGCGGCGCATCGGGGTGTGCGCGATGATCTTGGCCGAGCGCTCGGTGAGTGACCCGTCTTCATTGGTGAGCAGCTGCCGGTTTTGCTCTGTCAGGAAAAATCCCGGAGCGATTGCGTTCACCCGTATGCCTGATTCGGCCAAATGCACAGCCAGCCACTGGGTAAAGTTGTTGATGGCCGCTTTCGCGGCGCTGTAGGCCGGAACCTTCGTCATGGGGCTGGGAGCGCTCATGGAGGAAACATTGAGCACGACAGCGCCAGGACGCCCGATCATTCCTTTGGCGAATACTTGCGTCGGAATTAAAGTCCCGACGAAGTTCAAGTCCAGCACATTGCGGAAGCCTGGTACACTCAGATCAAAAAAGGTCGTCACTCCCGGCTGATCCAGGTCCTCGGGGGAAAATATCTCGCGGCTCGTGTTGGCGCTCGGATGGTTGCCCCCGGCCCCGTTAATAAGGATATCGCAAGGTCCGAGGAGACGGCGCACCGTCTCCTCGGCCTGCTTCATGCTTTCGGGATCTGTCACGTCACAGGCGACCGAAACAGCTTCTCCGCCATTCGCCCGAATCTCCTGAGCCAACTGTTCACCTTTTTCGGCAGTACGGTTCAGAATGGCGACCCTGACGCCCTGCCGGGCAAGCTCTTTCGCCATGGCGCTGCACAGCACGCCGGAGCCGCCGGTCACGACGGCTGTTTTTCCGGATAAGGCCGGATGAAGGGGAAGGGCGGTCATCGTACGGCCTCCTTAGCACCTGCGGGCACATCCGCACCGCGCTGGTAGGCGTCCCACAGGCCCCACAAATACATGATGCCGAGGGCCCGGTCATACAGGCCGTAACCCGGTCTGCACTGCTCATCCCAGATATGACGGCCATGGTCCGGCCGGGCATAACCGGTAAAGCCGACATCGTGGTAGGCCTTCACGATACCGGAAATATCGACAGTCCCGTCCTGTGTCCGGTGCGAGGTCTCGATAAAGTCGCCGTTATCGAATACCCGCACATTGCGGATATGAGCGAACGGAATGCGGTCGGCAAATTCGTGAATCATCGCGATGATGTCGTTATCCGGGTTGGCGCCAAGCGAGCCGCTGCACAGCGTGATGCCATTGGACGGACTGTCATGCAGCGCCAGAAATTTACGCAGATTGTCCTGGCCCGTGATGATACGCGGCAGCCCGAAGATCGGCCATGGCGGATCGTCAGGATGGATGGCCATTCTAATTCCGTTCTGCTCCGCAACAGGGACGACGGCATCCAGGAAGTACTGCAGATTTTTCCACAGATCCTCTTCAGTCACGCCTTTATAAGCTTCAAACAGCGACGTCAAATGCTCCAGACGCTCCGGCTCCCAGCCTGGCATCGTAAGGGCGCTGTTCTCGTTAATCCGCCGTACCAGCTCTAACGGGTCGATACCGTGAATTTTGGATTTCTCAAAAAAGAGCGCAGTAGCCCCGTCTTCCGTTTCCTTGTGCAGATCTGTCCGCACCCAGTCGAACACCGGCATGAAGTTGTAGCAGATCACCTTAACGCCAACCTGGGCCAGCTTCTCAATCGTTCTTATATAGTTCCCGATATAGAGATCACGTGTAGGCCGTCCCAGCTTGATATCCTCATGCACATTGACGCTCTCCACCACATCCAGATGCAGCCCGGCCTGATCGGCCTGCCGCCGGATTTCCAGGATCTTCTCCATAGGCCATTCTTCGCCTGCAGGCACATCATGCAGGGCCCATACAATGCCTTCTACTCCCGGAATCTGCTTAATTTGCTGCAAAGAAACCGTGTCATTGCCTTCTCCAAACCAGCGAAATGTCATTCGCATAGCGGCACCGCCTTTCATTTGAATGGATAACGCTTACAAAATACTGCCGCTCCCGCGGAACAGACGGCTGGCGCCTGAACCTCGAAGCAGGAGCTCATTTGAAATATTCGGGATACTGCTCTCGGAGGACACTTAAATCCGTTACGCCGAGATTTAGATGATCATGCATGATCCGTTCAGCTGCGTCCGGGGACTGCTCACGGACCGCTGCCACCATCCTGCTGTGCTGCTCATAGAGGTGGTCCCATTGGGGATTCGTGTCAAGCCGCAGCATACGCACCCGGTTAAAATGGATGTTCATCTGCTGCATGACGCTCCAGGTTGCGAGCTTGCCGCAGCCTTCAAACAGGATGCGGTGAAACTCCTCGTCCAGATCGAACAGCCGGTGTCCATCATGGACTTCAATGATGTCCCGCTGCTGCGCCAGATTCGCTTCCAGCTCCGCTAGCCGGGCCTCAGGGAAGCTTGTGCAGGCCAGGCGTATCACGGCGCATTCCAGCTGCTCGCGCATGAAGCGGGCCTCCTCCACAAGTCCAGTGTCGATCAGGGATACTTTTGTCCCGCGCTGCGGCAGCACGAGCACCAGCCCTTCCTGAGCGAGTCTGACGAAGCTCTCGCGTACCGGAGTCCGGCTGACCTGAAAGCGGATGGAGGTTTCTTTCTCGGACAAAGCGGTACCGGGCGGCAGCTCGAGGCTCATAATCTGCTCCTTCAATCGGACATAAACGGAGTTTCCGGCCGATCCGCTGTGGCGGTACATGGTTTCATCCATGTATTCACCTCCTTGTTCACCATACTACCATACAAGTATGGCAGTTAGCATCAACTTTTTTCATCGCAGACGAAAATCCGGGGCGGCAGGCAGCCGAGAACGCCAAAAAGCCGCGATCGCAAGCGATCACGGCTTTTTCAGAATGCTGTGTCAATGTCTGTTTACTTATGCTTTAAGTTGATTTACAAGCTTGGCAACAGCTTCGTCCAGTGCAGCAGCCGGCCTGCCGAGCAGGGCTTCAAAGTCGCTCCGCTTAACCTCAAGCGCGCCTTCCCGGATGGCGGACTGGATGCCGGTCACGATCGGCAAAGCCTCCTGCGGTACCCCCGCTTCGGCCATGATGCGGCCGTAGGCCTCATCGTCGACCTGTTGTACAGGCACCTCGCGGCCGAGCGCTTTGGAGAGCGCAGCCGCCAGGTCGTCATAGGTTGCGGGAGCGCCGGACAGCTCATAGACCGTATTCTCATGACCGCTGCCTGCCAGCACAGCCGCAGCGGCTGCGGCATAATCCTCGCGCAGTGCCCAACCGACCTTGCCGCTGCCTGCGGATACGGTTACGGGAGCACCTGCCAGCACCGCCTGAAATACGCCGAGCTCATTTTCAAGATACCAGTTGTTTCTCAGGAAGGAGTAGGGAATGCCTGTCTTCTTGATGCCTTCCTCCGCGGCCCGGTGAACCGGGGCGAGGAATAACGGATTTTCATCAGCGTTGGACACACTGGTGTAGGCGATAAAGCCTACTCCTGCGCGCTGTGCTGCGGAAATGGCGTTCTGATGCTGGCGAATCCGTGTATCGTTGTCATCTGTAGCGGAAATGATCAACAGGCGGTCGATGCCTGCGAAAGCTTTGTCAAGTGAAGCGGGATCGTCAAAATTACCTTGTCTGACTTCAACGCCGCGAGCGGCCAGGGCGTCTGCTTTGCGGGGATCACGTACACTTACGGCTACGTTGTCCGCTGCAACTTTGGCGAGCAGGTTGTCGACCACTTTTGAACCGAGTTGCCCGGTCGCGCCGGTTACCAGTATTTTCATGTGAAATCTTCCTCCTTAACATTATGGAGCAGCTATATTAAAGTTATCATCATGTAACCATAATAGTTACAATAGAGTTTGCTGTCAAGCGTTCTTTTCAATCAGCTCAAGCCTGAAATCTACTGTATCGTCCCCTGGCGTCATTTTTGGTATGGAGGTGGAGTAGTTGTGGATCGTCCCTGTGAATTTTAGCTGCCGCGACGGGACGGCTACTTCGAACATCTGCTTGTACAAATGTACGGTAATATCATGGTACTGTTCAGGGCCTGCAACTATGAAATCAAATCCAATCAACTGCCGCTCGCTCCCGTTCACCTCATCCTTCAGTGTGCGGGCAGTAAAGTTAAGAGCCTGTATGGTGATATGATCCAGAAGAACCTCGATGGGATGGGTATCGGTCTGTGGCATGGTTATTTTCCTCCTTGGTATCGGATAAGTATGTTGAATTTCTTTCGGCCTATTATAGCAAATTTTTTCCTGATCCATGTGCGGGGAGACCGTGTGAAATTCTCGCCAAGTTTAGCTGGAATTAAGGCAGGTTTGTTAAGAAGGGCGCTTATCCAAAGTTGAATTATTCCTGACACAACAAAACCGCGAAGCATCAATGCTCGCGGCTTTGGCGGGTTTTGGCGTATTATTTTGTTGAACCCAGCAGATCGAAAATAATTTCCGCATTCTGGGTGTTGTCGATCAGTCCGGCAAACAGCTCGCTGCCCGGTCCGTAGGCATACACAGGTACATCCTCTCCGGTGTGGCCGCCTGTGGTCCAACCGGTAAATGAACGGGTGTCAAAAATCTTCTCGATCGCATTATCAATTTCAGTGACATCCTTCGCAGCAGCGGCTGAATCCTTAACGGATTGAAGCTCTTCTTCCGTGAACTCCAACGATACATATTTCTTCAGTGTTTCTTCCGGATCGGCGCCTGCCGCAATTTCAGCAGCCATGAAATCCGGCGTGCGTGTAGCGGCTTTGATTGGCGTGACATCAAAATTGTATTCCCCATTTGCACCCACAGAGAAACCGCCGGTGGAGTGGTCAGCTGTCGCTACGACCAGTGTGTTGCCGTCTTTTTTGGCAAAATCAATAGCCGCCTTGAAGGCTTTTTCGAAGTCTGCCATTTCACTCATCGCGCCGACAACATCGTTATCATGTCCTGCCCAGTCGATTTGACTGCCTTCCACCATCAGGAGGAAGCCGTCTTTATTTTTGCTCAGGCGCTCAATAGCCGCATTGGTCATTTCCTCCAGGGAAGGAGTCTCTGGTTTGCGGTCAATGGCTTTATCAAGTCCGCCGTCAGCGAACAATCCCAGCAGCTGGTCATGCTTGTCATTAAGCAGTCCCTCACGGTTGGTTACATACCCAAAGCCGGCATTCTGGAACTCCTTCGTCAGGTCGCGGTTTTCACGCACAAAGTTCGTCAGGCCGCCGCCGAGCAGCACATCGATTTTATGCTGGCCGTTGATCATTTCGTCGAAATAATCGTCAGCGATGGCATCCATGTTTTTACGGCTGATATCGTGAGCGCCGAAGGCCGCCGGTGTTGCATGGGTAATCTCGGAGGTGGCGACAAGACCCGTGGATTTGCCCAGCTCTTTTGCCTGCTCCAGTACGGTTTTTACTTCAGTTTGGTCGTTGTCGACCGCGATGGCGGCGTTGTAGGTTTTAACACCAGCCGACATGGCCGTGGCTGCGGATGCGGAGTCCGTAACGTTCTGGGACTCATCCTCAGGATAAGTCATCTGCGTTCCGACCAGGTATTTGTCAAACTCCGTTTTTTCCATCACAGGTGTGGAAGGGTCGTCCTTCATATAGCGGTAAGCTGAAGTATAGGATTGTCCCATGCCGTCACCGATCAGAAAGATCACATTTTTCACTTTGCCTTTGGCGTTGGAGCTGGCGTTAGCGTTGGCGGCATCTGCGGCAGGGGCTCCGGACAGAATGGCTGAAGTGCCCAGGGTCAGACCGAGCGCAACGGGAAGCATTTTTTTCATTATTCTCTTTTTCATCATTAACCCTCCCATTTATTTGAATACATGAAAGCTTGTTCATACAAACAGTAGCCGTTAATTGTTAGGGGGAAATGGGATATATGTAAACTTTGTGTAAATGGTGTTTTGAGACAAAAAAATCAAGATCCCGGATTTGGAACCTTGATGATGGAGAGTGTCCTATTTGGATCGTTCACTATATTTAATGCAAAAAAATAATAAGTGCTTGGACGCTTATCAGATGAAGTCATCTCAATTTCATAATGGAAAAAACGCGTTTACCTATAAATAGGTATCCGCCTAGCGTCATTAACCCATGCGGTTTAAGAGAAGCAACCGTATTATAAACCAATTCCATAAGGAGGTGTCTAAACTGGATCGTTCAAAAAGAAAGAAGTTTGGATCACTGCAGAAGCTGGAGAAAAAAGTGATTCACACGGATAATCATCCGATCATCATTGATCTCGCCCACAAGGGCAAACACAAGCACGTCCGCCGCCGCAGCTTCAGAGGTCCCATTGGTCCCCAAGGCCCTGCAGGGCCGCAGGGCTTAGCCGGTCCTGCAGGGCCTCCGGGGCCGCCCGGACCTCCCGGGCCAAGGGGAACTGCGGGGTCGCCCGGATCACCCGGGCCCGCAGGGCCGCAGGGATTTGCTGGCCCTCCGGGACCAGCCGGCCCTCCGGGACCAGCCGGCCCTCCCGGTCCTAAGGGAGATCCGGGATATTCGGGAGATCCGGCGATTCCAGGCCCAACCGGACCGACAGGCCCGGCAGGTGTGACAGGAGCGACAGGCCCGACAGGAGCGACGGGTCCGACAGGAGTGGGCGACCCCGGAGCCACAGGAGCGACGGGTGTGACAGGAGCGACAGGCCCGACAGGAGCGACGGGTCCGACAGGAGTGGGCGACCCCGGAGCCACGGGAGCGACGGGTGTGACAGGAGCGACAGGCCCGACAGGAGCAACGGGTCCGACAGGAGTGGGCGACCCCGGAGCCACGGGAGCGACGGGTGTGACAGGAGCGGCAGGTGCAACGGGAGCAACGGGAGCAACGGGAGCAACGGGTCCGACGGGAGCGACAGGTACGGGTGCAACGGGAGTAACGGGAGCGACGGGTGTGACAGGAGCGACAGGTCCAACAGGAGCCACGGGTCCGACAGGAGCGACAGGCACCGGAGTAACAGGTCCCACCGGACCAACCGGCGCTACGGGTCCCACAGGCCCTACCGGTACAGGAGCCGTTATTCCTTTTGCATCCGGCACCCCCCTTACACTAACCACGGTTGCAGGCGGGCTGGTTGGAACCGTTGGGCTTGTCGGATTCGGCAACTCAGGCCCTACGGTCACCTTGGCGGGAGGAACCATCGACCTTACGGGCGCAGCAGGCACTCTTCTTGATTTTGCCTTCAATACACCACGGGCCGGCACCATAACAGATATATCAGCTACGTTCAGTAATACACTCGCGGTCAATCTTCTTGGCGCAACCGTTACAGTCACGGCTCAGCTGTACAGCGCAGCGGGAACAAGCAATATTTTCAGCCCCATCGCGGGAGCACTGGTTACTTTGGCTCCGCCGCTTTCCGGTCTGGTTGCCATTGGCACGGTAAGCAATGGTTTGGCTACCGGGTTGTCCATCCCGGTTGCGGCCAACACTCGCTTGTTAATGGTATTCTCCACTACAGCCGCCGGTATTGATCTTGTTACAGTAGTAGCCGGGTACGGCAGCGCTGGAGTTAATATAGTGTGACACTGAATTGACTGCAAAAAAGTGGCGTCCCGCAGAATATTAGGGGACGCCACTTTGATTAGAAAGGATACAGTCTTTTGTCTATTCAAGGTTGGCATGCTTGCCGTACATGCTTTCCGTTGTTTGCTTTGTGCGCTCCATAATCCTCAGAATAACGGCATCTCCGAACAGGAGCATACTCTGTTCAAAGAGAGATCCCATCGGCTGGATGGTTTTGTAATGGGCATTCGCCTGATCCTTCTGAGAGCCCGGGAGCTGAATCACCGTATCCGCAAAGGAGCCGATGTACGACTGTGGCGACGTGGTAAGCAGGGCTACGTCAGCACCCACCGATTTGGCTTTATCGGCCATGGCTGCCAGACTTTTTGTCTCGCCGGAGCCGGAGCCGATGAGCAGCAAGTCTCCTTTGCCGATACCCGGCGTAACCGTCTCGCCTACCACATAGCTGTTCAGACCGATATGCATGAGCCGCATGGCAATGGATTTGACCATATACCCGGAACGGCCTGCGCCAGCAACGAAAATCCGCTTGGCATCCATAATGGCGGAGGCCAGCTGCTCAGCCGCCTCGCCGGAAATCAGCTCCGGAGCCCTATCAAGCTCCGAGAGAATTTCCTTGAGATATTGAACCGTCTGCATGGTGCTCAGACGCCCTGCTTAACCAGCTGCTGCATTTGTGCTGCAACAGTCTGCTTGTTGTCTTCCCCTGTGATGCCGCCTCCTACAATAACGAGGTCCGGTTTTGCAGCAATGACCTCTGGCAGTGTGCCCAGCTTGATCCCTCCAGCTACCGCAGTCTTGGCGTGCTTCACCACGCCTTTGACGGTTTTAAGAGCTTCAAAAGGACTTTCGCCTTCAGCCTGCAAATCATAGCCTGTATGCACACAGATATAGTCTACACCGAGCGAGTCTACTTCTTTAGCCCGCTGCTCCAGGTTTTTTACGCCGATCATATCCACAAGGATCTTTTTCCCGCCTTGCTTTCTGGCCTCCTCCACCGCGCCCCGGATGGTTGCATCCTCCGCTACCGCCAGAATCGTCACGATGTCCGCTCCTGCCTCGGAAGCCTTCATGACCTCATAACCGCCTGCGTCCATGACTTTTAGATCGGCCAATACCTTCAAATTAGGGAAGGCTTCTTTCATCGCTTTTACCGCATGTAGCCCTTCGTTGATAATGATAGGGGTACCGATTTCCACCACATCTATAAAAGTTTCAACCTCTTTTACCAGTGCGATCCCTTCCGGAATGTTCACCAGATCCAGTGCCAATTGCAGTTCCATTCTTCTATTCGCTCCTTTAATCGTTTTGAAGTCAGATTCATTGTACTTGCCGTCTTTTAAGAATGTAAGTACGCACTTTTTCGGAACGCAGTACCCATGAGGTAAGGCAGTTACTAGAAGGGAACCAGGGAAAAGCACCTTCACGGCCGCTGTATATTAACAAACTTCGTTATATACTATTTTGAAAACGGCCTCATAAAATAGCTCTAGCAGCCATTGCAAATAAGGAGCCGAGGAGGATTAGACATGTCCAATGAGCGTTTGTTAATCATTAATGCAGATGATTTCGGAATGTGTCATTCAACAAATCACGCTATAAGCAAGCTGCTGGCTGATGGTGTCACGGCTTCGACAAGTCTGATGGTGACTTGCCCCTGGGTGCTGGAAGCCGCAGCTTTCCTGAAACAGAACCCGAATGCGGATGTGGGGATCCATACTACATTCACGAGTGAATGGGAGCATTACAAATGGGGGCCGTTGAATACGCAGTTGTCAACCTTGACGGATCAGTTCGGATATTTTCCGGCAGATACAGAGACTGTTATCGCGAATGCCGCCCCTGAAGAGATTCGCGAGGAAGCGACCGCACAAATTGAATTCGCTCTGCGCTTGGGAATAGACCTTACTCACGTGGACAATCATATGGGCTCGGTATATCATGTCACTGAAATTCTGCTTGATCTGTGTGAGACATACCGGCTCCCGCTGCGGTTTTCCAAGCTAAGCGGCATGTTCTTGCAGCATCCCCGGCATAAAGAGATGGTGAAGCTCGCGGAAGAGAAGGGCGTGCTGCTTCTCGATCACTTTGAAATGCTTCCTTTTTCCTCAGAAGCTGGTGCGAAGGTCCCTTATGCTTTTACGAAGGAAGCGGCAATTCATGTGATTAAAAATTTAAAGCCTGGCCTGACAGAGCTGGTTTTTCATCCATCCCGGGATACCCGGGAGTTAAAAGCAATCACGGACACATGGCCCATTCGCCGTTATGAATATGATTTGTTCCGTGATAAAGACATTATCCGGTTATTGCGGAAAGAGGATATTCGCGTGGCCACTTGGCGGGAAATTCGCGATAGACAGCGCTCGATGCAGTCCACATGAAAAAAATAACCGGACCGGAAAGGATAGGCCCCTTTCACGGTCCGGTTGATTTTTCAATCCGGCTGCAATAGGTATGTTGGGATTTTCATTATTCGACCTGGTTCAGATGCTGCTGGTGTTGTGTTCCCCAGTCCGCCATTTCATCCAATAGCTGCCTGACCGTCAGACCATATTCGGTAAAAGAGTATTCCACCTTGGGCGGTACCTGGGAATACACCTTCCGGTGAATAATACCGTCCTCTTCAAGCTCGCGCAGCTGCTGAGTCAGCATTTTCTGCGTGATCCCCGGCATATCCCGGCGCAATTGGCTGAATCTTTTGGCGCCATCCGTGAGATGGCAGAGAATAACCGGCTTCCATTTGCCGCCGATAACCTTAAGTGTGAGCTCAACCGCTGTTTTGAATTGTTGATTACCCATATACTCCGACTCCTTAAAAAGCTAATCATTATATTGTATATGAGGCTGATGCAAAAATCCATTGCGCTGAAATGTGTAAAAACGGCCCCGGAATCTTGAGTTCCGGGACCGCCTGGCTTATCAAACAATTACACTTTGGAGGTGCTCGGGTTGTCCCCGCGCTCCTCATACAACCGGATGATCTCAAGAATCACTTCGGTGGCCTGCACCATGACATCGGCGGAGATGAATTCATATTTACCGTGATAATTTTCGCCGCCTGTGAAAATATTGGGTGTAGGCAGCCCCATATAGGAGAGCTGGGAACCGTCTGTTCCGCCGCGGATGGGTTTGATTTCAGGCTCAATGTTCAGATTGTTCATCGCCTGCTCCGCGATTTCCACAATATGCTTTACCGGCTCGATTTTTTCCCGCATATTGAAGTATTGATCCTTGATCTCCAGCAGTACGCGTTCTTGCCCATAAACGGAACGGGCTTCCTCTACGATTTCGGCCAGCCGGGCTTTGCGCTTCTCAAACTGCTCCCGGTCAAAGTCGCGGATCAGGTAGTGCATTCGGGTCCGCTCAATATCTCCCTGAATCGACATCAGGTGATAGAAGCCCTCGTATCCTTCCGTATGCTCCGGCGCCTCCAGCGGAGGGAGCTTGGTATGTATGAACATCGCGATTTTGGCGGCATTCACCATCTTGTTCTTGGCTGTTCCGGGATGGATATTGACGCCCAGGCAGGTGATTTTGGCCGCTGCGGCGTTAAAGCTTTCATATTCCAGCTCGCCAAGCGGGCCTCCGTCCATCGTATACGCGTATTTTGCGCCAAAGGCGGCGACGTCAAAGCGCTGCGGCCCTCTACCGATTTCCTCATCAGGGGTAAAAGCGACGCGGATTTTGCCGTGCTTGATTTCCGGATGGCGGATCAGGTAATCCATCGCTGTCATAATTTCGGCAATACCGGCCTTGTTGTCCGCTCCCAGAAGCGTGGTGCCGTCTGTGGTGACAAGGGTATGTCCTTTGTAGTGGGCCAGGCTCGGGAAATCCCGGGGTGAGAGAATGACCTGCTCCTGCTCATTCAGGACAATATCCTGCCCGTCGTAATTTTCCACGACTTGCGGGCGGACGTTTGCGCCCGTAACTTCCGTTGCTGTGTCGAGATGAGCCAGAAAGCCGATGACCGGCACGGTTTTATCCGTATTGGAAGGCAGGGTTGCCATCACGTAGCCGTTCTCGTCCACGGTGACCTCCTGCATGCCTATGGCATTCAGCTCTTCGACCAGCATGCGTGCAAGGGTTAGTTGGCCAGGTGTCGAGGGGCAGGTTTCGTTGTCCTCGTTGGATTGTGTATCGACCTGGGCATAGGTGCTCAATCGTTGAATCAGCTCTTGTTTCACGGATTCAGACTCCTTTCCAAAGGCGAATTTGCTGATCTTAGTTTAACATGACGGGCGGGGCTTTTTCTAAGCTGTAATTTTTTCGTTTGAAATGGGAACGTATGTGCTATAATATCAAGCTATATGAGAAAACCACTAAGGGAAATCCCCCGGAGGTAAAAGATGTCCACATTCAAAGAATTGTTTACCCCTGAATTTTTGGAAAATACGGCGGCGGTGTTCCGCAAGGTCTACCCGTCCTTTGATGGTGACCGCTTCGTGGAGCTTGTCCAGGACGGGGAATGGGAGCAGGAGGAGTTCAAGCAGCGCATCCGCCATATTGCACGCGCACTCACGGAGGTGCTGCCGCCATCCTACCCGAAGGCGCTGGATATATTATGCGCGGCAGCGTCTGATTGTAAAGGAGTCGAATATATTTTCTTGCCGGATTTTGTTGAGCTGAATGGGCTTGAGCATGAGGAACTTTCCCTGGAGGCGCTGAAGCTGCTCACCCGGTACTCGACCTCCGAATTTGCCATTCGCGCCTTTATCGGGAGGAACCCGGAGGGCGTCATGAGCCGTATGCGGATATGGGCGACGGACGAATCCGAGCATGTGCGGCGGCTTGCAAGCGAAGGCTGCAGGCCCCGTTTGCCATGGGGAGGACAGTTGAAGCAGTTCATTGCCGACCCGGCCCCGGTCATTGAACTGCTGGAGCTGTTGAAGAGAGATCCTTCCTTGTATGTGCGCAAAAGTGTAGCCAACAACCTGAACGATATTGCCAAGGATCATCCGGAGCTGGTGTTGAACATCGCCCGCGTGTGGAAAGGGGAACACCCGGATACAGACTGGATTGTCCGGCACGGCTGCCGGACCCTGCTCAAGAAAGGTGATCCGCAGGCCCTGGAGCTGTTCGGACTGCAAAGAGCGGAGGGAGTGGAGATTCGTGATCTGCACCTGGCGCGGCCGTCGATTACAGAAGGGGAGGAACTGGAATTTTCATTTGCCGTATTCAACCCTGCCGGGCAGCCGCAGCAGCTCCGGATTGAATACGACATCCTGTACATGAAGGCCAACGGAAGAACGGCTCCCAAGCGGTTCAAGCTTTCAGAAAAGGAATACCCACCTGGAGTGAGCCTTGTTTCCAGGCGGCATACGATCAAGCCCATCACCACGCGGAAGCATTACCCCGGCACGCATGGATTGGATATTATCGTCAACGGCGTGAAGCAGGTATCGGCCGAGTTCGAGCTGATCATTCCGTAACCGCCTCAACCATTAAGAGCCCACACGGATACACTGCGCCCGGTGACCGGAAACTCAGCCCATCCGTTCTGGTCGATTTTAACGCTGTCTTTCCGGTTGCCTGTCAGGTCAGTCCATATTTCACCTGCTCTGTGCTGGCCGACACGCATCCGCTTCTTTCCGTCCTTGCCATTGGATATTACGACAGCCAGGCCGGATTTTCCGATCTCAGGTACTCCCAGTCTTACCCAGCCGATGGTGCTGGGATGATCAAAATAATCCTGCTGATCGCCGTAAGCTTTCTCATAACGGGCATAGAGCAGAGGGTCGATCTTATCCTGCTTGCCTTTGACAGGCTTCTCACCGCCAATTCCGTAATAATCGCCGTAGAACACACAGGGATAACCATCCTTCCGCAGCAGCACCAGAGCATAGGCGATCTGTTTAAACCAATCCTCCACCCAGGATTCCAGCGCCTCATTCGGCTGGGAGTCGTGATTGTCCACGAACGTAACAGAGTTGAGGGGATGTGTGCCGACCAGTGTATCCTTAAAAATGGTGGACAGATCAAAATCGCTTCCGGCCAGAGAAGCACTATGCAGCTTGTAATGAAGGGCCACATCAAACAGATCGATTTTATAGTTGACGGCGTCCAGGAATTTCTGGCAGGCCTTCAAATCGGGTTTCCAGAACTCGCCTACAATGTAGAAGTCCTGTCCGCGCTTCTTGATCATCTCCACCACAAACTCCCGGATAAAATCGTGGTTGATATGCTTAATGGCATCCAGCCGGAACCCGTTGCATTGCAGCGTATCGATGAGCCATTTGCCCCACCGGATCATCTCTTCCCGTACAGCCGGATTATTGTAATCGATATTGGCGAACATCAAATAATCGTAGTTGCCGAATTCATCGTCCACATTATTATTCCACTGCTTGTTCTTGCCCAATATACGGTAAATACCCGTCTTGTTCCGGCTGGCATCATAGTCGGTTCCATTGAAATGCTCGAAATTCCATTGAAACGCCGAATACCGGTTTCCACGCCCCTTAAAAGTAAATTTCGTCCAGCCTTTAATGTCAAAAGGCTTGGAGATCACCTCGTTCCGGTTATCCGGATTGACCTCGACCACCTTGAACAGCTCGGTTTCATCCGCCCCTGCCTTATGGTTCATGACCAGATCGACATAGACGGACATACCGTGCTTGACGCAGGCGGACATGGCTTCCAGCAGCTCGTTCCTGGTGCCGTATTTGGTTCTCACTGCTCCTTTCTGGTCAAATTCACCGAGGTCGTACAGATCGTATACACCGTATCCTGTATCATCCGGAGATTGCCCTTTGGTTACAGGCGGAATCCATAATGCGTCAATCCCTTTTCGTTTCAGTTCGGGGACTCGCTCAATCAGCCGCTGCCAGTGTTTCCCGTCAGCCTCTACATGCCATTCAAAAAACTGCATCATCGTATGATTTCTTATCATGTACGTCCCTCCCTTATATAACAAGTTACCCATCAGGCAAGGCAGGCTAAACTCCCGTGCCGCCGAAGAGCGTACAAAAAACAGCAGATGAATGGAGGAGTCCGTCAGTCTTTTCCGTTGTAGTTATTCTTTCCAGCAAAAAGAATACCTATGTTCTCCGGTATGGCACGCAATCTCCTCCCGGTCAGCAGGGTGCGTGCGGCAGTCATACGTCTTGATTTGAGCTGAATGTGATACAATACAGGAAGCAGGTGGGAATTTTAGTTAGAAGCCGGGTTGGTGTTTAATTGAAATAAATTTGTGGACAAATATAGATATCGGACAAGCTTAAGGAGGTGACCCGAAGAGCAGAAGCTTTCTGCCTGGGCATGATGGAAGCAGCCGAACAGCCATTACTGAAATACTGTAATTATTGTAGGGAATACAAACCTTTGACCGGATTCCAGCGCAGAACCGGCCGTAAAGCAGGCCCGCTGTCGCGCAGGGGGGCATGTCTGGACTGCAGGCGCCGGAAGCAGAAAGCCGGTCAAGCCTCGCCTGACACACAGCAGGGAGAAAAGGGAGCTGTAAAAGCGGCAGCGAAGCCTCCCGTTGTGGGGAACGACGCTGCCCGTGTTCATGGTAAGAGGACTGCCCGTACGCTTCCTGTTCATCATGAGAGGCGGCAGCTGCCCTCCAAGGACAATAAACCGCAGCTGGACCCAACGGACCCGAAGGCGCTGCATCCGAACCGCAACGGAATGATCCGTCTGCGCGGCAAAACGGATAAAGGGCGGCGCTGGCACCAGGAGATCGACCCGGAGCTGGCGGCAACTCTGGTAAAGGAACGCATGGCGGTGGTGGTTAATCGCTCGACAATCCGGCGTTTATATACGAATCGGGAATTCCGCCGTTATATCATGACGAGAGACAAGTATACCTGTTATTTCTGCGGCAAATACGGCGACACGCTGGATCATCTTCTTCCCCGTGCCAAAGGCGGGCACACAACCCCTGTCAATTGTGTCTGCGCGTGCAATGACTGCAACCAGTCCAAGGCTGACCGGGATGCGGATGAATTTATACGGGAGAGGGCACGGGATTAGAATCAACCAAAATGATCTGACAAAAAAAGCTTCCGTTCATGGAGAATAGGAAGCTTAATTGTTTTGTATCTCGTTAATCAGTATATTTCCACGTCGTAGCCGGCGTCCTTCCAGGCTGCCGTTCCGCCTTCAATGTAAGCCACGTTGGTGAAGCCCATCTGTTTTAGCAGATAAGCAGCCAGGGCGGCTTGTCCGCCTGCGCCGCAGGTGGTCAGAATAGGACGGCTGCGGTCCGCCAGACGCTCATCGCGCAGATTTTGCGGCAGCTCCAGATCAGCGCGGATGGGAAGCATGCCGAGCGAAATATTCGCGCTTCCGCGAATCAGGCCGCATGCGCCTGCATCAGTGGCATCCTGAACGTCAATAATAAAGGTGTTCGGATTTTCTTCGATCATCTTCTTTGCTTCCTGGGAGCTTACACCTTTTACGTTTGCCTGGGCTTGCTTAAGCATATCCATAAATGTCAGTGCCATGCTTGTAGCCTCCATTCGTTGGGATTGGGTTCGACTATATGATATCCAATGATCACCAGCTTCGTCAAAAAAACAGCCTTTCAAACCGAAAAAATGGAGAGGATTTCAGATGCAATCCCTTATTTCATGAAAATTAAGGTATTAAATATAAGATTTTTATGTAAAACTAAAAATTTTTTCGACGTTGGGCTTGTGAAAGGTGTAATATATAGTTATAGGATTCCGTTTCGGCCTGTTTGATTCACGAACATGAAATGCGTGGTCATTGCAGCAGCAAAAACACCGAAGACCGAGGCAGCCATGCATCAGGGCCCGTGTGCCAAGATTCCGCCTTTCGGCGGCGCGGGCTTTTTCAATATGTTATGGATTTGTTTGACCGGTATTCGTTGAGCCGTTTAATGCAAAGCAGGTAACGAGAAAGGAATGGACTTCTATTTTTACAGTAAAGGAGGACGTTCACGTCATGTCAGAAAATCAACAAGAGGTGGCAGCAATACAGGAAGCTACCACGGAGTCCCGCGATGTGCTGGACCAATTGATGAAGCCGGAGGTTCAACAATCGTTGACCGTTCTGGTTGAAAATCTGCCAAAGCTGACCGAGATGGTCACGGTTATGACCGGCGCTTATGATGTAGCGCGCAGCCTCGCAACAGACCCGGTATTTATCGGGGATATGAAAAACTCCATGACCGAGTTTGTGAAGCCTGTAACAGAATCGGCCAAAGGTATTGCTTCTGCTGCTATTGAAGCGGGCGACCGTGTTCAAACCGAATCGGGCACGATCGGCCTGTTTGGTCTGCTGAAAATGCTCAAAGATCCGAATGTGCAGAAGGGCTTGCGCTTCGCTTCAGCTTTCCTGGACATTATGAACGAGCGCCAGGCGCAAAACAAATAACTGCTGATTCATTGTTAGGTAACAGGTAGAACAAGAACGGAGGATGGAAATGTCGAAGCAAATTTTGATTCTTGGCGGCGGATATGGCGGCTTGCTGGCCGCTCTGACGGCTCGTGAACATATGGGCCCGCAGGAAGCTGCGATTACGGTTGTAAACCGCTATGCGACACACCAAATTATTACTGAACTGCACCGGCTGGCTGCAGGCACCATCAGCGAGAAAGCTGTGGCTCTGCCGCTGGAGAAGCTGCTGCGCAACAAGGATATCACGCTGAAGGTGGATACAGTCACTGAAATCAAGCCTGCGGAGCAAAAAGTAGCTCTGGCAAGCGGCGCAACACTCAGCTATGACGCGCTCGTTATCGCTCTGGGCAGCCAAACTGCTTACTTCGGAATCCCTGGATTGGAGCAGTACAGCCTGACGCTGAAATCCGTGGATGAAGCGAACAAAATCCGCGCGCACGTGGAAGCACGTCTGGATGCATACAAGAAATCCGGCAATCCGGCAGATGCTACCATCGTTATCGGCGGCGGCGGTCTGACAGGTGTCGAGCTGGTCGGCGAATACGCGGATAAGCTGCCTGAAGTATGCCGTGCAAAAGGCATCAACTACGATGATATCAACCTGTACTGTGTTGAAGCGGGTCCTTCCATTCTGGCAGGCTTTGCCCAGCCATTGGTTGACCGTGCAGTAACAAGCCTGGAAAAACGCGGCGTTCAGTTCATCACTGGCGTGCCAATCACAGAAATGAAGGCTGACGAGGTGCTGCTGAAGGATGGACGTTCCATCAAGACGAACACCCTCATCTGGACGGGAGGCGTTCAAGGCAATGTGCTGGTTGGAGCATCCGGTATCGACGTAGACCGCGGACGCGCTACAGTAACCGGCACACTGCAATCCACTTCCCACGAGAATATCTTCCTGGCTGGCGACAGCGCGGTTGTGTTCCCTGGCGAAGGGCAGCGTCCATATCCGCCAACGGCACAGCTGGCTTGGCAGATGGGCGAAACGGTTGGCTACAACATCTTCGCACTCTTCAATGGACATCAAATGGAAACCTTCACCCCTGTATTCTCCGGTACACTGGGAAGCCTGGGCAGAACGGACGCCATCGGTACCGTGGGTGCGAACCAGACCCAACTGAAAGGCGCAGTAGCGACTTTGATGAAGGAAGGAAGCAACATCCGCTACCTGTCCCACATCAAAGGCTTGTTTGCGTTAGCTTATTAATATTGAATCCTTATGATCAGGAAACCCGCATCTGCTTCAGGATGCGGGTTTCTTTTTTGACATGCTGTTTAGTCTCTGCCTGCGGCTAATGATGTGTGGCAGGCCCGTGAAATGTGGGAGAGTCATGTCCATTAATGACTAAATAATAAAAAAGCAACTCTGCTAACTGCCAATAAGAATAGTAATAAAAGAGGAATGATGGGTCGTATTGTCCTAAAAAGACGATTTCTGAACCCTGGATACCGCGAAATTGCAGAAACTAGATTTAACAGTGTAAACATGATACGATTTAAACAATCGAATATTTATTTTCTACGGAAGAACTGTGCTAAATTTTTTATTAAGCATGGTTTTTTTTGTTGAGGAGGTTAGAATATTGGAACATTCAGTGGAAAGTATCTCGGAACAAATAAGAAACAGGGTCGATGTAAGATTTTCAGTATTATTGGCTAATTTAGCAGAAGAGTTGGCGTATGACTTCATGTTCGCACCTAAATATAAAATCACTCACAGGTATGACCCGCCTTGGGATTGTTCGGGCATGCTGATCCGGACAAATGAATTGTTTTCAATTGATGAGTATAACAGTGTTGAAGACTTTTTTGATGAGTATACAGGTCAAACTACGGCTAGCTATATGAGTGGTATGGGTTTGTTACATAATAGATTTGAAGAAAAATACGAATATATAATCAGAGAGTTTGTTTTTCAATGTTGTATTGAAGTTCTGTCTGAAATAGATGACAACCTGCTTGTTCAGCTGTTGTTGGAAAATGGACATGATATCTCGGAGATAGATAAAGATGATATTATACAAACGGTCATGGAATATGAGCTTTTTGAAGATCCATTCTGGTATCATTACGAAATTATTGAGCGTGTGAAGCCGATTAGTCTCAAAATGATGATTGCTCATGGTAAAAATGAAGCCATAAAAAAATATCACCTTCAATTGGAAAGGCGGATGAAAGAAGAGGAAAAAATAAGTTTTGAAGAGAAAGGTGCACAAAAGCTTTGGAATAAACTCCAGAAACTATTTAGATTACAAAGGGGATGTCCACTCCCCAAAATTGAAATGAAGGACTATGAAATGTTTCGGAAATTTTTGGACTATAATCAAGTATCGATCGAAGAAAGGATCATTTTAGCTAAGTATCTGGGTGATAAATTTTCCAACAAAGTTTGCATGTGTTTAAGGAATGGACAAAAGCCGGAGTGAGAAATTCACTCCGGCCCTTTTGCCGTGCTGAAAGTAATTAGTTATTGATATTATCCAGTCTGTTGCTGCTGTCGTTCTTATCAAGAATCGTTCCTCTAATTTCAACATCGCTGTATTCGTCCTCAATAGCATCAATGATACCTTGCTTGAAGTCGTACCGTTGGGAAGTGTTCAGATTGCTCCAGTCGTCCTTGTTAACGTAGACTGTTACTTTCACTTCATCTTCGTCGCCGGTAAGTCTAATGTCGAATTTAACATTTTTCCAGTTACCGTAATCATCCCGGATGTCACTCTGAAGGTCACTAATGTCTTTACCAGAGGACTTTTCGTTCAGTGATGCGGTACCCGAGCTTCTTACAGAGATGTCGGCTAACGTACTTCCACCATTGTCATCACGTACGGAACCGGAGATGTCGGCATCTTTGTATTTGTCACGGATGTCGTCCACGATGTCCTGGATCAGGTTCGTTTTCTTGTTGCTGGACAATTTGTTCCATCCAGTCTTGGAGACATTTACACGAAGTGTAACTTTGTCGGAGTTACCGCTCAATTTAATTTCGGCCTTCGTGCTTTCATAATTACCGTAATCATCGTTCAGGTCATCTTCCAGGTCGCCAAGGCTGGTGCTGCTATTGTTGTTGTTTTTCTTGTTGTCATCAATTTGCTTCTGCAGGGCTTCTTTATCCTTCTGAAGCTGGGCGATGGTTGCGTCCTTGGTCGCTGCTTCTGACTTTGCCGTAGCAAGCTGCTGGTTCAAGGTAGTAATCTGATTGTTAAGAGCTGTAATTGCATTCGGATCAACGGCAGGTGCGTTGTCGGTGATCAGAACGCGTTTGTTGGAACCGTCCCATTTTACATCCTTGTTCAGAGCTGTACCTACCATACGCAGCGGCAGGTAAGTTGTACCGTTAATCATGAACGGTTCTGTGGCTGCGTCTGAAGGCACTGTGTTGCCGTTATACACGATGGCAATGTTGTTGTACACCGCTTTGATGGTCTTGGTAGCTTGTGCGGCATATGTAGGCTGCGTTAAAAGCGCTCCGGATACGGCCAAGGCTGACACTGCAGCAATAATGACGGGTTTCTTGAATTTCATGCGTTTGTCTGCTCCTTTTTCTTAAAATGGATGTCCGCTGACGGTGCGGATGACCCGTTTCCCATTCTAGCAAAAGATGGGTAACGAAAAACATACTACTAGAGTACCATTAATAAAAGAAAGAAAACAACATCATTAATGTAACCTGTTGCCAGAATCTTTCTTCTACATGTTAGACGCACAGAGATGGGAATAGGTTGCTGTTAATTGCTTAATTTTAATTATTTTCGAAATCTCCCCGTTTACCAAGCGCAGGCTCCCAGAGATTTTTACAATTTTCAAAAAAACGTTGGCATAATACTTGACATGATAAAGGGCAGGTTTTAACATGTTGCATAATGATAATGATTATCATTATCAAAAAATGGTTGGAGGTGTCTCCATAGACAGAGGAAATCACAGCCAAGTCATGCATTATCCTAAAACCTTGATTTTGGAATGGGGGTGAGTGCCAAAAAACATGAATAATTAAATAACACTAAAGGAGCTTGGTGAAATTGGGGAAATTACATAAAAACAAATGGAAAAAAACGATTAAGATGATTGCCGCTGCATCTTTGCTGGTAAGCGGCTTGTCCGGATTGAGGCCTGTTCATGCGGCAGGAGGTGGGAAGCTGGAAGCACTGGGCAGCGGGATATTGCCAGCCAGCGGAAGCGGATCCATGCATTCTATTAAAGTAACGATTCCGGCATCCACCGTGTTTGACGGAGGAGACCAGCTGTATATCTCGCTTCCCGGAGGCATGGACTTGTCGACAGACTCCAGTGGCAACGTTATCGATCCAATGGATGACAGCGGTTTGAATCGGATCAACATACTGGGCAGCTCCAATCCGCTCAGGGATTTAAACGGCCCGGCTCCGGGTGCACCGACCATCGAAGTTGTAAAGGCGGACGAGGATAGCTTCCTGCTGGAAATACCGGACCGGGGAGAACGTTATACACTGGAGGAGGACGCCTCCTTTGTGATCCAGCTGGGCGATGTTACCTGGGAGGATATGGACGAGGGAGCGGTGGAAGTTAAGTTTGAAGCTCCTGGTCATAGCTCTTTCCCTGCAGGTAAAGTCCCCATAGCTACAGTAGGCGGAGGCAAGGTCGCTGTAACCGCCGGTTCCAAGAAAGGAACGGACAGCGATTACTCATTCAGTCTCACTCTAGAGGAAGCATCCGCCGGGGCGCTTGAGCCGATGAATGGGAGCGTTAGAGTTAAATTGCCGTCAGGATATAAATGGAACATGAATGATAGTATCCGAAAAGTGGAATATGGGTCGACTTATGGACAAGACATGTACTTCCAGCTTACCTCCACGGACGACGAACTGACGGTAGACGTTCTAGGTACGACATGGGAGGACGAGGACGGAGATGGCCGCGTGCAGCCCGTGGAAGTTACCGGGGCAACCTATGAGATGAGTGAATGGACTTTGAGCGGTTTGAAATTTACCTTAACCAAGCCTGGAAATGCCGTTGATGGAGATATAAAAGCCCGAATTAGCGGTGAAGCCGATCTGGATGTGACGGAACTGGTTGTAGGTACTCATGCAAAGTATGGTGTCACTGTGAGTGCGGCATCGGAGAAGCTGCCTTCCATATATGCCGGACGCGAAGAACAGCGGATTTCGGATATCGTCATTAAAGAAGCACTGTATGGAACGCTGCCCGAAGGGCGCACCCTTACCTTGACTCTTCCCGAAGGCGCAGCGTTTCAGAAGGTTTATGAAGGCAGCTCGGAAAGCCCCGCCGGAGAGACCGACAATAAGAATGATTTGGAGCTTGCATTTGTGCGATATACCGGAACGGATGACCGGACAGCTGTATTTGAAATAACCGGAGCATCACCGTCCAGTCCCGGGACATTTTCGCTGCAGGAGATTGATATTGTTACTGCGCCCGATTTTGCGGGAGATCTGACAATGGAAATTGGCGGCAGCGCGGGTGCCAAAGGAAATGTTAAAGCTGCGGATGTTCACGCAGGGCTGACTGTATCTGCATCGGACGTTCCCGATGTGACTATTGGGTTATCAGACCAGGAGGCTGCTGATTTCACCCTGGTTGAGACCGTTGCCGGCGGCCTGAAAGATGGGGAGCGGATCACACTTACCCTTTCTGAAGGGGTGACGTTTGCAGCCACACCTACTGTTGATGTTTATCAAGGGGATTTGCAATTTGAACCGTTGAAGCTGGTAAATAACGACCGGTCGGCTGCTTTTACAATTACGGGCGAGAGCGATGAAAGCACCACCCTTCAGTTCAGTAATGTCATATTCACGTTAGACCGGACGGTTGCCGAAGGGGAGATTGAGTTGAAGGTGGCCCGTTCGACCGAAGTGAGCAGCTACTCTCCGTTTAAAAACCTGGGAAAAGAAGTAAGGGTTCCGCTGGCGCGGGTCACCACTTCGGCTGCGGAAGAGAGCGTTAGCCAGGCCAGCTTTAAAGTCGGGGAAACGATGTATACGGTGAATGGCACAGAGAAGGCAGCGGATGTCGCGCCGTATATCCATGAAGGGCGGACATATCTGGCGCTTCGTTATGTAGCGGATGCGCTTGATGTCTCGGATAACAACGTGTTATGGGACCCTGAAACCAAAACTGTTACCTTAATCAAAGAGTCACGGATCGTACAACTGCAGGCGGGCAACACCACAGCCTCCATAAATGGCGTGCAAATCTCATTAGATGTGCCCATAACCATCAACAATGGAAGGGTGTTTCTTCCTATCCGGTCCACTTCTTTGAGCATGGGAGCTTCTGTAGAGTGGCATGACACATCCAGAGAAGCCAGAGTCGTCAAGAGTTTATGATTCATTCGCCGCCCGGTAAAGGCATGTTTTGTTTTTCTTTCAAAAGTATGCATGAATTTGGCCATCGGGAGCATATTATTATGGTCTACATACATCAAGGGGGGATTCCCATGTATAAACGCCATGTTCCCGAGCCCATACCGGAGGAGAATACGGAGGTATGGTCTTGCACGAATAATGACTGCAACGGGTGGATGCGTACGGGGTTTACGTTCAACGGTGAGCCAAGTTGTCCTCTATGTAACTCGTCCATGACTCAGGAGATCAGAATGCTGCCCATATTGAATGCTGCAGGCAGCTCGTTCCCGGGAGCACGCTCCTGACCGCGGGCCTGAACTTTATAACAGGAAAAGAAATCCAGACGAATTGCCGCTTGCGCAGGCGAATGATTCTGTGCTAAATTGTGTTTAACTATGTTAAGGAGGTGATGGTAGGTGAATTTCGAGATGGTGAACGACCGTATTAGCCAGCTTCCAATTGCTATGGCTGGCATTGTACATGCTTTTTCCGTCAACGGGAGAAGTCTGTCCATTTTTAACCATACGGAAGTTACTATCGCGAGAAGACGCCTACCTTAACCGAACGGATTGCTTTATCCGAAAGGGCCGCAGGCATATTCCTGCGGCCCTTTTTGTGCTGTGCGGGTCAGGGTCTTCATCACCTGAGGAGGACCTATATGATGTATATTGTAAACGGACAACAATTGAAGGCTTATCATGGAGCGAATCTTATTTTGGACGGAGTGGTTTTTGAAATCCATGAAGGCGAGAAGGTGGGGCTGATCGGACGCAACGGCAGCGGGAAAACGACGCTGCTCAAGCTGATTGCGCGCCAGAACAAGCCTGACGAAGGCTTGCTTACACATAAGAAGGATATCCGCATCGGATACCTGCCGCAAATTCCGGAGGAATTCGATGTGATGACGGTCTATGAGACGCTTGCTTATGGTTACCGGGAGCTGCAGGAGTGCCGCCGTCAGATGAACCGGCTGGAGCAGGAGATGTCCCAACCGGGAGCGGCGGATGACGGAGAGCGGATGGAGAAGCTGCTAAAATCTTATTCCACGCTGCAGGAGCGCTTCGAACAGGCCGGCGGCTACGAAATGGAAGCCAACATCGATCAGGTCGCGGACGGACTGGATATACCCAAGTCCGCTTATGATCGCGTCTTCGGCAGCTTGTCAGGGGGCGAGAAGACCAGAATCGTGCTTGCTTCGCAGCTGATCGGGAAGCCGGACCTGCTGCTGTTGGATGAGCCGACCAACCATTTGGATTTGAAAGGGCTGGAATGGCTGGAGCAGTTTCTGCGCAGTTATGCGGGGGCCTGTATGATCGTGTCCCATGACCGCTACTTCCTCGATGCTGTCATCGGTAAAGTGATTGAAATTGAGGACGGTGAGGCGCACACGTACCTGACCAATTACAGCGGTTATGTGCGGGAAAAGGAGGAGCGCCTCCTGATCCAGTTCGCGGATTACCAGGAGCAGCAGAAGCGGATCAAGAAAATGAAGGAAGCCATCCGGCGCTTTGAGGAATGGGGCCGTATCGGCGACAATGAAAAGTTTTTCAAAAAAGCCGCCTCCATCCGCAAAGCGCTGGAACGAATGGAACTGATCAAGCGCCCTGTTTTGGAGCGGCAGAGTGCCGAATTTGACTTGAATCCACAGGACCGTTCGGGCAGAAGGGTGGTGCGCTTTGAAAATCTGCATAAAGCGTACGCTGGACGAACGATCCTAGCCGGTGCCGAGGGCAGCCTTGAGTTTGGCGAAAAGGTCGCGCTGCTCGGAGATAACGGAGCGGGGAAATCCACGCTGCTGCGCCTGCTGCTGGGTCAGGAGCAGCCTGATGCCGGCAGTGTGGAATGGGGTTCGCGCGTGGAGTACGGTTATTTGGCTCAGCAGGGGGAACGGGAGGAGCTTTCAGATACGGTGCTGTCCTTTTTCCGGAGGGAAGCCGGGGTGGAAGAAGGCGAGGCCCGCGGAATTCTGGCGAGGTATCTGTTCTATGGGGCAGACGTCTTCAAGCCTGTACGCATGCTGTCCGGCGGGGAGTGGTCCAGGCTGCGGCTGGCGCTGCTGGTAATGAAAAAGCCCAATCTGCTGCTGCTGGATGAACCGACCAACCACCTGGACATCGATTCGCGGGAGGCTTTGGAGGAGGCTCTTGAGGACTTCCCAGGCACGGTGATGGTCATCTCCCATGACAGGTACTTTGTCAACAAACTCGCGCAACGGGTGTGGGAGCTGGAGCAAGGCCGTGTGACTTCTTACCTGGGAGGGTTCGACGATTACCGGGAGAAGAAGCGTCAGCTCGCAGATGCCCGCAAAAGTCTGGAGGAGCGGGAGGAATCCGCCGCGGTCAAGGGGAAAGGAGCGGCCGGACTCCAGGCGAAAAAAGCGCCGCCAAGCCCTGGCAAAGCGGAAAGCGCTGAGCGGGTCTCGGCTGTCCGGGAGAAGCTGGAACAGCGCATCACTGCCCAGGAAGCAGCGCTGGCCGCTGCGGATGCCGAGCTGGAGCAGGCCGGTGATGATCCGTTTAAGCTGCAGGAGCTGTGGGCGGCCCGTGAGGAGCAGCAAGAACGGCTTGATGCGCTGCTTGCCGAGTGGATTGAACTGGAATAGTTGCGCTGACGCCCCCGGAATGCTTCAATAAATAATGACGATGAACCGGAAGGTTCGATAAAGCAGAAGGGGGAAGCAAGGCAATGACGGACAGAAAAAAAGTCATCATAGACACCGATACGGCAGGGGACGACACGATAGCCCTTCTGACGGCCATGCATTATTTTCAGGTCGAAGGCGTAATGATTACCGGCGGCAATGTGCAGTTTGATCAGCAGGTGGAAAATGCGCTTTATACGATTCAGGTTGCCGGCAAGGGTGGCAGCATCCCGGTATATAAAGGGCATGAGAAGCCGATGCTGGCGATCGGAGAGCAGCGGCACCGGACGGTGGAGGATGTGCACGGCTCGGACGGCATGGGCGGAGCGAACTTTCCGCGTGCGGTGCAGCGGCCGGAGCAGGGACATGCGGTGGATTTTCTGATTGAGAAAATCCATACCCACCCGGGCGAGATTCATCTGCTGGCGATTGCGCCGCTGACCAACATTGCCATGGCCATGCAGAAGGACCCGGCGATCATCCCGAAAATTCCGCACCTGTACATCATGGGCGGAACGAATAATTCCCTGGGCAATATTACGCCTGCGGCGGAATATAATTTCTGGGTTGACCCGGAAGCGGCCAGAATCGTACTGCATTCCGGTGTGCCGATCACCATGGTTGGCTGGGATATGTGCACCCGTTACTCGGTGATGGAGGATGCGAACCACGTGGAAATTGAGCGGATGGGGACGGCGGGAGCGAAGTTTTTTATCGCCATTAATAAAGTTGTTAAGCAATTTAACAAAGAGGTGCACCGGCTGCCGGGCACGACGCATCCGGATACGCTGCTGATGGCAGTCGCGGCCGATGAATCGATCATGACCCGTTCCGGCATGTATCATGTGGACGTGGAGACGGCGGGCGAACTGACTCGCGGCTACAGCCTCGTGGACATCAACAACCGGCTGGAGCGTCCGCGCAACGTCAGAGTGTGCGAAGAAGTGAAGCGGGAGGCATTTACGGCCATGCTCTATGAGGTGCTTGGAGCGATTCGTTAGGTTTTTCAAGATACACAGTGGAAAAACAAAGTACGGTCTCGGGAAGTGATCCTAGGCCACAGGTGAAATTGTTGGACAAAAGGGAAGCAAAAAAAGGACATTTGAGCTATGATAGAAATAATCGTACAGTTGCTTGTTACATGAAAGGATAACTGCGTGTCGGGTCGTACAAGATGAGGCTAGAGGAGTGGATGACATGGCGGATGCATGGAACAAAAAATACGTTTTGAAACACAAAAACGTACCGGTTGCGGAAATTGAGCTTGACGAAGCGACCGGCGCCATTTCCGCTATCGGTGATGTGTACAACGAACGCCACGTTCCCATTGGAATACCGGTCAAAAAAGGACGTGTCGACCGTTCGGCGCTCAATGAATGGTGGCGCGGGCGGGCTATCCCCGCAAGCCGGGACGGCATCAAAGAAGCGCTGCTCGAATTGAAGCTGGCCACCACCCAAAAACTTTTGGATAAAAGTCTGGGCCTCAGCCTGTCCGACAAATATTGGATATGCCCTACGGGTTCCGATGTCGATTGGTCACAGGTCAATTTTTTCGATAACGCTTTTTCCGAGGACGTCGGGAATGTGCTGTTCGGCAGAGGTTTATCTGGAGAAGGGATAAGCTTAATGTCGCCGGATAACACTTCGGATGGCTGGTTAAAAAAGAAATGGGCAATATTGGATGGGAAACGCTGCCTCATCAAGGGCGGAAGCGGCGCGATTCAGCAGGAACCTTATAATGAAGTGCTGGCAAGCCGAGTGATGGATCGTTTGGGCATTCCTCACGTTCCCTATACGCTATGGGTACAAGAGAATTACCCATACAGCGTTTGTGAAAATTTCATCACACCACAGACGGAATTGGTGACGGCATGGCATGTGATGCAAATCCGGCAAAAATCAAATCATATTTCGGTTTATCAGCATTATGTGAATTGCTGCGAGGCGCTCGGCATTCCCGGTATCGTCGATGCGCTGAACCGGATGATTGTCGTGGATTACCTTATTGCCAATGAGGACAGGCATCAAAACAATTTCGGTGTCATTCGGAATGCGGAAACGCTGGAGTGGATCGGAGCCGCCCCGATTTACGACAGTGGCTCCTCTCTTTGGTTTACCAAGCCGCAGGCGCTCATTTCGCCGACAGCCCCATTGACCTGCAAGCCCTTCAAAAATGACCATAACGAGCAAATCAAGCTGGTTACGTCTTTTGACTGGCTAGATTTGTCTCTGCTGCAAGGGCTGGATGAAGAGTTTAGGACAATACTGCAGGATTCATTGTTTATTGAAGAGGCAAGACGCGATGCCCTTTGCTCCGCCTTGCAAAAGCGGGTAGATATGCTGGCCGGGATTGTTCATTCCCGCAAGCCCCGTTTATGGGTGGATGATCGAAGCGCCGATGTCTTGGAGAACACAGCTTACAGCGGTGCGCCATCCGCAGAAGACGGATCCGACTGAGTAGCCCCCGGAGGCCATTGTTGCCGTTTTTTTCGCTTCAATCTATTTTTTCGTCTGTTTGCTTGAAAAAAATGTTTTGTTAATTACTTAAAACCGCTTAGCAGTAGTTAAGCGGTTTTTTCAATTCGGATACGCTATTGGTTAGCAATCACCTGATTACATTTCAGAATAAACAATACTATTCATTTATTTGGTAGTATAATATTGGTTGGTAATTACGATTGCAAAGGAGCAAAGAACGTGGTAATTCCAGTCAAACCGAAAACATTTATCGGCTCATCTAGGGAAGCTATAGAATATGCAAATGCTGTTCACAACCAGTTAAAGCGTCTATCCCATGTTAATCCATGGTACGCAGGTGTATTTGGTGCAAACCAATATACGATGGAATCTCTGGAAACCGAACTGGACAATAATGATTTTGCTGTTTTTATATTTGCTCCTGACGATGTTGCACTTTATCGAGAGAA
This sequence comes from Paenibacillus terreus, assembly GCF_042138595.1. Taxonomy (NCBI): domain Bacteria; kingdom Bacillati; phylum Bacillota; class Bacilli; order Caryophanales; family Paenibacillaceae; genus Paenibacillus; species Paenibacillus terreus. The sequence goes on along the minus strand of NZ_JBHIRX010000003.1, from coordinate 343,066 downwards.
GTATGTTTTTATTACTAGGGATAATACTTTATTCGAAATGGGCCTTTTTTGGGGTAGACTGAGACGAAAACGTGTATTTGCCCTCATTCCAACCGATGTGCAGAAGCGAACTGACCTTATTGAAGGCGAACCTGTAAAGGAGCTTCACATACTTTCCGATCTACAAGGCATGACTCTGCTGGATTATGATTACAGCCAGGAAAATAAAGATGCTGCCGTTTCAACAGCCTGCCAAGCAATTCAAAAGGTTATTCAGCAGGAAGGCCATTTTGAAGATCCTTTGGAACTTCTGGCTATAAAGGAAGAAGAACTTCAACAAAAGCAGAGTATTCTACACTTTTTCTGGGAATACAATAAGAATGTATCTGTTATTGAAGGAGAGGGGAGATATAATGCCCTCAGTGAAGCTGTTCGTAATTCAATCATTCCTCCCGATAGGTTCCGTGTCACTGGAGCAGCTTTCTGGAAAAAGCAAGGGATTGATGGTCTTGCTCAAGTTGGAGGTAATGTTGGGAAGGGGCGTTTCTTTCCTTTTAATGCCAACCAGAACAAAGCAGATGGGGATCGGCTCATTTATGTTCTGGATGTTTATTTTAGTGGTAAATTTTCTTTTTTTAAAAGACAAGAAGTTGCTCAAGTATATGTGTTATGTTATCCTTTGGATCAAGAACATGTACTTTCTGTGCATTTCACTGGTCAGAAAGGTTTGGAAGAATCTGATTTGCCAGATATCATTACAATTAATGCTGAATTATTAAGTGTAATTACTCATTTAGTTGGAGGGGATTCCGTATGATACGCGATAATTTAACAGGGCGTCATGGAACCACCGAAAATGAAGTTATTAGGATAGATCGTGAGGTCGAAACTAAACTTAAAGGCGTAATTTACCATGATGTTAACAGTGGAAAAAAGTATGTTGGACCTTCTGTTGATGAAGAAGATAAAGTGTATATTAAGGTTTTAAGCGGCGATGTAGATCGGAAAAAACCATCGTTCGCATAAAATAGATAACAGTAGAATGTAGAAACGCCTCTTCTTACTGAAAATCTAAATTCATAAAAAACAAAGGCTACGGTCAGTGAACCGGGCCTTTGTTTCTTATGAAGAATAATTGTATAAGGTGAGGACCGGCATGCACCGGTTCTTTTTCATTTCATCGATAGGTCGATAAAAATTACTGATACATTGGGAACTCTATTATCTTGCCACAAAAGGCGTGGATTTTCTGCTCGGGAGATTTTTAGGTGCTAAATTTAACTCATATATGCTGTTGACCGCTGTTCAATTTGGGGTGTACTATTATCTATAAACAAACACTAAATTTTGGTTTTTGTTTGTGTGGTATAGGGGGTGAGTCTGGTTTGAAGTCAGGCGATACAATTCGTGAAACACTCAGTACATACATGCAGAAACATAATTTAAGTTTCACTCAATTTTCAAGTATTTCTAATGTGAATGCCGGTACGTTGAGTCGGATGCTTCAAGGCACAAAACCTATTTCACTCCGACAATTGGAGTCGATTACATCAGCGATGGAATTACCTGAAGATTTTTTCTTTGAATCATATGTTGAAGAATGCTTCGCTTTTTCCCCGAGCATGCGGCGGATTCGTCCCTTTATTTTTCGGTGTGCGGAACTGAACCGCTTGGATTGCATCGAACGGATTGTTCATCGATTATTGGAGGATCTCTCATACACATCCATTTTGTTTGATGTAGCGGAAGCCCTATTCGCTTCTGATCTAAGACAAGCTGCGGCTTTAATTTATACCCAGGTAAGCGAAGCGGAAAGATTCCAGCACTCAGAAAGATTGGCCATTTGCCGTTATCGGCTGTTCGAGCTCTCGTTGGGGGATGACCTGGAGGAGAATTTAAGATCGGCTATTTTATTTGAGCCGTATGTGAGCCGTTTGGATGAAGCGGATCAGCTTGATGCATTGAAAGAGTTGATTCATGTTTTGATGACCGCTCATAAGTGGAAAAAGGTAGATGAACTGGCAGTGGAAATGCTGCGAGTCGCTACGCTCCAGTATGAGCAGCCTTCAACTGAACGCAAACCAAAACAGCCATTCTATTTTTATATTTTGTATGGTTTGCTTTTTCGTTCCACTGTTTGTGAAGAATTCCAGGATTATGATGGGGCATTAAGTTATGTTTCGAAGTATGAACAAGGAGAATTGTGGGTTCGCGAGGATGACGAAGAAGCACGTCGGTACATCCACCAGTTTGCTGAATGGGCAACTGCCAATAGATTTTTGTACCGGTTACTATCTGGTCAAGCCGAGGCGTTAGGAGAATACGCAGATTTTGTAGCCACTCGTCCAGCGGAAATCTTTATTGCTTTGGGCTATATGGTCAAAGCGGCTAATCGCTTTGATTTTGATATTGATCACATATTGGAGCGTTTTACGGCGTATATTCCATCTATGGAGATGGAGGGGAAATATGGTCCGTATAACAACTCTGTAGTAAAGGAAAAACTCGCCCGATTTTTTAGTGATTTAGCAATATATCGATTCAAAAGGGGCCATGATCATGCAGTAAATTCCATACTCGAAGGTTTGCGACTATCGGTTAGAATCAACAGTATAAAGAACATTCTTAACGGTTTGACACTATTTGAAATGTACCGGGATTGGGCGAGCGAGGAAGAAAAGAAGGATTTCAAATTGCTGTCAGGTGAGGTGAATCGGATCAATGAGAAAAATAAACATTTGGTTATCTTTAGTTACGAGTAGTTTTGTAGTTATAGTTGTTACTACGATTGCATCTACATTAGGTCATGGGGCGGGCGGAGGATAAAGGAGCAGGAATGTAGTTCAGTAGGCGCCGTTCCGGATTGTGAGAAGGCTTCGCCTCCAATAAAAGCTAAAATCTGCAAAGGCATCCTCTTTTGGGGATGTTTTTTGTTTATTCAAGGCTATTTGAGAGAAGCAGCATTATGCCTGGCGGAACGGAGCGGATGACTTTGATTCCAGTAAATGGTGACATGTCTTCCCTATGCGGTTCAATTATTTGACATAAAAACCTAAAATATCACACAAGGAGGGGTGAAGCAATGACAAGCAGTTCCAAAGTAATTCTACGAATCCAAATTGAGCGGGCGCGGCAAAAATTGCATCTGCTGGTGCAGGAGTGCGGTGAACTGAGTCATCCAAGAATAATCAAGCAATCCATGCAGCTGGACGAGCTGATCAATCGGTATAATCGAACAGAGAAAGAGAAACTAAAAAAGCCGATTGCTTAAACAATCGACTTTGGGCGAGAAACTTTTGCCGGGTTCCCTCGCCCTTTTATATTATCAGATATTTGAATGCAGTGGTAATTTAATTTCATTTTTGCCATACAATTTGTACTTTCCAATGTGTAAATTTTTTATAAAAAGAGGTGTGAGCATGCTGGAATCGCTCGAATCTTTGGCAGAGCCCTTAATTCGAACGCGCATAGAGTTATTATACAATCACTTGTCTCATTCGCAGCCAGATTATCGTCAGCAGATCGAAGAATGTGATAGTTACTTTCAAGCTATTGGCCAAGCAGTACCCGACGATTTGAAGCATACGATATTGCTTTACGAAGACACCCAGTTATCCATACAGTCCTACCTGGAAAGAGAAATCTATATGCAAGGCTTCCGGGATGCACTTCAGTTAATTAATGTATTACACCGGAACCGATAATGAAAGGTGTCTTTCTCCTTGACGTTAATGAGTTCCAATAACCGGTGTTACGTCGTCTGGAAAGTCCAAGTTTTGCTGCTATTTGTTTATTATTAAGGGTGGGAGACTCATGAAGCTGATCAGCCGAATAGTAATAGGCATGGTATTTGGTGCAATAGCGTCAATTGCAGCTTCTTTGGTGGTTAATCTTCTCGGCGGAATGGTTGGATATACCAGCTTGAAATTTTTTTCTGCCATCATTCCCGCTGCCATAACATTTGCTGTTATTGGTGCAATTATAACAAAAAAACATTTTTCCAACATTACCCTGTGGGTCGTTAGTGTAATCATAGCTTGGATTTGCGTTTTTCTTATCAATACGGTAGGAACCATAATCAGAAGCTACCTTGATTTTGGTAGCTGGATAACGGATCCGCGATTCTTAATTCCTTATGCTTTACTCATGGCAACGATAATGCTTCCAGTCACTGGACCGCTAACAAGGTACTCCATTTATCTACTTAATCGCTTGCTTCACTGGCTTAGAATTGCATAATGACTTGAGTTACTCAAAAATGGAACAGCTATACAGCGGTCAGGTACTGCCGCCGCAGCAACCTGCTTATGCTCCGTACATGGTCTTGTAAAATGAAACAAGGTGCCCCATACGAAAATGGAGCACCTTGTCAACAGGATCGAAATTATTCAGCAGTTTTGATAAACACACCGTATTCCTTGATAATCTGCTTGGTGTTTGGTTTAACCTCCTGCTTATCATACACCGTTTCTTCGGCAGGAATAGAGGGATCTTCAGACTCTACACGATAAAATTCGCCGTAATGAGTACCAATACTTTCAACTTTACTAAGTAGTGTGTCCATTTCTTCCTCAGATAACACTTTCCCCTCATCAAAGCCGCTAACCCCCGGCAGAATGGTTCCCTCATGTTGTCTGTCGGTATCAGCAAAGGACACTGACTTCACAGCAACGGTTGTCCCAATTAAGGCCACTGCGACTAACGATAAAACAACTAATTCTTTCTTTTTCAAAAAAATGCCTCCTTATTGATAGTAAGCACGTACATACCCATTCCCGGTGGTTTTTCTTGTCTCGCGCTGCTTTCCACGTAATGCACAAGGTAACTATACCCACGGCAATACTCACCAGCTTATCGCTGATCTCCAGGAAATTCTGCACTAATGCAAGAAGTGACACGGTGCCACCCCCTCTCGGGTTAGCTTCACCGTGTCTTTACCCACCGGTTACTCTGTCCTTCCAATTATACCATTATTTCCAGCTATTAAGCTATTTGAATACAAAAGCATATAGTATTGAATTCGTTATTACATGAACTCTTTTTTCGTTGTCTTCCATGGGGGAATACCAAACTGACATCGTTTGGATGTCTATTATTTTGGACATAATTTCTAATTACTGATTGGTTTCTTATATTACGGAATTGGGTAATTGTTTTTGGAAACCGGGAGTCGGAAGGACAGGAGGAATGAGGATGAGAAGAATAGGCAAAATGCCGGCTGTTCTGGCCGCACTGCTGCTCTTGACAACGCTGCTTGCTGCTTGTGGGCAGGATCGGGCAGCGAACGGCAAGGTGCAGGTGGAGTTTTTCCAGAACAAACCCGAGGCGAAAGCATCGTTTGACAAGCTGATTGCCCAATTCAATCAGGAAAATCCCGATGTCGAAGTGACACAGGTGAATCCGCCGGATGCGGAGACGGTGCTCATGACGCGGGTGGTCAAAGAAGACGTGCCTGATGTTATCGCGCTTGGCGCGACAGATACATATTCGGTGCTGGCCAACAGCGGGATTTTTGCGGACCTGACTGCCAGCCCGCTCGTGGACAAGGTTGAACCGGCTTATGTGCAGATGCTGAAGGATGTTACCGGCATGCAGGAAATTACAGGCATTCCTTTCGCGGCAAATGCAAATGGCGTCATGTACAACAAGGCGCTGTTTCGTGACATGGGGCTGAGCGTTCCACGCACCTGGGACGAGCTGATCACCACGGCGCAGAAGATCAAGGATGCGGGGAAAATCCCTTTTTATTATACATACAAGGATGACTGGCAGACGAACCTGCCCTTCAACCAGCTTGCCCCGAACCTGGTCGGGATTGATTTCTTTCTGAAGCGCAGGGAGAACCAGGTCACATTTCAGGAGAAATTCCACGAAATTGCGGAGAAGCAGCTGGAGCTGCTGCACTTCGGACACAGCGATAACTTCGGCAAGTCCTATGCGGACGGTAACCGTGCTTTTGCGAACGGGGAAGCTTACATGTACATTCAGGGCACCTGGGCGATCCCGGAAATCCGCAAGGCCAATCCGGATATTGAGCTTGGATTCTTTCCGCTCCCTACGGGAGATAACGCAGAGAAGAACAAGCTGATCTCCGGCGTGGATACACTGTTTACCATCGCGGAGGATTCGCCGCATAAGGCGGAGGCGGAGCGGTTCATTGATTTCCTGCTCGATCCGGCACACAGCAAGCAGTACATTACCGAGCAGACGATGTTTTCCGCTGTGAAGGGTGTGGTACAGGACGACCCGGCTGTAGCGGGGCTTCAGCCTTATCTGAAGAGCGGGCGGATCGTTGATTTTGCGGACCACTATATTCCGGCGGCCGTACAGCTTAACTCCATCGTCCAGGCTTTCCTGCAGGACAGGGATATCGATCATTATTTGAAAACGCTTGATACCGAATGGGATAAAGTGGCGAACCGCCGTTAATCCGGCGTGATTCCCAAGGAGGATGAAAGATGAGAAAGCGTCTGCTGCCTTTTTACTGGATGACCGTGCCTGCCGTTGTTTTATTCTTCACATTTCTGACCCTGCCCGCTTTGCAGGGCGTGTATTACTCGCTGACGAATTATAACGGCTTTGGCGATAACTACGATTTCGTCGGATTGAAGAATTACATCAATCTTTTTCAGGATAATAATGTTGGCAATGCTTACTGGTTTACGTTCAAATTTTCCGTGGTGGTTACGATCCTCATCAACATTCTAAGCCTGCTGATCGCGCTTGGCCTGAATGCCAGAATCAAGTTTCGCAATTTCTTTCGCGGCATTTATTTTCTGCCCAACATTTTGAGCGTTCTGATTGTGGGATACATATTCAACTATCTGTTCTCGAATGTGTTCACGGTGTGGGGGCAGTATCTGGGGATTGAAGCCTTATCCACCAATATCCTGGGCAGCGAAAGCCACGCCTGGATCGGGGTTGTCATCGTGGCCGTCTGGCAGGGAATCGCTTTTAATACAATTCTCTATCTGGCGGGCCTGCAGACGATACCCACCAGCCTGTATGAAGCCTCGAATCTGGACGGGGCCAGCAAATGGCGCGAGTTCTGGAGCATTACCTTTCCGCTGATTGCGCCGTTCTTCACGATTAATATGGTGCTGGCGATGAAAAACTCGCTGATGGTGTTCGACCAGATCGTCGCCCTGACGAACGGAGGACCCGGGCGCGCGACGCAGTCCATCTCGCACCTGATATTCACAGGGGGATTTGAGGGAGGGGAATTTGCCTATCAGTCGGCCAACTCGGTCATTTACTTTATCGTGATCGCACTCATCTCCTTCGCACAGCTCAGATTCCTGCAGAGAAGGGAGATGAACATGTAATGACTAGGAGACGTACAAATTGGATTGTCATGCTTCTGGTGGCGCTTGGCACCATCTTGATTCTGTTTCCATTATATATGACCGTGACGATTGCGCTGAAAAATCCGGAGCAAATGCGCCAGTCTATATTCGCCTTTCCTGCAGTGCCGCAATGGGATAACTTTGCCCGTGCCGTGGAAATGACCAACTTCTTTCAGGCCTTCGGCAACAGCGTACTCGTCACGACGGCTACCGTCATCCTGACCCTGCTGTCCAACTCGCTGGTTGCTTACGCGATTGCCCGCAATATGCAGCGGAGGTTTTTTAAGGGCTTGTACTTCTATTTCGTCAGCGCCATGTTCATCCCGTTTCCAATCATCATGCTGCCGATTGTCAAACTGGCGGCAGGACTCAACATGACGAATCTTGTAGGTCTCATACTGCTGCATACGGTATACGGTCTGGCTTTCAACGTATTCGTCTATGTGGGCTACATCCGCTCCATACCGGAAGCGCTGGAGGAGGCGGCTCGTGTGGATGGGGCCACGACGTGGGGCACCTTCTGGCGTATCATTTTCCCATTGATGGCGCCGATCAGCGCCACCGTCGGCATTCTGACCTGTTTGTCCACGTACAATGACTTTCTGCTGCCTCTGATCATCATCAGCGACCAGGAGCAGTACACGCTGCCGCTTGTACAGTACGTATTCCAGGGACAGTTCAACACCGATTTCAATCTGGCGTTCGCCTCGTATCTGATGGCGCTGCTGCCGATGATCATCGTGTACCTGTTTGCGCAGAAATGGATTATTAACGGGGTTACGCAGGGCTCGGTAAAGTAATATTGATGAAAAGGGGAGTGCCCCAATGGTCCAACGACTTGGGGCACTATTTTTTTCGTTATTGCAAGACGCTCAAAAGGCGATCTCTCGCTGTTCCGCGCATATCCTGTGCCGTGAGAAAAATTAAGAGAAGCGCACGAGCGTTCTTCCTCGCGATTGTCCCTGTAGAATACCTGCCAGGGAGCCGGGCAGAGCTTCCAGAGACACTTCCTTCTCCACAAGCAGCTCAGGCTGCTGTGGCTTCAGGTCCCCTGCCAGCCGTTCCCAAATCTGCAGCCGCGTATCATATGGGCAGAAGACGGAGTCGATGCCAAGCAGACTGACGCCGCGCAGAATGAACGGATGCACGGTGGTTGGCACGCCGCCTCCGCCTGTAAGTCCGCTGACGGCGACGGAGCCGCCATAGGCGATGCGGCTCAGGACAGCAGCGAGCGATGGGCCGCCGACCGGATCGATGGCGGCCTGCCAAAGCTGCTTGTCGAGCGCCTTGATGCGGCCGCCGTCATAGACCTCGTCCCGGGACAGCATTTCATGCGCTCCAAGAGAGCGCAAGTAGTCATGGGCATCGGCCTTGCCTGTGCTTGCGGCCACCTCATAGCCCGCCCGGGACAGCAGGGCCACGGCTGCAGCACCCACGCCGCCGGTTGCCCCGGTGACGAGCACCTTCCCTTTGCCGGGGGCCATTCCGTGCTGCTCCAGCCGGTCGATTGAGAGAGCGGCGGTAAAACCGGCAGTGCCGAAAATCATCGCCTCCCGCAGCGACAAGCCCTCAGGGAGGGGCACGACCCACTCGGCGGGAACGCGCACATACTCGCTGAAGCCGCCAAAATGGGTGACGCCCAGCCCGTAGCCGGTGACGAGCACCGCTTGCCCTTCCTCATACCGGCTATCTGTGGAGGACACGACTGTGCCCGAGCAGTCGATGCCGGGGACGAACGGATAAGAGGTGACGATTTTGCCGTCCGGTGTGCCCGCAAGCCCGTCTTTATAATTTACGCTGGAGTAAGCGGTCTTGATCAGCACCTCCCCTTCCGGCAGATCCTCAAGGGAAAGCTGGGATATGCCCATGGTGAATTTATCCTTGTTATCAACAACAAGTGCCCTGAATGTCAGAGTCATAGAACGACCTTCTTTCGTATTTTTTTCAGTGAAACGGAGAAGACCTCTACAGAGAACCAATAGTCGTTATCTATGCTAGACCACCCTTTTGCAGCAGTCAAACGATGATATCACACGTAGCCTCCGTTTTTTCAATATTTCTGAAAGTATAAACTTCCTGTCATTGGCTTTCTGAAATCACAAGAAAAACTTCCGCATAAATGCGAGTTGACTTCTTTGAAAATACGACGACAGACGCTTTTCTTACAATAGATGATCCTCAGAAAACGCGGTTCTATAGCGGCTTGTGGCAGGCTATAAACGAACATAATCATTTTTGATGAAAGTGATAAATCATATTTTATGGCTTTTTTCATCTATTTACAAAAATCTGCTGCATTTTCAATTTGGATGTGCTAACATACCCCTTGATCTAAAAATAGCTTAACAGAGAAAGGTGACATCATTGACTGCTAAAGCATTAAATAAAGGCTCGTCGCTGCCGGGGAGCCAGTTGAACATTTTCCGTTTGACCTGGCCTATTTTCCTGGAGTTGTTCCTGTTCATGCTGATGGGAAGCATGGATACCTTCATGCTCAGCTCCGTCTCCGATGATGCGGTATCCGGAGTGGGTGCGGCGAACCAGATTATTTCCATTGCCATTCTTGTCCTGGAAGTCATCGGCAACGGTGCTGCCATCGTTGTCGCACAATATATCGGTTCCAAGAAATTGATTGAAGCGGCCCGCGTCACGGGCACGGCTATTACGTTAAACCTGATGGTGGGTCTGCTGCTGAGCGCGATCTTCCTGCTGTTCGGCACGCACATGCTGCAGTGGCTGAACGTCCAGGGTGAAATTCTCGCTTACGCGCAGTCCTATATGAGCATTGTCGGCGGAGCCATCTTCCTGCAGGCGCTGATCAACGCGCTGGCGGCGACGATCCGTACGCACGGTTTTACCAAGGAAACGATGTATATTTCCGTGCTCATGAATGTCATCCACGTGGTCGGCAACTATGCGCTGATCTTTGGCAACTTCGGCGCTCCTGCGTTGGGTGTGGAAGGTGCGGCCATCTCCACCGTCGGCAGCCGCCTGATCTGTCTCTTGATCTTCTTCTGGCTGATGTACAGAGTGACGGAAGTGCGTGTTCAGCTTATTTATTATGTGAAATTGTCCAAGGATTATATTGTTAAAATATTGCGTATCGGCATTCCGTCGGCGCTGGAATCCATCACATACCAGTCCTGCCAGCTCGTGTTCACCCTCTATGTAACCTATCTGGGGGCTGAAGCGATGGCGACACGGCAGTATGCTTTGAATATTTCCAGCTACATTTATCTGTTCAGCATGGCGGTTGGTATGGGGACGGCCATTATCGTAGGCCGCTTGGTCGGAGCAAGAGAGAAGGACGCCGCTTATGCGCGTGTGCTGAAAAGCGCCAAATGGGCGCTCATCGTTACGGTGACAATTGATCTAATCGTGGTTGCTTTCCGGGTTCCGCTCATGGGGATCTTTACGGATAATCCTGAAATTATCCGTCTTGGCGCACAGGTGCTCCTGCTCAGTCTCCTGCTGGAGAGCGGACGCACCACCAACATTGTCATCATCAGCTCCCTGCGCGCAGCCGGGGATGCGAAATTCCCGGTGTTCATGGGCCTCATCTCCATGGTGTGCATGAGCCTTCCGCTCGGCTATCTGCTTGTGTTCAAGCTCAATATGGGGCTGGCGGGAGTATGGCTTGCCATCGCCGCAGATGAGTGGACTCGCGCGGTCGTCATGTACTTCCGCTGGAAAAGCCGGGTTTGGGAGAAGCATGGACTTGTTGAGCATGAATCTGCCGACAAGCCTGCAGCTGCTGCACCTGCAATTTAACACCTTGCTGCTGTCATTAATAACCTTCGTCTGTCAGAGGGAGCCTCCGATTGGCCTCCTGGCGGCGGAGGTTTTTTTGAATTATTACCCTGTTTACCAAAAATAGAATAGTAAATTTACTAAAAAAAACGTATACTCATTTACGATTATGTTTATTGAACAGGCGATAAGGCCATAAGGGGATTTAGAGATGAAGAAATTGACCATTGCGGATGTGGCACGGGAGGCGGGAGTGTCCAAAAGCACGGTTTCCCAGTTCTTGAATAAACGTTACAAATATATGAGCGATGAGACCAAGGCCAGAATCGAGCAGGTCATCAAGGAATTGAATTATCAGCCTAACGGCCTGGCCAGAAGCCTGAAGCACAATCGCACCTACATGGCAGGAGTCATCGTCGGCAATCTGGAGTATACACTGTCGATCCAAAGCATCCGTGCTATTGAAAATGAGCTGCAGCAGTACGGCATTCAAGTTATTGTCTGCAATGCGGATGAAAATCCCGATAAGGAAAGCCGGCACATTGACATGCTGCTGGCCCGTCAGGTGGACGGACTGGTCATTTTTCCGACAGGGCAGAATGCGGAGACCTACAACAGGCTTGTGGAAGAGAAGTTTCCTCTCGTATTCATCGACAGGCTGGTGGAAGGAGTCAACACGCAAAGCCTGCTTCTTGATAACGAGATGGCCGTCAAAATTGGTATCCAGGAGCTGACCGAGCATGGTCATACCCGTATCGCGCTGGTGACCCTCCCCATCGGGGAGCACAGGATCACACCAAGAGTTGAGCGGGTGAGCGGATATAAAAAAGGAATGGAGGAGCAGGGTCTTCCCCTTCGGCAGGAGTATATGCACAGTGTGCCACGGGAGGAGATTAGCGCCACGTTGGACCGGCTGTTCGCGCTGGAGGAGCCGCCGACTGCCCTGCTGGCCGGCAACGACATTGTGCTGGCCGAGATGCTTCAGTTTGTGAACGCCAGGGGGCTGAGCATTCCGGAGGATGTGTCCATTGTGGGCATCGATGATGCTCAGTTCGCACATATCTATAACCCTGCGATTACGACGATCCGCCAGCCTGCGGCGGATATCGGGAGACAGGCAGCGCGTGCCCTGATGAGCTCCATCGAAGAACGGGACAGCGCCGTACCGATCATCTACCGGTTCGTGCCGTCACTGGTGCGCGGGAAGTCTGTACGCAGCTTGAATGGTGTTTAGAGTGATCTTGCTTGAAAAACATGCTGCTTCCAAACGGGGGGTGAAGTCTTGTTCAAACACGCACTACATGTTGCAACAGATTCCCAAATGACAGATGCTACAGCTTCCGCAAAGCAGATTGAAGAATATTCCCCAGGCCAACTGGCTAAATTCTTTGGTGTTAGTGTCATGACCATCCATAATTGGCTCGATCAAGACCGATTTGTTGGATTTAAAAAAGCTGGCTCGAGAAGACATAATAAACTACCTGATGACACCGAATTTGTTACGGCATCTGGAAAAAGAGTTCTTGTTCGCGATGTCGTCAGTATGTGGCACAAGCAGGAAGCTGAAACCGTTCAAAAAGCAGAAAGTGATTTGGACTATTATACGCGGCAGATTGCCTACTACAAAAAAAAATACGGTGATGCGTTTGAACGAACACTCGGAACAAAAGCAAAATTGACACCTGAAGAAGAGACCGATGCTCAAGTTTGGCAGCACCTGCTTGAGAGGTTAGGCTAACGGTTGCCATTGCGCTTATTCGAGCGAAACAGCGTATGCTTTATTTTTAACGGTTGCAGGCGCGCTTATTTGGACGAAACCTCCTCTTTAACCGCCGAAAAAGGGGAAATAGGCTCGCTGGCAACCGTTATATTTTTTATCCTCTTGTTTTTTGCCCTATTAGCGTCGAGTACAACCGTTAGATTATTTTCGTCCTCTTATATGTTGCCTCATCCGCTGTCCCCCGGTTAAGCTACGATTTCGGTTTTGAGCCTTTTCTTTAACGAAAAAAGGGCTGCTCGAAATGAGCAGCCCTCCTTTTGTCGTCGTATCAAGCACCATGTTCCATAAAAGCCGCCAGCTGCTCACGCGTCGGCAAGCCGTCGGAGTCGCCCGGCGACATAACGGCCAGTGCCCCGATTGCGTTCCCGCGCCGTACAGCCTCTGTGAGGCTTAATCCGTCGAGCAGCCCGCTGATGACTCCAACGGCAAAGCCGTCGCCGGCACCAACGGTGTCCACCACCTGCTTCACCTTAAAGCCTTTCACCATGCCTTCCTCTTCCGCTGTTTTATAATAAGCACCTTCTGCTCCCATTTTAATCACAACAACCTTGACGCCCCGTTCCATATAAAAAGCGGCGATATCTTCTGGTTTAGTAAACCCGGTCAGTATTTTACCCTCCCCGATACCAGGCAGGAACCAGTCGCAGTAGGTGGACAGCTCATTGATCGCATTGGCCATCGTCTGTGTATCAGGCCACAGCTTGGGCCGAAGGTTCGGATCGAAGGAGATCGTTTTCCCCTTTTCCCTCATGAATTTCATGGCATGCAGGGCAAACTCGCTGCAGGATGCGGACAGCGCAGGGGAAATGCCGGTTAGATGCAGATGCCGCGCGGAGGCGAAATAGTCTTCGTCAAAATGCTCCAGGCCAAGCTGCGAAGCGGCGGAATTTTTGCGGAAATACTCTACCTCAGGGTCCCCCTCTTCCACCTTGGATTTAATGAGCATCCCGGTAGGAGCTTCATTCGTAAAGTAAACCGATTTGGTGTCAATTTTCTCCTTCTGTAATGCTTGCTCTATAAACCGGCCGAACGTATCCTGGCCGAGCCGGGTCACAAGGCCTGCGCTCAACCCCAGGCGGGACAGGCCGGTAACCACGTTGGTTTCCGCGCCTGCAAGGGCCTTCGAGAACGAAGTCACTTCATGCAAGGCACCCGTTTCGTTCGCATAAAACATCGCCATCGGCTCGCCAAAGGTTACGACATCCAGCTGTTTAGTCATATCTAAAAAGCCTCCTCATTCCATATCTAACATGATGAAAACATGCACATGTATACTGATCAAATTGAAGGTAACACATAAACCGGTTTTTAACAATAATGAAATGTGCAGCTCCCGAAAATCATGAATTTGTTCTATAATTATTCTATTTTTTGCCACGAAACCGCTTCAAAAAATAATTTTTACGTTAAAACATGCATTATTACATTGACAGGACCTCTAATACTATTTAGTATTTTGCGGTGTAAGGGGTTTTAATTAGTAAATGTAAAATAAAATTTTACCTAAATGGAGGGTTTGGTTATGGATAAGCGTTATGCCATCCATCCGGAGCATGCCAAGACATTTACGACAGAGCAGCTGCGCAGCCAGTTTTTGGTTCAGGATCTGTTCATTCCAGATGAAGTACAGCTGTGTTATACCCTGGAGGACCGTATGATGATCGGGGGGATTTATCCGGTTAACAATTCAGTCGAATTAAAAGGGTATGATGAAATCAAGGCTGACTATTTCCTGCAGCGCCGTGAAATGGGCATCTTCAACGTCGGCGGCAGTGGATCGGTCCGCGTGGACGGAGAGGTCTATAAGCTGCAGCCGAAGGACTGTCTGTATGTCGGACTTGGCAGCAAGGAGCTTGTTTTTGAAAGTGATGCCAAGGACCAGCCCGCCAAATTTTATATTGCATCTGCCCCTGCCCATAAAACCTATCCCACGCAAAAGCAGGAATTTGCGACCGTCCCGGCCGAGGAGCTCGGCTCTTCGGAAACAGCCAACAGCCGTGTTCTGCGCAGATACATCCATGAGGATGGTATTCAAAGCTGTCAGCTCGTCATGGGCATGACCTCCCTGAACAAGGGAAGTGTATGGAATTCAATGCCTACCCATACGCATGACCGCCGGATGGAAGTCTATTTCTACTTTGAGCTGGATGAGAACGCAAGAATGTTCCACATGATGGGTGAGCCGACGGAGACGCGCCATATCGTGATGAAGAACGAAGAGGCCGTCATATCCCCGCCCTGGTCCATTCACTGTGGAGCGGCCACGAGCAATTATACGTTTATCTGGGCTATGGCCGGCGAGAACTACACTTACAAGGATATGGATGCGGTAGCCATGGATGAACTCCGCTAACCCCTGAAAGGAGAAAGATTATATGATCAAAATGAAGGTGCTGCAAAACATCAAGTCACTGGGAGTCGTAGCGGTCATCCGTGCCGATGATCCTGAGTCGGCCTTTAAAATGTCGGAAGCGTGCATAGAAGGAGGCCTCACTAATATCGAGCTTACCTTTACAACACCCGAAGCGGATCAGGTTATCAAGAAGCTGAAGGCGGCGTATTCGGATAAAGCGGTAATCGGTGCCGGCACCGTGCTTGATGCGCATACAGCGCGTATATCCATCATGGCCGGGGCCGAGTTTGTGGTGAGTCCCGCATTTGATGAAGAGACGGCGAAAATGTGCAATCTGTACAGCATTCCTTATATGCCCGGCTGCATGACGATCACGGAAATGAAGGAAGCGCTGAAGCTCGGGGTGGATGTCCTGAAGCTGTTCCCGGGCAGCGCGCTCGGTCCTGATTTCGTCAAGGCTGTCAAAGGGCCGCTGCCTCATGTGCAGATCATGCCGACAGGCGGAGTGGATTTGGACAACATCGGAAAATGGCTGCAAAACGGCTGCATTGCGGTTGGAATCGGCGGCAATTTGACGGCTCCTGCCCGTGACAACCGTTATGATCTGATTACGGAAACCGCTGCCCAATATGTGGCCAAGGCGGCGCAGGTGATCGGGGAACAGAAGTAACGGAAGAAACGGATTCAATATTTTGCCTGTACCGGTGCCATCCATGGTCGGATGCAGGCAAAATATTAATCAATTATTTTAATTTCAAGATAAATGGAGGGTTTATCATGGGATTGGATGCATTTTCGCTGGATTTTTTCAGCCTGAAGGGGAAAACAGCCATTGTTACCGGCGGCAATACGGGGCTTGGACAAGGCTATGCGGTGGCGCTCGCCAAGGCGGGGGCTGATCTGTTCGTCATTACGTATGACCAGGACTGGGAGGAAACCCGCGCATTCATCGAAAAGGAAGGCTCCAAGGCCGTTTTTCACCAGGCTGATCTGACCGATAAGGAGGCCCGCACAGGCGCAGTTAAAGCCTGTATGGATGCGTACGGCAAAATCGATATTCTGGTCAACAACGCGGGTACGATCCGCAGAGCACCTTTGCTTGAATACAAAGAGGAAGACTGGAATGCCGTTATGGAAATCAATTTGAACTCGGTATATTTCCTGAGCCAGGAAGTCGCCAAAATCATGGTGGAGCAAAAGAGCGGCAAGATCGTCAACGTTGCTTCCATGCTCGCCTTCCAGGGCGGGAAGTTCGTGCCGCCATACACAGCCAGCAAACATGCCGTTGCCGGGATTACGAAAGCGTTCGCCAACGAACTGGCCATCCACAATGTGCAAATTAACGCCATCGCGCCCGGTTATATCGAGACAGCCAACACGGCGCCGATCCGCGCGAATGAAGCGCGTAATCAGGAGATTCTCTCCCGTATCCCTGCAGGGCGTTGGGGTCAGCCATTCGATCTGATGGGAGTTATGGTATTCCTGTGCAGCCGCGCTTCCGACTATATGAACGGTCATGTCCTGGCGGTCGATGGTGGCTGGCTCGTCAGATAACAACGAAATAACAAAAAATTGAAATAAAAGTTCGCCTGCACAGCCCGAAGAATTCTTCCGGGCTGTTTTTGCGTTTCACGAGCCCCAAGGCATATATTTTCCGGCCGACAAAAGAAAAGGTCAAAATTTGACCTTAATGTAGTAAAATAATCACGCTATTTGAAAGCGCCACCATGATATTCTTTAAATGCATATTTGGCCAAAATATTAAACAGTACCAAAAGAAGCGCAGCATAGAAGGAAAGGAAGAGACAGATGAGCCTTGAAAAGGAATACGTTAAAATAGCCCGGGATGTCATTAAAGGCCTTGGAGGAGAAGACAATATTATTTCTATGGCCCATTGTGCAACACGGCTAAGATTGGTAGTAAAAGACAGAGACATCATTGATGATGAGTTTATTGAAAATATCGACAAGGCCAAAGGAGTGTTCTTTACTTCCGGACAATATCAAATTATTTTTGGAACCGGTACCGTTAACAAAGTATACGAAGCCATGATCGGCCAGAATGTATCCGCTACATCCAAGGCCGAGCTGAAAGAACAGGCCTCCACGCAGGATGATAACTTTTTCAAAAGAATGATTCGGGTTTTCGGGGACGTATTTGTTCCGATTATACCTGCATTGGTAGCCACAGGGCTATTCATGGGAGTCCGAGGTTTGGTTACTCAGCCTGCGCTGCTTCAGTTATTTGGCCTTACACCGGATGATATTTCTCAAAATTTCTTGTTAATTACGCAAATTCTGACCGATACGGCATTTGCATTTTTACCCGTATTGGTATGCTGGTCGGCATTCAGGGTGTTCGGCGGGACGCCCCTGCTGGGGATTTTGCTCGGATTAATGCTGGTAAGCCCTTCACTGCCTACATCTTGGGATGTCGCACAGAAGGTTCAGGACCCCCTGCTGTTTTTCGGATTTATCAAAATTGCAGGCTATCAAGGATCCGTTCTGCCTGCGTTCATTATAGGAGTCATGGGGGCGATGCTGGAGAAGCGAATCCGGAAATCCGTTCCCGAAGCATTGGATCTGATTTTAACGCCGTTTTTGACACTGCTGGTTACACTTGTACTGGGTTTGTTCGTGATCGGACCTGTCTTTCATGAAGTGGAAGTTTTAATTTTAGCGGCGGTTACAGCGATTTTGAAATTGCCATATGGCATTGGCGGGTTTATTTATGGCGGTATCAATCAGCTTATTGTCGTTACCGGACTGCACCATGCATTGAACCTCATCGAAATCCAGATGCTGGTGGACACCGGCCGGAACATGGTAAACCCGATCAGCTCGGCGTCCATTTGCGCACAAGCGGGCGCGGCACTTGCCGTCGGTCTGAAAGCCAGAAATGTAAAAACCAAATCCATCGCCTATCCTTCCGCCATGTCTGCGTTATTAGGCATTACGGAACCGGCTATTTTCGGGGTGAATATCCGTTATGGCAAGCCGTTCATGATGGGGTTGATTGGCGGGGCGGTTGGCGGCTTTTTCGCACGTATATTTAACATTCAGGCAACAGGCATGTCGATTACGGCCATTCCGGGTATGCTGCTGTACCTGAACAAGCAGATCATCCCGTATATCGCTGTTTGTCTCATCGGCTTCGCTGTGGCCTTTGCACTCACATGGCTCTTTGGATTTAAAGAAAAAACAGAAACCAAATAAAACGATGTGGAGAGAAATATGGACAACAACTTACTGCTTGAGAAATTGGACAGCCTCTCGATTGAAGAGAAAATCGGCCAGTTGGTCCAGCTGACGGGGGACTTTTTTGAAGGAGATATGGATACCGTCGTGACGGGGCCTCTAAAAAAGTTAGGGTTGAACACCGCTTACAATGTTTACAATACAGGTTCCATATTAAACGTGACCGACCCGGATAAAATTATCCGGCTGCAAACGGACTACTTGGAGAAATCAACTCATAAAATTCCACTGCTGTTCATGGCAGATATTATCTACGGGTATCGAACTATCTTCCCGATTCCGCTTGCTCAAGCCTGCAGTTGGAACTATGAGCAGATAGAGCGTGCCGCTTCGATTGCTGCCCGGGAATGTTACGATGAAGGCATTCATGTGACTTTCTCCCCGATGGTGGATATCGTTAGAGATCCTCGCTGGGGGCGGGTGATGGAATCGCCTGGAGAGGACACATTGCTGGCGCAGAAATATGCTGAAAGCACGGTGCTGGGCATCCAGGGAGGGAATTTGGAGAGTGCCCAAGGTGCCATACCTGCTCATAAAATTGCCGCTTGTGTCAAGCATTTTGCCGCTTACGGGGCACCTGTCGCCGGACGTGAGTATAATGCCGTGGATATGTCGGAGCATATGCTGAGGGAGTATTATTTGCCAGGGTATAATGCTGCTATCGCGGCGGGGGCAAGACTTGTTATGACGGCCTTTAATACCTTGAATGGCGTCCCTGCGACAGGGAACGAATGGCTGAACCGCGACGTGCTGAGAAGGGAAATGAATTTTGACGGTGTGCTGATCTCGGATTATGCCGCTATTGAAGAGCTGATTATGCATGGTTATGCAGAGAATGAGGCTGCCGCCGCCAGACTGGCCTTGTTGGCTGGTGTGGATGTGGATATGAAGACAGCCGTATATGCCAATCAATTGGCGAAAGTAATATCCGGTGACGAGCATATGCTGGGACTGCTGAATGAAGCTGTATACCGTGTGCTGAAGCTGAAAAATGATCTGGGGCTGTTTGAGGACCCGTTCCGTGGATTACAGGAAACCTTGCAGCGGCAGAAAAGCAGTGTTCTGTCAGATGAACATAAACAAAATGCGCTATCCTTGGCTGAAGAATCCGTAGTTTTGCTGAAAAATGATCATGAATTGCTGCCCTTGTCAAAACAGGCCAAGGTTGCTCTGATCGGTCCATACGCGGAAGAAAACTCCACCTTGGGCATATGGGCCATCAAGGGGGATGAGGCGGATACCGTCAATTTGAAAACAGGGATGTTAAAGCATATTGATCCCGATCTTCTCTCGGTATGCCGTGGGGCGTACATGCTGCCTCTGGATGAGAGGCAGGCCCTTGGCAAATATGCGGACAAGCTGCCTGGTGAAACCGTCGCTGAGGAGGACCTGCTGCATGAGGCGCTTCGGGATGCGGGCGAAGCGGATGTCATCGTCCTCGCCTTGGGTGAAAGCATATATCAGAGCGGAGAAGGCGGATCGCGAACGAATCCGACGCTTCCCGAGCCGCAATTGAAGCTGCTTCATGAGTTAAGTTTATTGGGCAAAAAGCTCGTTGTGATCGTTTATAGCGGAAGACCTTTGATTCTCACCGAAGTTGCCGGCAAAGCAGATGCAATCATCCAGGCCTGGTATCCGGGAACGATGGGCGGGGAAGCGCTGGCCAATATTTTGTACGGAAAAACAAATCCGTCGGGGAAACTGGCGATGACCTTTCCGCGAAGTGTCGGACAAATTCCAGTGTATTACAATGAGCTGAATACAGGCAGGCCAAACTTACCGGAAAACGGCTCATACCGGTTCGCATCCAAATATATAGACGAAGTGAACGAACCCTTGTATCCGTTTGGTTACGGTAAATCATACACTTCATTTGAGTACAGCCTGCAGTCCGTCAGCCGGAAGGAAATGAAAGCAAATGAGCCGATTCATATCAGCATATCTGTTACCAACACCGAGATTTATGACGGGAAAGAAACGGTACAATTGTATATTCGCGATAAATCGGCAAGTGTGGCAAGGCCGGTCATGGTTTTGAAGGACTTCAAAAAAGTTTTGTTGCGAAAAGGCGAGACCCGAAGCGTACAATTTACCATCCGTGAAGAGATGCTTAAATTTTACGGAAGCCGGATGGAATACAAAAGCGAGCCGGGCGAATTTGATGTTTATATCGGCCCAAGCTCGCATGAAATTTTACTGAGCTTTAGTTTTGTTTTATTGCCGGAGGGGGAACATGAATAGAAGCGATGCTTATAATTTGAAATATCATATCACTCCGCCTTACGGTTTATTGAATGATCCGAACGGGCTTGCCTTTTTCAAGGGGCAATACCACGTGTTCCATCAATGGAATCCCAGCGGCACCGAGCATAGGAATAAATGCTGGGGCCATGCGGTGTCCAGTGATCTGGTGCATTGGCACAGGAAAGGCATCGCGCTGGAGCCTTCGGAATGGTATGACAAAGACGGCATTTATTCCGGCGGAGGTGCTGTTCATAATGACAAGCTGTATTTGTTTTATACGGGAAATGTAGTCCGGGCTGATGGAGTAAAAGAAAGCTATCAGTGCGCCGCCGTTTCCGAGGATGGGGAGAGTTTTTACAAAATTGGCCCATTGTTCGAGCATCCCACAGGTTATACGAGGCATGTCCGGGACCCGAAAGTATGGAAGGATCAGAGGGGAAACTGGTGGCTGATTGTTGGCGCGCAAAGAGAGGATTTAACGGGTGATACACTTGTATATAAATCCGAGGACCTGTCCAGCTGGACATGCCTGGGATCATTTCTGGAGCATGATGATGCGTTTGGATATATGTGGGAGTGTCCGGATGTGCTTCAATTTCCCGAAAACGATGTGTTTGTTTTTTCTCCTCAGGGTCTGTCGGAGGCGGGGGAAAATTACAAAAATCCTAACCAATCGGGATATATTAGCGGAAAAATAACGGAGACAGGGAAATTTGAGGGAAAGCTGTCCGAGTTTAAAGAGCTGGATCGTGGATTTGATTTTTATGCGCCACAATCGTTTGAGGCTGGTGGTAGAATCATTATGTTCGGGTGGATGAGCGCCATGACGGAGGAAGTGGAGAGGGCCGTCCCGACCGTTCAGGAAGGCTGGATCCATGCGCTGACTCTTCCCAGAGAAATCGAATGGACGGACGGTGTGCTGGTTCAGAAGCCATTACGGGAGTTACAAAGCTTAAGGCTGGATGGCATACAGGGAGATATTCAACAAAATGATGTATGGTTGCTGCCTTCTTTACAAGCAGAACTCCTCATAAGATTTTCAAAGCTCGCGGGAAATTTCAGAATGGTTGTAAGGGATGCGGCGCAAATTGAGTATGATCGGGAGCACAACAGTCTGACGGTCTGGCGGACCAACTGGTTGACCAACGAGCAGGAGTACAGAAAAGCAGTACTAACTCATAAGTTATCGCAACTGCAAATTTTTATTGAAAGCTCAAGTATAGAGATATTTGTGAACCAGGGTGAAGAAGTGTTTTCCTTGCGTTATTTCCTGGAGGATGGCGAACAACGCAATCTGCTGCTTGAGGCAGGCGATAACGAAGGAGAACTCAGCATGTATCGGCTGCAGGAATGTGTGGAATAAGTAAAACCATAGCTTAATCATTCGTCTGCAGAGCTTGCAGACCAGGGAGGGCTGTTCATTTCTTCGCTTGGCGGGAGGAACAGCCTTCCTTTTTGCCTTGGCTGCTGAATGGATTGCAGCTTGTCCGGGCATTTTACTATCGGTATAGTATGAGTATTAACGGATTGCTCATGGCTGACTGATGAGGTGTCATATGAAGAAAATATATGAGCATATTGAAATAGACAGAAGAAAGATGATCAACCTCTTTATGTTTCAGGCAAAAGATACGGAGAGAGTCATTCCCATGCATTTCCACAGCCATATGGAAATGATCTACTGCATTAGCGGGAGCCTGAAGGTGTGGCACGAGGGGACGGTCACCATTCTAATGAACAATGATATGCTGTTCATGAACAGCAATGTTCCGCATTCCACACAGAGCATTACGGAGAACCGGGTTCTGGTGCTGCAATTTCCGGGTTCCTTTTTTGCCAATGAACAAGTCACCATACAATTAAATACTCAAGAAAACCATATTGAGGATGCAATACTTTCCAAATTAAGAAGATTGTTAATGGATATTTATGAGCTGCATATTTCCAAGGGGGAATACGATTACATTTTGGAACAAAGCCGAATTATCGAGCTTAAATATATGCTTGTCAATCATTGCAGTCAGGCGGCAGACATTCCGCCTCAAATATTTAGTGAAAAGCAGCAGAAGATTAAGACCATCATGGACTTCATTAAAGAGCATTATACCGAAAATATCAGCTTGGCCGAAACAGCCCGCTTCTGCGGTTATTCCGAGGCTTATTTATCTCGCATGTTTCATGAATACACAGGTCAGACGTTTACCGAATACAAGCAGATTCTTGGTTTGGAAAAGGCCATCGATTTATTGGATACCACGAATAAGTCGCTTACAGACATATCCTATGAGACGGGATTTCCCAACGTAAAATCGTTTAGAAAAGCTTTTAAGGAAGTCATGGGCAAAACGCCTTATGAATACAAAAAATCAAATTCGATATAACACCTTCACCTCATGACCGTACGGAGCGGAATATGATATGCTCTGCTTATGCGGGATAGAGCGGAGGTACGGGAATGGGCGGGTTAAAATTTGAAGAAGATGGCTTTAAAGTAACGTACGGTGCGGAAAGGGAAACGCTGTTGGCCAAGGAATTTGCGCTGCTGCGTTTTTTGTACGATCACCGCAATCAGGTGTTCACCAGGGAGCAGCTGCTGGATCATGTATGGCCCTTGGAGTATCCGGTGGAGCGGACGGTGGATGATCATGTGTACAGGCTGCGCAAGAAGCTGAGCCGCTGGAGCTGGTTATCCATCCGCACCGTCAGAGGGCTGGGCTACAAGCTGGTCCTGAAACAGTCGGAGAAGAGGCTGCAGCCTTCCCTGAACGATCCGCAAATGCATGAGGCGGTACACACACTGCTGCGAAGATATCATCTGCTGGGGCAGGGGACCTCACTCCTGGCGCTTGCCGCACAGGAGGAGCAGCTCGGCTTTGAGCTGAGTCCCTGGTATCGGATGTATGCCCGGTTTGTGCAGGCGGATATTGCGTGGTTTCTGGAGGAGGAAGATATTCCTGCTGCGGAGATTCTGTTTTGGTGCCTGCTCCTTTATTGGGCTACAGGGCCGGTCACGCCTTATACAGTGCAGCAGTGTGAGCGGGCGCTCGCGACAGGCGCTCTTCCTCCACCGCATGCCAGGGAGCTGCGCCTCCTGAGCATTTTGGAAGCGCATATTGAGAACGGAGAGCCGGAACGGGCGGCCGCGCTGCTGCCTGAAACACGTAATAGTGTGGAGAAGGAGGGCTTGGACGGGTTTGTGCTTCCTGTTGCTATATTGGAAGTTTATTTGTACTTGTCCGCCGGGCAGCCCAGCAAGGTTCGCGAACAATTCGAGCGGGTTGAAGCGATGCTGGAAGAGATGCCCTACCTGCGGGAACGGGGGCGCTATACGATTTTCAAAGGGTTGTGGTATCTCTGCGAGGGTAACGCCAAAGAGGCAGAAAAGCTGATGGATGAGGGCATGGATATTCTGCACACAGCAGGGCAGGAGCTTATGAAGATCAAAGCGGTATGCCAAATCATCAGGTATTTGGAGCTGCACTGTCCACACGAACGGCTCGAACATAAATACAAACGGATCTATGAGCGGCTGGACCGGGAAAACCGGCTTTCCGTCCTGCGCCCCAAGCTGGCGTCCTGGCTGGAGCATGCTCTGGATACTGTCTGATATTCCTCTGACAATCTTCCGTTAGCATCATCTCTATCAGAAGGATACAGGAGATGAGCATTATTTATGAAAACGGAAGAAACGGTAAAACAGAACCCTCGTATCCGGAAAGCGGGCATTTGGAGCAGCCGCCCTTTCCGCCTCATGTTTGCTGCTCACGCGGCTGCTTCGTTTGGCGACTGGTTTGATGCGATTGCCATTCAGGTACTGGTAGTATACAGGTGGGGAGCCGATCCGCTGCTGGTCGCCCTGATCCCGGTTGTGATGGCGCTGCCGGGGCTCGTGCTCGGATCATTCGCCGGGGCGCTCGCCGACCGTGTCCGTCAGGCGCGCTTGATGATGGTCTGTGATCTGGCTGCTGCGCTGCTGACCCTGTTGATTTTGTTCGTGCCCGGCATTGCCTGGCTGCTGCCGCTGCTTGCTGTGCGGGCAGCAGCAGGTATTTTTCAGCTGCCTGCCCAGCAGGGCTTGACCCGCAGAGTGGTGGCGGAGGAGGAGCTTTTGCAGGCTTCGGCCTGGAACGGCCTGGTGAACCAGAGCGCGAAGGTGGCGGGACCGCTGCTGGGGGCGGCGGCGCTCGCGCTTGTGTCCCCGCAGGCCTGTATTGTGATCAACGCTCTTATGCGCCTGTCTTCCTGTGCGCTGCTCTGGCCCTTACGCCAGATTGGCGGTACCGTGGGTGTGGGCGATGGTGGACAGGAGGCCGTGAAAAAGCATTTTCTGACCGAATGGCGCGAAGGGTGGGCGTTCCTGCTGAGCAGCCGGCTGCTGCTCGCCACACTGCTGTTTGTTTTCGTCGGCATGACAGCCATTCTGATGATCGATTACCAGTTTTCTGTACTATTGCGCTTTCTCGCGCCAGGGGATGAATCGCTGACAGGCTGGCTGATTGCCGCCATTGGCGCCGGAGGCGCAGGCTGCATGCTTGTCATGAAACGTCTCGCACACGTGTCCCCCGGCTGGGGCCTGGGTGGCGGGGCGCTGCTGATCGGGAGCGGCATTGCCGCGCTGGGCTTGATGAAACCAGGCGTCGGGCTGCCTCTTTTATTGTCTGTCGGGGTGATGATCGGGATCGGGAATGGAATGAGCATGATCACGCAGACGTATACCCTGCAGACAGGTACGCCAGCAGCGATGGTGGGCCGGGTGTTCGGCATCCAGAATACGGTGATGGGAGTCATTATGGTCACCGCACCGCTGATCGGCGGTCTGTGGATACGGGAAGCCGGGGTCGGCACGGCCTTTTTCTGGATAGGCTTAACGGTGACCCTGCTGGGACTGGCCGCTTTTCTTCTCCGTTCCCGACTATGGGGGAGAGCGGGTAAGGTAGAGGCACAGAGAGAAAGAGTATCTCTCTCCTGAGATTTGACGGTCTGGAAAGGACGTGCAGTAGGGATTGTTCTCACCATGAACTGGGTGGGGGCAATCCCTTTTTGTTGGAGCAGAGCTGGCTTAATGTGCATAATTTCCCGGTCTTGGGACAGCATATCTAGTCCAAAGGAGGGACATCCATGTTCTGGGACCAATGGTTCGGCAAGCGGGGCCAGCAGGGGGCAGTAAAGTACAAGATTCAGCCTTTGTCTGATCCCGAAATTGCAACCGTGCTGAAAAAAGGGCTGTCTGACAATATCGAGACGCTGCAGCAGAGCTTCGAGCGCTGCTCGGATATCATTTATCGCAAAATCAGTATTCATGGGCATAATCGGGTTTGTCTTGTTTATATCGAAGGTATGAGTGACACCCAGATGCTGAATCAGATGCTGCTGGAGCCTCTTTTGACGGAAGGTCTGCATGATGATGCCCCGGAGGAAGGGGTTTTGCCCGCTATTCTGGAAAAGCGTCTCATTGCTGCTGCACAGATCAAGAAGGCGTTGGATTATCAGTCCTTGGAGGACGGTATACTGAGCGGCGAGATCGCGGTTCTGTTTGAAGGAGAACAGCAAGCCTTGCTTGTGAATTTTATCAAGATGGAGCAAAGGGGAATCGAAGAGCCTACTTCGGAAAGGGTAGTGCGCGGCCCGCGGGACTCCTTCACGGAAATGCTGAGCACGAACACAACGCTGCTGCGCAGGCGAATCCACAGTAGCCGCCTGAAAATGGAATCCCTGGTCCTTGGGAAGCTGACCGGAACGAGGCTGATCATTGCCTATATCGAAGGATCGGCGGACGCCGGTTTGGTGCAGGAGGTTCGGCGGAGGCTTCAGAAGATACAAACAGAGGGTATCGATGGTTCAGCGAAAATCGAGGAACAGCTCGAAGACGATCCTTATTCTCCGTTTCCTCAGGTTCAGAATACGGAACGTCCGGATGTGGCGGCCTCCAGTCTGCTGGAAGGAAAAGTGGTCATTATGATGGACCAGTCCCCATTTGTCCTGATTGTGCCGATGTCCTACTGGGCGGGTCTGCAATCGGCGGAGGATTATCATGAACGGTTCTTTTATATGACCTTCGTGCGCTGGATCCGTTATGCTTTTGTGCATATGTCTCTGCTGCTTCCTTCCCTTTATGTGGCATTAACGACATTTCATCCGCAGGTGGTCCCCACCTCTCTGCTGGTCAGCATCCTGTCGTCCCGTGAGGGGGTGCCTTTTCCCGCGGTTATTGAGGCGTTATTCATGGAGCTTGTCTTCGAGGGACTGCGGGAAGCAGGCATTCGCCTGCCGCAGCAGGTTGGCCCTACGGTCAGCATTGTCGGTGCGCTGGTGATCGGACAGGCCGCGGTGGAAGCGGGCATTATATCGGCGCCTATGGTCATTATTGTGGCTACCACGGGAATCGCCTCCTTCGTGTTCCCGCGGTATGATATGGGCACAGCGTACAGAATGCTGAGATTTCCTTTGCTCATTGTAGCGGGCTTCATCGGTTTTTATGGGATCCTGCTGTTTTTGATCGCGCTCAGCGTGCATATGGTCACTTTAAAACCGTTTGGCTTTCCTTACATGGCTCCGGTGGCACCGGCCATCAAGTCACGGTTTAAAGACGTGTATACCCGTGCCCGTTATAAAGGCGGGGAGAGCCAGTGAGGAAAGCGATAGCCAGGCTTGCGTTGGTTGCGGTGCTTTTAATCAGCTGTACAGTGACCACAGGCTGCTGGGATCGGCTGGAGCTCAACGACCGTGCCATTATGCTGGGATGGGGAATGGACCTTACCAAGGACGGCCGATATCTGGCTACAGCCAACATTGTCGTCCCTGGCAACTCCAGATCCGGTAGTACGGACGGGGAAGAGAACAGCTTCCTGATCGAGAGCGCATACGGAAAGTCGGTGCTCGATGCCGCGCAGAATATGCAGAAAAAGCTGTCACGTGTCCTTTTTCCGGGTCACCGGCGCAATATTTTTATCGGTGAGGAGCTGGCAAAGCACGGCCTGGCAGATGTGCTGGACGAGTATGTCAGAAATCCGATGGCGCGTATGCGTACCAATATTTTTGTGGTCAAGGGGGATTCGGCCCAAAGAGCGATGAGTATGACTTACAAGCTGGAGCGGAACCCGGCGGTGGCCATACAGAAGATTCAGGAAAAGATGGGTGTGCCTGAGGCCCGGTCATTGCTTGATTTCTTCATTATGCTGAACGGAGAAGGAATGCCTGTCGTGCCTTCAGTCCGGATTGTTCAGCCCATCAAACCGCCAAATGGCAAGCCTGAGAAGCCCAATGCCCCTACAGAAATTGTACAGTTCGATGGAACGGCGGTATTTGGCAGGGATTTGAAGCTGCGGGGATATATCGACTACCAGGATTACTGGGTCAGATTGTGGACCACTCAGGGTTTGAGCGGCAGGTTTTTTTTCATTAAGATGCAGGATAACCAGAATGTCGCTGTTAGAGCGGAAAATTTAAAAAGTAAAATCATACCGGACCTTCGCTCGGACCCGTTTCGCTTTCATATAGAATTGAAAGGTATGGCGGCTGTTCTCGAAAATAATACCCATCTTGATGTGGGCAGGCCGGAAAACGCCAGAAAAATAGAGCAGGCATTTAACCGTCAGGTTGAGGAGCAAGTTGAAAAAGTAATAAAGAATACGCAAAAACAGCTGGGGACGGATATCTTCGGATTGGGCCGTTCCATTCATCATCAGTACCCTTATCAGTGGAAGAAAATCAAGCCTGTATGGGATGAGGAATTTGTGCGCGCCCGGGTTACAGTACAAGTCAATGTGTCCATTATTTCAACGGGTGTGGACGGCCCTTCAATGATCCCGAAGCCTGATCACGAAGACGGGAGGGAATCCTGATGCAGATCAGCAATCGACAGCTGTGGTGGATCGTACTGATTTTGGAAATAGGCATGAATTTGCTATTGTCCCTGAAACCGGCAATCACAGAAGCGAGACAGGATGCCTGGATATCCTATCTTGCTGCCGGCTTATTCGGACTGGCAGTAGGGTATATCGCTGCACAGACGAGCCTTTTGTACCCCAAGCAGACACTTGTTGAATTCAGCATGACCATTCTGGGGAAATGGCCGGGCAAGCTGGTCGGGCTGCTTTTTCTTCTTCAGTGGTACTGGGTCATCAGCGCGATTTTGCGTGATGAATATAACTTTATCAGTGTGAGCATGCTTCCGTACACTCCGCCTTACGTCATTTTGCTTGGTATGCTTGCAGTGATCGTTTATGGTCTCCAAAAAGGGGGGATTGAGGCGATTGGCCGCTGCAGTGAGCTGTGGGGGCCGCTGCTGCTTATTATTCTGGGACTGATCTTTGCGATGACAATGCATAATTTGGATATTCATTCACTGGCTCCGGTGTATGCCGATTCGGGGCTGACTGCCATTGCCAAAGGAGCTCTGACGCCGGCCTCGCTTACAGGCGAGGTCACTTTGATCATGATGCTGTTTCCTTTCGTAGATCAGCCTGGGAGCACGACACGAAGAAGCGTTCTGAGGGGGGTGCTGCTGTCCTCGATCATCCTGCTGCTGGGCTCCATGTGGGTGATCATGACTTTTGAACCTGCGGTTGCCTCCGCGATGTATTTTCCTTTTTTTGAAATGGTCAAGATTGTATATCTGGTGGAATTTATTCAGCATGTGGATCTTTTAGCCGTTGCCGTTTGGCTGCTCAGCGTGTTCATCAAGCTGTCGGTTTATGTATTTATAGCCAGCTACGGCACCGCACAGTGGATCGGGAAGCAGGAAAACTGGCGCAGGATGGTGTGGTTTGTGGCTGTTGCCGTTTTTATCATATGCATGAGTCTGATCAGCCTTAATCCTTCCCCCGAGGAGCTGCTGAGAAGGGTGTGGATTTATTATGTGATGCCTGTACACATGGTGGCTCTGCCTTTGCTGCTGTGGATTGCGGGGAGTGTCAGGAAAAAGAAGGGCCACACGGGATGAGGAGGCATCAGTATGGCGGCTCCCCATCCGGTGTCGCGAAAGCAGACCGGTCATGCGGATCTGCCATTCGTGTGGAAATGGCCCGGTTTACAGTGATGGCGACGGATGTTCTCCGGTTGGCATCCAGACTGCTGTATGCTCGGCGACAAAGTCGGACAGCGGCTTCGGCCGTCTTCCCGTAACCCGTTTCACCGTATCCGTCACCTGATCCTCCACGCCACCCTGGCGAATCCCTTCATCCAGACTTGCGAGAAAGGCCGCATATTCTTTCGGGATGCCCGCTTTGGCAAATCCGCTGCTCAGTTCATCTACGCTGATTGGCTTGTGCCTGATGCGGATACCGGCTGCGCCCCCGATAATCCGGGCGGCATCCGCATAGCTGAGCGCTTCGGGACCTGTAATGACATGGGCCCGGTTATGCGGCTGCTCGTCAATCAGGGCACGGACGCCCACCTCGGCAATATCATCCGCATCGACAAAAGCCACCCGTCCATCCCCGGTTGCGGTAACCATGGTTCCATCGTTCCGAATCGTGGCGGCATGCTGTCCCTCGGTAAAATTTTGCATGAAATAGGAGGGCTGCAGCACTGTCCATTCCGGTGCCAATTGCCGCAAGGCCTCGTGCACTCTGCCAAATACAGGGCCTCCTTCGGGTACGGAGGCGCTGCTGAGCATCACGAATCTCTTTACCCCGGCTTGGATGGCTTTTTCCACAAAAGGAATCATGACCTCTTCCGGATGCATGACTGCGATAGGGCCAACTAAGTATATTTTATTCACGTTGTTATAAGCATTTTCGTAAGTTGTGGGGTCATTCCAATCGAAATGTACGTGCTCGGCTCCGTGTGCTCCCGGGCGGCGGCCAGCGGTCCGAACCGTGTATCCGAGCTGGTCCAGTCTGGCGGCAATGCGGCTGCCTGTCTTGCCTGTAGCGCCGAGCACCAATATTTTATCCTGCTTAGTGGTCATATTCGTGATCTCTCCTTTGTTTTAATTTACAAGCGGATTGCTTTCGCCGGCAGATTCGAGTACAACAAGCGGGTTCCAGTAATCCTTGTAGCGTATTATTTTACCGTTCTTCGTATGAATGACAGATATATAGGTCTGGTTGTAGGGCTTTTCAGAAGCGGTCATAGCCCCTTCACAGGTGAACTCGATTACGATCACGTTCGAATTTGCAGCCTCATGAATCTCTGGCCCACTGAACCGGTTGATCCGGATGAACTCGGGGAATTTCTCTACATATTCCCGGATGGTGTCCTTGCCTTCCAGCTTTTCCGGATAGCCGGGGGGAGCGAAAGGATATTCGAACACGGCCTGCTCGTCGAATAGCTCGGCAAAGCGGGCGGCGTCATGGTTCAGGATAGACTCGGTGAACTCGTGGAAAATTTTCTGTGCTTCAGTCATCTTATTACTCACCTCGGATATTTTTTGAGTGGAAGCTTCCTGACACCATCGTAACCATTCCAGACCAAATAGTCAATAAAAAAATAGACTGTTTGGTCTGGAATTTTTTTATGCAGCAGAAATAACCCTTGAACGCTCTGATTGCTCAAGGGCTGATTGTTGGAAATCGATTGGACTAAAGAGAGGCGTCTGAATGATTTTACTTGGATTTCTTAATCTTTGACGGCACCTGCGGCAATGTCGGAAATGAACTGGCGGCTGATGAACAGGAACAGAATAATCAGTGGCAGCACGGCCAGCAGAGTCCCGGAAATGACCATGGCATAATCCGTATTGTAAATTCCGTTCAGCTGGGAAAGGGCGATTTGCAGCGTGAACTTGCGCTCATCCGTCAGCACGATCAAGGGCCATAAATAATCATTCCAGGCCCCGATGAATGTGAAGGCGCCGAGAAAGGCGAAGGCCGGACGGAGAATGGGCAGGGCGACGTTCCAGTACAGCCGGAAGAAACCGCACCCGTCCATGCGCCCCGCGTCCAGCAGCTCGCTCGGAATAGATTCCTCTGCATACTGGCGAATCCAGAAGATGCCGAAAGCATTCACCATGCCGGGGATGATCAAGGCCTTGAATGTGCCGACCCAGCCGAAGGTGGCCATCATGACGAAAGAAGGGACCAGGGACAGCTGAGAGGGCACCATCATGGTGGCCAACAGGACAATAAATAAAGCTTTTTTTCCCGGGAAATCAAATTTGGCGAAGGCAAATCCGGCCAGGGAATCAAAAAACAGCACCAGCAGGGTTACCGATCCGGCTACAAACAGGGTGTTGAAAAAAGCCCCCGCAAAGTCAATCTGCTGCATAACCCGTGAAATGTTGTCCCAGAACTGACCCCCGAACCAAAGCTGTGGAGGGAAGTGGTAAATGTCCGAAGTGGTGCGTGTGGACATAACCATAAGCCAATAAAAAGGGAACATGGAAATGATCATACCGGCCAGCAGTCCGGCATATAACAGAACGGTCCTTGTTTTTGCCTGCATCATGCCGCAGGACCTCCTTTTTGTGTCATTTTTTCCCCTGCACAAGCTTCCAGTTCAGAATGGAGAACAGCGCGATGATCAGGAACATGCCCCAGCCGACCGCTGCTCCGTAACCGAAGTAGTTGTTGACGAATGATTCCCTGTATAAATACAGCACAATCGTCATGCCACTGGCTCCAGCCCCGCCGTCATTGCCCACCAGCACCTGCGGTTCGGTGAACAGCTGCATGCCGCCGATGGTCGATGTAATAACCGTGAACAAAATGACAGGGCGCAGCATGGGAATGGTAACGCGGAAGAAAGCTTGCACGCCGGTGGCTCCGTCGATTTTGGCCGCTTCATACAGCACATGCGGAATGCTCTGCAGGCCCGCCAGGTAAATGATCGCATTATAACCGGTCCATCTCCAGACGACCATGGAGGATATGGCAATCTGAATTCCCCAGGGGACATTCAGCCATTGAATCATCGGCAGCCCCAGCTGCTGCATGATGAAGTTGAGAAAACCGAAATTGTTGGCGAACAGGGCGCCGAAAATAATGGCTACGGCAACAATGGAGGTTACATTGGGCAGGAAGAAGCCGACACGCCACAAGGTTCGCAGTTTTACGAAAGGGGCATGCAGCAGGAACGCAATGACCAGGGCGAAGAAGAGCATGGGAATGGTGGAGTACACCCAGATCAGCAGCGTATTGCCGACAGCCTGCCAGAATTCATTATCAGTCACCATATAGCGGAAATTGCCCCACCCGTTATAGGTCATTGCCCCAATGCCATCCCACTTGTGGAACGCCAGATAGAGGGAGAAGGCGACAGGAAAGAGGCCGAAAACCGCAAACACGATATAAAAAGGCGAAATGGCGGCATACAAAGCCCGGTGCTTCCATATTTCTCTCAGCATGTTGATCACCCTTTTCACAAAGATTTCGCTCTTCTGGTCCTGGCGCCCCTATCGCTGCAGCTCCCGCTCAATGCGGTGCAGCGTCTCGGTCCATACCGTCTGCGGGTCGGCATTCTGTTTGGCGATATTAGCCAGCCGGCGGGTGACGATGCCGTGGATGACGGGATGGCGCTCGCCGAAGAAGACGGTTTTGACGTTGCGCGCCGATTCGGCGAACACGACACCGGTAGCCTGATTCCCGAAGAAGGGCTCAGGTTTAGCCATTGCCGGGTCCTCGAACACACCTGGTGTGGATGGAAAGAGAGCGATACTTTGATAGGCTCGCAGCTGATTTTCCGGATTTTGCAGCCAGGTCAGCACCTGGAAGGCTTCTTTGGGATGCTTGCTGGATTTGAGAATGGAGAGAAAGGAACCGCCCTGATTGCCGTCGGCTTCCGGAGCGCGCGCCACCCGCCATTTGCCCGCGGTGTCCGGGGCGGCTTCCATAAGCACCTGCTTCATCCAGACGGCGCCTACGAAGGAGGCAATCTTGCCGTTGTTCATGGCAGCATTCCATTCCGGCGTCCAGCCGTCTGCGTTGGCCAGCAGCTTGTGCTGGTGGAAGCTAACAGCCGTCTGCCAGCCGTGCTGAACCGCTTCCGATTGATCGCCGATAAAGGTGCCGTCAGGCTTGAAGTACAGCTCGGAGGCTTGCCCAAGCACCTGGTTGTAAACGTTTCCAATATTGTCAGTCAGAAATACTCCGCTTCCCAGCTTCTGCTGCAGCTGCTCGCCAGCGGCCATGTAATCGTCCCAGGTGCGGATGGAGGCGCTGACTTCTTCCGGCTCACCAGGTAATCCGGCCTGCTCGAACAGGTCCTTGCGGTAAAACAGGGCCGTCGGTCCGGTGTCCATCGGAAAAGCGATCATTTGGCCTTCAGGCGTGACGCCCTGCTGCCATTTCCATTCCAGATATTGATCCTTCAGGTCGGCTGCTCCCAGCTCATAGAGATCATAAAAGCGGTCCGCGCTTGTAAACAGCTCCGGCATCCAGTCGTTCAGCGCTACGATATCCGGTTCGCCCGTGCGGGCGGCAAGAGTGGTCTTTAGCTTGGCTTTGAAGTCTCCGCCAATCTTCTGCGCATTGATTTGGATGTTGGGGAACTGTTTTTCAGCCTCGGCAATCAGTTTATCATCGATGGAGCGGTTCCAATACCATAGTGTAAGCGTTATCTTTTTTTCGTTTGACGAGGAATCACCAGGTGAGTAAGACGGACTGCACGCGCTCAGCACACAGAGAATAAGAAACAGCAGAGCAAGAATTAAGATTAATTTCACACAACATACCCCCTTGAAGTCTGAAAATCACCATTTTCCGGTGTGTTTGTCCACGGTGCGGCGGCGAATGCGATGTATGCTGCTTATGTATTGCTATTGTATGAGCTTTGTACCGGATGATGTGCGTTATTTGTGCGTAAAAATTCAAATATGGAGTGCATAGCGGATAAAAGGGCTGTACTTTCAGACTTCCACGAAAGTTTAAGCTTTCGAGCTGATCATGCGTCTGCCTGAAATCTAACGGGTGTAGCAGCTGCTATTTTACGAAAATAAGACCTTTTCCAATTCTAACGGTCGTGATCGACGCTATTTGTCATAATCCATGCGAAAATGCTCCGCTCAAGTGAAATAAGCGACATGGCAACCGCTAGAATTTGAAATCAACGTTTTTGGATCCAATAGCGGCTGTGGCAACCATTAGAATAGTTTTGTCGTCTGAAACACGAGGGAAATGGATTACCTGAAACCTTCGCCATGTATGATCAGGATGGCAAGCTTGTACAAGAAGTCCAAACGACAGCGAATACGATGAAAAGCAAACCAATTGGCTATGACAGCGGCCAGTTGTTCTTGTTGACACCTGCTGGTGAGGGGAAGGCCCAAGTCTCTGCTGTAGATTTGAATTGACAGAGCCGCTTGTCTATGAAAATGCCCTTTAGCTCGCCCACTCACTGAAAGAGGGCCCAATCTAAAGGGCATTACTGTTCAAAGTTCAAAGCAAATCCGGGCTTACATCAGCTTCTTAATCTCATTCTTCAGGATTTCATATTTGGTTGTTAGAAGAATTAATTACTGGTTTTCAGGTTGCCGTTTTTCATAAAGCTCGTTCATGAAAACCCCGGCACTTAAAATTCCTGCTTTCGCTTCTTCAAGGAAGGAATGACAGCACAGCCAGTTATGAATCATGGCAGGCCAGGAGCTGAAGCGGATATCCACCCCTGCCAATGCCGCTTGTGTCACGAACGTTAAAGACTCGCTCAACATGATTTCAGCTTCGCCAACCATGACGTAGATAGGGGGCAGTCCTCTAAGATCGCCGTACATAGGCGAGGCGTATGGTACAGTCGGAGAGACCCCTTTTAAGTAATTATCAGCCAACTGTTTGATTGCTTCCTTGGTATTTACCGGATCTACAGCTTCTTTGGTGATATAGGTTTCCCCGCTTTGCGCCAAATCAATCCATGGAGAAATCATGACCCCGCCTGCCGGCAAAGGTGTCTTTGTATCCCGAATACTCATCAAAAGGGCTGCAGTAAGATTGCCGCCTGCCGAATCACCGGCAATAATAATATTTTTAGGAGAGTATCCTTGGTCCAATAACCAGTCATAAGCTTTCATCGCATCTTCAATGGGGGCGGGGAAAGGGTGTTCTGGCGCCAGACGATAATTTATGGATAATGTACGGGCTTTGGCAGCTCTCCCCAATTCGCTGGATTCCCCACGGTGTGTAGCTATACTTCCATACATAAACCCGCCGCCATGCAAATACAGCAGTACACGCTCTTCTCTGGACTCCGGAACGATCTGCCACTCGCCTTTCATTCCATGAATATCTACTTCCTCTGTAATCAAGTCACTTGCTACGGGAAGCAGGGCAAACATGGCTTCTATATGTTCTCGAACCTCTTCAACGGATGCAGAATAACTTGGCAGATTGTCCTTGAATAAGCGATGTGCTTTGTGTAATGATGCCTTCATGAATCCTTCCTCCTTTGATCGTTTGCTTCTTTTTTGAGACAAGTTTATTGTATTAAGGAAATCATCTGTTTTACATGGTGCAACCATTTCATTACTTTCATTTCACTAAGAAATACTAAGAATTATGTAGACATAGCTTTGAATTTAAAGGAGGAGCACGAAAATGGATTCAACAGATAAACAAATCCTGTTTTATCTTCAGGAACAGGCGAGAATATCGATGACGGAGCTGGGGAAATGTGTGGGGCTGTCCCAACCCGCTGTAACGGAGAGAGTCAGACGCATGGAGGAAAAAGGGATTATTATGGGTTATCGTACAGTCCTTTCTCCGGAGAAAGTAGGAAAAAGCGCAGCGGCTTATATGCTTTTCCGTACCAGCAATTGCCCTGCATTCCTTGATTTCGTCCGTTCATCTCCTTACGTCAAGGAATGTCACCGCATCAGCGGAGATCACAATTATTTATTAAAAATCGTAACTGACTCCATAAGCGCTATTGAAGATTTCGGTGTTCAATGTGACAAATATGGCACTTATACCACTCTGATCATCATGTCGTCACCTTTAGATCATGCCCCTCTCATTCATTCCCTGGAAGAAGCATGCGGCGTTGCCGGCAAGAACGAGTTGGCTGACCTCTGACCTCTGACCTCATAAGAAAAAGCCCCTGGTTCGTTCGCCCTTTGAAGGGGGTACGAGCTAAGGGGCTTTTCATTTGAAACAGGTTAGAAACCTACATCAGCTTTTTAATCTCATCCTTCAGAATTTCGGATTGGGTACCAAAGATGACCTGCACGGCTCCGCCGCCGAGCCTCATAATACCGGAAGCACCAAGATTCTTAAGCGCCTGGTCGTTTACGGCTTTGTCGTTCTTGACCACAAGGCGCAGGCGGGTAATGCAGGCGTCGATGCTTTCGATATTGTCCGCGCCTCCGATCTCGGCGAGCACCTGACTGGCCTTACTGCCTGAAGCGGACGCGGCTGCAACGGCAGGGGAATCCCCGCGGGCATCGGCATCGTAGACATCATCCTCGCGTCCCGGTGTTTTCAGGTTGAACTTAACGATGATGAACCGGAACAGGAAGTAGTAGACGACCGCAAAAGCGAGGCCGACCGGAATCATGAGCAGCGGATTGGTCGACAGCTTCATGTTCACCAGATAATCGATCAGGCCAGCCGAGAAAGCGAAGCCGAGCTTAACATTCAACAGGTACATAACCAGCCCCGCCACCCCGGTCAGGACGGCGTGCACCACATACAGCAGAGGTGCGGCAAACATGAACGAGAACTCAAGCGGCTCGGTAATACCCGTTAAGAATGAGGCCAATGCCGCGCCGATAAAGATGGAAGCGACCATCTTGCGTTTTTCAGGCCGGGCAGTATGAATAAAGGCAAGTGCTGCCGCCGGCAGAGCGAACATCATGATCGGGAAGAAGCCGGACATGAACATGCCTGCAGTAGGGTCGCCGGCGAAGAAGCGAGTCAGGTCGCCATGTACGACTTCCCCGGACGCATTGGTGTAATCTCCGATCTGGAACCAGGCGATGGAGTTGATGACATGATGCAGGCCGAGCGGAATGAGCAGGCGGTTGGCGATCATGAACACCATGGAGCCAACGCCGCCGAAACCAACAATCCAGGCACCGAAAGCGCCGATTGCATCCTGTACCGGGCTCCAGATCATGCCGATCAGGATGGCCAGGATCAGCATGGAGCCGGCGGTGACCATCGGCACAAAGCGTTTGCCGGAGAAGAAGCCAAGCCAGTCGGGCAGCTTGATATTGTGATATCTTTTATACATGTAGGCTGCAAGCAGCCCGGCAAAGATACCGCCCAAGACGCCCATATCCAGCTTGACGTCGTCCGGAATATAGCCGAATACGCCTGGAACCGCGCCCAGAATCCGTGTCAGTACCATATAAGCGATCAGGGCGGAAAGCGCGGCAACCGCATCCCCGGCCAACCCGATCGCCACACCGACGGCGAAGATGAGTGCGAGATTGCCAAAGATCGCACCCGCCCCCTCATTCAGGAACGGGGCTACATACTGATTGAGAAATCCCCCTACCACGGGTCCGAGCGGAATATCCTTTTCATAATTCAGCAGGCCGAAGCCTTGAAGAATCCCGGCTGCAGGCAGTGTAGCCACAGGCAGCATCAGGGATCTTCCCAGTTTTTGCAATGCTTTCAGCATATGTATCTTCCTTTCTGTTCCTTATTATTGGTCTATATTATTTGGCCAAGGTGATTTTCATGATGGAGCCCTGACCCGCTTCCTTGCTGCCGTAGACCGGCTGCATCTCCCACGGCTGTTCAGCCGCATTCGCAACGAGAACGGGAGTGATGACGGGATATCCGGCGGAAGCGATTTCATTCAAATCGAAGTCGATTAAGGTCTGGCCGACCGTCACCCGGTCCCCGGTCTGTACCCGGGGAGCAAAGCCCTGTCCCTTCAGGCTGACGGTATTGATGCCGACATGCAGCAAGAGCTGCAGCCCGGAGCTGTGCTCGATCATCACGGCATGGTGCGATTTGATCAGGTGCACCACGGTTCCGTCGATCGGTGCGACCAGTCTGCCTGCCGTCGGGATGACAGCGGCTCCCGGTCCCATCAGGCCCTGCGCGAATGCCTCGTCAGGCACCTCCGCAAGGCTGACGCAGGTTCCGGTAAGCGGGGAGGCGACAGATATGGCTTCAGATGCGTTAGAAGATTTGTTGTTTTTCCATTTCCAGATCATTGCGTGTTGTCCTTCCCGTTGTGTAATTTGGCGTGTGTCTGATAGAGACGATATAAATGCATGGCGAGAAAAGCGGTTTCTTCTTCAGGTACCTCCGTACCCAGATCCTCTGCCATGACTGCGCTAAGCTTCTTCGCCAGCTGATATTCGGACGGATACTCGTTGCGTACATACTCGGCGAAAGTCGGAGCCGTCATGGGCTGTTGGTACAGACGCTCCATGGAAAAGCGCAGGTGAATCATGAGCCTTGCCTGGCTAAGGCTGCCCTGGGCAAAGCGGATGCCTCCTTCCTCTTCAATGATGGACTGCAGCTTGCTGATCACATTCGACACCTTCACCAGCTGTCCGACAGGCACGTGGTTGACGGAGGAATACACATGATATGTCAGGAAACCCGCTTCATCCTCCGGAACTTCAACGCCAAAGGCTTCCCCGATCATGGCCGCGGCTTCCGAGGCAATCTCGAATTCCTTGGGAAAGCTGAGCTTCGTCTCCAGCAGGAAAGGGTTCAGAATTTCCATGCCATTGCGGAGCCTGTATAAGGTAAATTGAATGTGACTGGGCAGAGCAAGGTAGATTTTGTCATTCAGCTTGCCGGGAAACTGCTCGGCAATCAGGCGGATAATCCGGTCGGAGATGTCAATTACCTTGGGGTCAAGGTCCTTCATCAGCTCTTGTGCCTGGTTCCATTCTTCCCGGTCCTCCAGCCGGAATCTTTTCTCGATCCGCGGGTCATCGGCCTGAACGGTACTCTCCCCCTTGAATGCAAATCCCAGCCCTTTGCCGATCAGCACATATTCTTTGGTATTCTGCCGTGACCGGGCCAGAACAATGTTGCTGCCGACAACCCGTTCTACCTGCAGCAGCATTCCTTCACTCACGGTTCACCGCCTCCTTGCTTTTTAAATTGAATGCCTATGCTATTATGAACGGCAAAAAGAGCCAAGAAGCGAGTATATTCTCATGTTCGCTTCTTGGCTCATGCCCTCTGGGATGGTAACACGCCAATTAATATATAGTACGTTCTTCCTACATCATATAGAAGCCTATCTGACACCGTCAACCCCAATTTTGTTATTCCCTCATTCGTCGGTTAATATATGATTAATATCACACAGAAAAGAAAACCTGAACGGAGGCGGACATGGCTTTTTACGGACAGCAGATTTTACCGGCTGCTAAGAATATGAAGCAATTTGACTCGATATTGGAGAGCAGCTACAACTATGGCGTATTTCTCGATACGCATGTGGCGCAGCTGCGCAGTCTGTACCAGATGGCCCGCGGCAGGGAGAAGAATATGCTGCTGCATGCCGATCTGGTGCATGGACTGAAGAATGACGAATTTGCGGCACAGTATCTGTGCCAGGAGATTAAGCCGTTCGGCATCATTTCCACCCGCGCAGGCGTCATTGCCACAGCGAAGAAAAAG
Source organism: Paenibacillus terreus (assembly GCF_042138595.1). Classification (NCBI taxonomy): domain Bacteria; kingdom Bacillati; phylum Bacillota; class Bacilli; order Caryophanales; family Paenibacillaceae; genus Paenibacillus; species Paenibacillus terreus. The sequence goes on along the minus strand of NZ_JBHIRX010000003.1, from coordinate 302,887 downwards.
GGGATTTTAGCCATCCAGCGTCTGTTCCTGCTGGATACCATTGCCCTGGAGAAAAGCTATGCGCTGGTTGAGAAAACACAGCCGGATTTTATTGAGGTGCTGCCTGGTGTCATGCCGCACATGATTACTGAAGTCAATGAGCGGACAGGCATCCCCATTCTTGCCGGCGGGCTGATCCGCAGTGTCGAGGAAGTGGAATTGGCGCTTGCTGCCGGGGCAACGGCAGTGACCACTTCGAATAAGAACCTGTTTGACCATTATCGTCTGTGAAAAAAATCATGTTGACACCGCTTTCATGTTACGATATGATCAACTCAAGTTAATACACCGTGACGGAGACGAGGAGAGCCACACAGACATCCCATGCTGCAGCGTGGGGGGCGTTTTGTGACGGCTCTTCTCTTTTTTGTGCGGTTGAAAATTTGCATGAAGTTTACATGAAGTCAAGCAGGGAAAATAAAGGAGGTATATGAGTATGACGCCGATTTTTGCTGAATTTATTGGCACCATGATTCTGATCACTCTCGGCGCGGGAGTTTGCGCGGGGGTTACACTGAACAAATCGCTCGCGCAGAACTCCGGCTGGATCGTCATCGGCATGGGCTGGGGATTGGCGGTGGCGTTTGCGGTTTATGCGGTTGGGGGGATTAGCGGAGCGCATCTGAACCCGGCGGTTACGCTGGCGCTGGCATTCCAGGGGACATTCCCGTGGGCTGAGGTGCCTGGCTACATTATTGCCCAGGTGCTTGGGGCGATGGTAGGTGCAGCGCTGGTATATCTGCATTATCTGCCACATTGGAAGGCCACGGAGGACCCGGGTGCGAAGCTTGGCGTGTTTGCCACCGGACCGGCCATTGACCATCCGTTCGCGAATGTGCTCAGCGAGATGATCGGAACATTCATTTTTGTGCTCGCTCTGCAAGCCATGGGAGCCAATGCTTTTACTGAAGGGCTGAACCCGCTGATCGTCGGCTTTCTGGTCGTCAGCATCGGTTTGTCTCTGGGCGGAACGACAGGTTATGCTATCAACCCGGCCCGTGATTTCGGACCGCGTCTTGCCCACTTTCTGCTGCCGATTGCGGGCAAAGGAAGCTGCAACTGGAAATATGCGTGGGTTCCGATTGTCGGTCCGCTGCTGGGCGGTTCATTCGGAGGGCTCTTTTACAGTGCTGTGTTTAAAGGGGTTCTCACTCCCGCGTTCTGGGTGGTGCTTGCGCTGATCGTTGTTGTGCTCGCCATCGCTCTGCAGGCCGGACGCAAGCGCGGAGCCAGCACAGGCAAGCTGGCAGCTTAATTACAATTAATGATTAACTATATAGGAGGGCATACTCATGGAAAAATATATTTTGTCGCTGGATCAGGGAACAACCAGTTCACGGGCTATTCTTTTCAACCGTAACGGTGAAATTGTATATACGGCGCAGCAGGAATTTCCGCAATATTTTCCCCATCCGGGCTGGGTGGAGCAGAATGCCAATGAAATCTGGAGCTCCATTCTCGCGGTCATCGCGTCCTGCCTGTCCGAGTCGGGAGTCAAAGCTTCACAGATTGCCGGCATCGGCATCACCAATCAGCGTGAAACCGTTGTGGTATGGGACAAAGAAACAGGTCTGCCAGTGTATAATGTCATCGTATGGCAGTCCCGTCAGACCGCTGACATCTGCGAAGAGCTGAAAAAGCAGGATCTTAACGATGTATTCCGCCGTAAAACAGGGCTGCTGATCGACCCTTACTTCTCCGGCACGAAGGTGAAGTGGATTCTGGACCATGTGGAAGGCGCACGTGAGAAGGCCGAGCGCGGCGAGCTGCTTTTCGGAACGATTGATACGTGGCTCATCTGGAAGCTCTCCGGCGGCAAGGCGCACGTGACGGATTATACCAACGCCTCCAGAACGCTGATGTACAACATTCATGAACTGAAATGGGATGAAGAGCTGCTGGACATTCTGGGTGTACCGCAAAGCATGCTGCCACAGGTCCGTCCTTCTTCCGAAGTGTACGCTCATACGGTCGATTACCATTTCTTCGGCCAAAATGTGCCGATCGCGGGAGCAGCCGGGGACCAGCAGGCAGCTCTGTTCGGGCAGGCATGTTATGACAAAGGCATGGCCAAGAACACGTACGGCACAGGCTGCTTTATGCTGATGAACACCGGGGATCAGCCGGTCGAATCCGAGCACGGGCTGATTACCACCATCGCCTGGGGATTGGAAGAGGGCAAGGTGCAGTATGCGCTGGAGGGCAGTATTTTCGTGGCAGGCTCGGCCATTCAATGGCTGCGCGACGGACTGCGCATGTTCAAGGAAGCGAAGGACAGTGAAGCCTATGCTACTCGCGTGGAGTCGACCGACGGCGTGTACATGGTCCCTGCCTTTGTAGGGCTGGGCAGCCCGTACTGGGACAGCGATGTCCGCGGAGCCATGTTCGGATTGACACGCGGCACGACCAAGGAACATTTTATCCGGGCTACACTGGAGGCACTGGCCTATCAAACGCGGGATGTGCTGGCAGCCATGGAGAGTGATTCAGGGATCAAAATGAAGACGCTCAAGGTGGACGGCGGCGCGGTGCTGAACAACTTCCTGATGCAGTTCCAGAGCGATATCCTCGGTTCTGTCGTAGAGCGGCCTGCCGTTCATGAAACGACGGCGCTGGGTGCGGCTTCCCTGGCGGGCCTGGCCGTGGGTTTCTGGAAGGACATTGATGAGCTGCGCTCTCATATGAAGGTGGAGCGCTCCTTCGAACCGGCAATGGATGAGAATACCCGAGAAAGCCTGTATGACGGATGGAAAAAGGCGGTTCATGCCGCGATGGCCTTCAAATAATGGGCATTCAATTAAAACAGGAACGGTAATGCGGCGGATTTATCATTTATTTTTCCAAGGCAGTATGGTACGATAATCACAAGTTAATATCCTTGTCAGGAGATTGGGAGAGACCACGATGCACCCGGCATTACTGCTGCGGTGAAGTTCGTGGTCTCTTTTTTTTCGGACTATGACCTGCTTGCATGGCAGTTATCAACTAAAAAAACGGAGGGAATCGACATGACTACAGTGCAATTTGCAGGAAACGAGCGGGCCAAGCTGCTGCGGCGGATGGCAGGAGAGCATTTCGACGTGCTTGTGATCGGCGGCGGAATTACAGGAGCGGGGATTGCGCTCGACGCGGCTACACGGGGGATGAAGGTGGCGCTGGCGGAAATGCAGGATTTTGCAGCAGGAACATCCAGCCGATCCACGAAGCTTGTTCACGGCGGCTTGCGCTATTTGAAGCAGTTTGAAGTGGGAATGGTAGCTGAGGTCGGCAAAGAGCGGGCGATCGTATACGAGAACGGTCCGCATGTCACCACACCGGAACGCATGCTGCTGCCGATGCATAAAGGGGGAACATTCGGCAAGTTCACAACCTCCATCGGACTGCAGGTATACGACCGGCTGGCGGGTGTCAAGCACAGCGAGCGGCGGCGGATGCTTGATGCGCAGCAGACGCTTGCCAAAGAGCCGCTGCTGAAGCGCGAAGGCTTGAAGGGCGGCGGCTCCTACGTGGAATACCGGACGGATGATGCCCGGATGACGATCGAGGTTATGAAAAAAGCAGTCTCTTCCGGAGCGCTTGCTGTAAACTATGCCAAGGTCTCCAAGCTGCTCTATGAGAACGGCCGTGTGGCCGGGGCACATGTGACGGACCGCGTGTCGGGCGAAGGTTATGATGTCCGCGCAACGCTGGTCATCAACGCGGCTGGGCCATGGGTGGATTCGCTGCGCGAGATGGATGGGTCCAAGAAGGGCAAGACGCTGCAGCTGACCAAGGGTGTGCACCTGGTCTTCGACCAGCAGCGCTTCCCGCTGCGTCAGGCGATTTATTTCGATACACCGGATGGACGGATGGTGTTTGCGATTCCGCGGGACGGCAAAGCCTATGTCGGAACGACGGATACGGTATACAAGGCGGATACGGCCCATCCGCGCATGACTACGGCAGACCGCACTTATATTATCAATGCGATCAATTATATGTTCCCGGAAGTGAAAATTACTGCCGAGGATGTAGAGTCCAGTTGGGCGGGGGTGCGTCCGCTCATTTACGAAGAGGGCAAGGACCCGTCGGAAATTTCCCGCAAGGATGAAATCTGGGAGTCGGCTTCAGGGCTGGTCACCATTGCAGGGGGTAAGCTGACAGGCTATCGTAAAATGGCGGAAATGGTGGTAGACCGGGCAGCTGAGCTGCTGAAGGAACGCACAGGCACCTCCTATGGCGGTGCAGTGACCAGAGAGCTGACCATGTCCGGCGGTGACGTGGGCGGCTCCAAGGGCTTTGACAGCTTCGTGCGCTCGGCCGCTGATAAGGGCGCCTCTCAAGGTGTGCCGCGGCAGCTGGCGGAAGCCTGGGCCAAGCGTTATGGTTCCAATGCCGAGCGGCTGTTCACCATCGCCGCCCGTCCGAAGGAGGGGCAGACCGAGGAGTCGCTGCCGGACGAAATAAGAGTTCCGCTGCTGTACGCGTTGGAAGAGGAGATGGCGGTTACACCGGCTGATTTCTTCATCCGCCGCACCGGCGCTCTCTTCTTCAATATCGCCTGGGTGAAGCAGTGGAAGTCACAGGCGATTGCCCTCATGGCCGAACGGGCAGGCTGGAGCGCGGAGCAGCGTGAGCGGTACACGGAGGAGCTGGAAACAGAGCTGCATTATGCCGTGGTGCCTGAGGACGAGAAGAGTGCAGTGACGGTTGGTTGAATATGTATCTTGAAAGGGGGGACCGTAATATTGCGGTCTCCCAGTTTTGTAGGGAAACCCACTTGAAGCGGGGATTCACGGATAAAGAGGAAATAGTTAGGATAACAGAGAGATTAATAGCCTAGTCTTCGGGATTGATGGTATAATTGGAAGGACAGGGTAACCGGTGGGATAAGACACGGCGAAGCTAACCCGAGAGGGGGTGACGCCGTGTCACTTCTTGAAGTAGTGCAGCATTTCCTGGAAATCAGCGATAAGCTGGTGAGTATTGCCGTAGGCGTAATTGCCTTATGCAGTGCCTGGAAAGCCGCACGAGACAAGAAAAACCACCGGGAATAGGTTGGGATCCTAGAACGCCCGGTGGTTTTTCGTAATTAGTATGAAATACTCGCCGTGGTCACCCGCCGGCCTTTGTCGTAGCCGCGATGTTACAGCATCGCGGTTACTTTTATTTTACCCTGCAAAATCTATCTTCATGATACCATATTTAGTACTACTCCCACAAGGCAGCACATTTATTGTATAGCGGATAACCGGAGACCCTGGTTATCCGCTTGCTGCTATCACACAGGATATAGAGAGATTCCATAACTATGTTGTTATTGCAGTAACAGACTTACAAGAAACGGGGCGCTTGCCAATGTGAACACCGCAGCAAGCACCATGGAAATGCTCGAAATCGTGCCGGTCAGCGAGCTCAGTTCGAACGCCTTGGAGGTGCCAGTGCCGTGAGCCGCCGTACCGAACAGAACGCCGCGCGCGATCTCATTCTCAAAGCGGAACAGGCGCAGCGTAAGCGGACCGACGACCAGTCCGCTCAGACCAGTCAGGATAACAAAGACGGCCGTAATCGTCGGATTGCCGCCGATGGTCTGTGATACGTTCATCGCAATCGGTGTAGTGATGGACCGTGGAATGATGCTGTTCATGAGCGACGCATCCAGATGCAGCCAGCGGGCCAGCAGCAGCGAGGACACAACGGCGATCAGGGAACCGCTCAGCACGCTCGCCACAATTTCGCCGGAATGCTTCTTCAGCACAGGAAAATAGCGGTGCAGCGGGATGGCAAAAGCAATCGTGGCTGGCTGCAGCAGCAGGGAAAGCCAATGTCCGCCCTCATTGTACGTGCTGTAAGATACGCCTGAAAGCATGAGAATGAGAATAATAACGACAGGCGTGATCAGGAGCGGGGACAGATACACTTTGGGCAGCTTCCGGTACATTTTTTTGGCCAGCACATAGATAGCGATGGTCAGGATAAGACAGAGAAGTCCGGTCATGAAGCTTTTCGCTCCTTTCCTTTGGCAATGATCGTGGCAACAAGGCCGGTAACGGCCATGACGATAAACGTTCCTAACAGCACAATGAGTAGAATGCTCATGCCGTTATGCTCAAGCATAGGGCCGTAGTCCATAACCCCCACCGCCGATGGAATGAAGAACAGCAGCAGTTCGGCCAGCAGCCAGTTGGCTCCGGCTTCGATCCAGCTTAAGCGGACCACGCCGGTCTGCAGCAGAATGAACAGGATCACCATGCCGATGATGCTGCCCGGCACAGGCCAATGCAGCCAGTTTACCAGTGCGTTGAGCGCGGCTGAGAAGGCGAGCAGCAGAGCTATTTGAATCACGCTGCGCAACACAGTTTTCATAAACCATCGCTCCTTGTTTGTAATAGAGGTAGTTCAAAAAGTCATCTTTTGATCACGAAGGAAATCAGGAAGCAGACTCGACATCGAATCTTGAATTCAGCCGGGACTAAGCGTATGCTTACGAAGCATGTTTCCTGCGGAAACATTTCAGGTGCTCACGTACCCCAAGTACGCTCCGCTCCTCAGTCCCTAGCTTCATCCAACTCCAGCGTTTTGAAAAAACGCACTTCGGAAGCATAGGCTTCGGTGCTGAAAACCTGACTTTTTGAACACGCATTTATAGTTTGTATGCTTTATGGATCAGAATTCCTTTGCGGGAATCGCTTCGTTTTCATACTGTATTGAAATTTTACAACACATGTTTTCATGGGTAAAATGCATATTAAGAATGTTTTGTATTCCATTTAGCTATGGAAAGGAGTACCCATGGATATCCGGCATTTACAGTATTTCCTGGAGGTGGCGCGGCAGCGGAGCTTCACGAAAGCGGCCCAGTCTCTGTTCATCACTCAGCCAACGATCAGCAAGACGATCAAGGGGCTTGAGGATGAGCTTGGCGTTGTGCTGCTGGACAGGATCGGAAAAAAAGTCGAGCTGACGGATGCAGGCCGCGTTATCGAAACGCAGGCGCAAGATATTGTGAAGGCGTTTCAGAATCTTTCCTCAGAACTGGGGGATTTGATGAATTTGCGGAAAGGTCATATCCGGATCGGTCTGCCGCCCATGGTCGGGTCCAGTTTTTTTCCCATGGTCATCGGTGAATTTCACAAAGAATATCCGGAAGTCACGCTGCAGCTTTTTGAGGACGGGGCCAAGAAGGTGGAAGTCGACGTAGCTTCGGGCGCTTTGGATATCGGGGTGGTCGTGCTGCCGACGGGATCGGATGTATTCGATTCTTTTTCATTTGTGAAGGAAAAGCTGAATCTGCTTGTGCACCCGGAGCATCCGCTGGCGGGCAGACCCAGGGTGGCCTTGAGTGAGCTTGCAGAGGATGCCTTTATACTTTTTCAGGAAAATTTTGCCCTGCATGATCGTATTATTGAGGAATGTGTGCGGGCAGGCTTTCAGCCGCGGGTGGTATACGAGAGCTCGCAGTGGGATTTAATATCGGAGATGGTGGCCGCCAAGCTCGGTATCGCGCTGCTGCCGGAAACGATCTGCCGCGACATGGACCCGAGAAGGGTTAAAGTCATCCCGCTTACAGATCCCGTGATTCCCTGGCATCTGGCGATGATCTGGCGCAAAGACCGCTACCTGTCGTTTGCGGCGCGCGAGTGGATTTCCTTTACCCAGTCCATGCTCCGGAAGAGCAGCCGGGAAAGCGGCGAATAATGGTGAGCAAGGGGAAGAACCACGAAAAAAACCGCTGTCTCCCGGACAGCGGCTTTCATTATTTTTAATTCAAGGGCGGGCGGAAGGCCGCAAGCTTGGCTCGGTTGTATATATCCAGAATCCGGTCCACCTTAAGCGACTTGTCCAACACACGCTCGTCTCTGAGTCCATGCTGATTTGCCATCTGATTCAGTTCCTGACGCTCTTTTTCCAACAATTGTTCAAGTTTTTTGAGGTTCACAAGGGCACCTCCTCATAAGATGTCATGCTTTTACACTGCTGTTGATAAAAACATGTACATTATGCTTATCGGCATTTTATCATCAATTTATAATATTTTACCATAACTTATATCATTTATTTTAATTTCTTTTTAATAGAGAACCTATTATCACGCTCGCGAAGGCTGGCGTTCTGATCAGATCACCAACCCCGCTCTTGCGTTCATTCGGGGAGATCAGGCAGCTGCCGGATGTAGCTGTCCGACAGCTGCAGCAGCTTTAATGCGCGCTGATACTCGCTCTGGCTTAGCGCTCCCTGCTCCTGTGCTTCCCCGCCGCGCAGACTGTAAAAACGCCCGTCCTCATAGCCCGCTCCCGGAATAAACAGGGTGTGGTCATTCAATACGGTGCCTGAGGGCAGATAATAGCGCTGCGGCAGGAGGTTTGGTGCAGACGCGAGCAGGTCCTGGCCGAAATGCGGCTGCCCTTGCAGGGAAATGCCAAGCAGGTGGGCTGCAGTCGGCAGAATGTCAACCTGTCCGCCTGCGCGGGTAAGCTGCCGGTGCTGCAGAATACCGGGAGCGGCTATAATAAGCGGGACATTGATCATATCCGCGCTCCGGTATTCGCGGCCGTATATTTCATTCATGAGCGCCTGATCGCTACTGTCCAGCGAGTATACGGGCAGCCCCTGATGATCGCCATAAATAAAGATGATGCTGTTATCCCATACGCCGTTTTTCTTCAAGTCCTCAATAAACAGACCCAGGGCATAGTCGGCATAACTCTGGGCGCGGAGATAGTCTCCTGCCAGAGTGCCCTCGAAACGGGCGGGCAGCTTTATTTTATATTTGGACTCAGGGATGTCAAACGGGTGATGGGCTGACATGGTAATAATATGTGCATAAAATGGTTTATCCCCCCGGTCCAGCTTCGCCAGCTCGCCCGCTGTGCGGGAGTACAGGACTTCATCGGAGGCGCCGAAGGCGACGGTGTCTTCCGTGCCAAAAAACGACCTGTCATAATAACGTTCGAATCCCAGCGCCCGGTACAGCTCCTCCCTGTTCCAGAACGACACTTCATTGGTATGGAACGTGACAGCTATATAGCCATGTTCGCCCAGCAGCCGGGGCAGGCTTGGCAGCTCCTTGCCGCTGTAAACTCCAGATGCCGCTCCCCTTGGCGGAATGTACATTGAGGTATTCGTTACAAACTCGGCGTCCGACGTATTTCCCTGGCCTACCTGCTGATAAAAAGAGGGGGAATACACCTGCTCCCGGGCCAGTTTGTTCATGTTGGGTGTCACCGGCTGTCCGTCTATGGACAATCCGATCAGAAAGTTTTGGAACGATTCCATTTGAATCAGAATGACGTTCTTTCCTTTCGCCGCCTTCCAGTATGGAGAATTCCAAACTTCTGCGCTGATTCCCTTGAGCCTGTTGATATCCGCCTGCGTCACTTGCATTGCCGGGACCTGAACAGGCCCGTTGTTCATAATCACCGTAAAAGCTTCATAATTAAGAATCCCCATTTTCTCCGCTTGTTTGATTTCATTCATGCTTGCGCTGTTGGGCCATACATTCAGAAGACATACGGCGAGGGAAAGCATGAACAGCACAGGAATGCTCTTTCTGCGGAGCCTTTTGGCGCTGAGCAGGAAATAAAAGTGCCGGCGGCGGGTGAGCAGAAATCCAAGCATGGCAATGTCGGTAAAAATCAGCAGATAATACGGGTCGAGCAGGGAAAACATGCTGCTTTTAACGGAAGCAGCCAGATTCATCTGAGACAGCGCATGATATGTAACGATAACACCGTAATATTTGAAGTACATGATAGCTGCGAAAAAGATGCCGGTAAGCAGCAGGTTGACGGACATGTAATACCAAAGTCTTCTCTTGGCTGCGAACCATTCAATGAAGGAGAAAATCAGCCATATAAAAGGCAGCTCCGTCAGCATGGGCCGCCAGAGTGAAATTTCGCCGAAGATCGAATTCCAGGCCAGGCTGCTTTTGAATATCATCAGGATTGTAAACAGGATGAACGGGCTTTGCAAAAGCCGGACCAACCGCACGGACAGCAAAGCTGGAGCCTCCTCTCGGCAAATGATACTTATGGAGAACTACGTTAAACAATCATGGAGCAGTTTGCAAAAGCAGGACGGGAACAGCTGCTCACCGTCGCCGCCCTTGTTACTTCTATAATGTGGTGAATGTCTTACTTATTTACCCGTTTTTTTGAAAATTCATCACCTTGGCGTCCATCTGAAACCGGCTGGTTCATTCGGATCACTTACGTTTTCCCCCGAGGCATGGTAAAGTGAAAGGATAAAGATCGGAACGGGTGATCCCATGAAACCGAGAGCAACAGTTCATATTTCAGTTAGGCCGCTGGTTGAGTATGTATATCGGAGCGGCAGCATTATACCCGGGTTTCGCTCCGCTGGCAGCATGCAGGAAGGGACAAGGGTGCATCAAAGCATTCAGGCGCAATATAAAGAGACGGACAGAAAGGAAGTGCTGCTGAAATCGGAGCTCGTTCACGAGGATATTCTCTTCCTGGTGGAAGGACGCTGCGACGGCCTCATCGAGCTGGATGGCGTCCTGACGGTTGATGAAATCAAGTCCTTCACAGGAGCGGCCCGAGAGCTGGAAGGAGACGGGCTGCCTGTGCACTGGGCTCAGGCTATGCTGTACGCTTATATTATTGCAAAGGACGAAGGTGTACCTTCCATGCAGGTCCAGTTAACCTACGTCCAGCAGGAGAATGGAGAGACGAGGCGCTTCCGGCGGCAGCTTTCGCTACCCGAGCTGGAGGATTTCGTACGCTCTCTGCTCGCGGCCTACGCGCCTTATGCGCGCCTCCTGGCGGATCACAGGGAGCGCAGGGATGATAGCATCCGTACGCTGGAATTCCCATTTGAGCAGTACAGGGCAGGACAGCGCAAGCTGGCAGGTGCGGTGTATAAAACGATCGCCGAAGGCGTGAATCTGTTTGCGAAGGCGCCAACCGGCATCGGCAAGACGATATCCACCCTCTATCCGGCATTGAAGTCGGTGACGGAGGAAGGGATACAGCGGATTTTTTACCTGACCGCACGTACCACCACCCGCGCCGGGGCAGAGGAAGCCTTTGCCCGGATGCAGCGTCATGGCCTGCATATTCATGTCATTACTTTGACAGCCAAGGATAAAATTTGCTTCAAGGACGAGAATCAATGCGATGCCGGGGAATGCGCGATGTGCGATGGATATTATGACAGGATCAACGGTGCGGTATTGGACATTCTGGGCAATGAGACGATCATGACCCGTCCGGTTATAGAGTCCTACGCCCGCAAGCACAGAGTATGCCCCTTCGAATTCTCTCTGGACGTGGCATATGCCTCAGATGCTGTGATTTGTGATTACAACTATGTGTTCGATCCGCGAATCTCCCTGAAACGTCAGCTGGAGGAGCACAAGCGGAAGAGCGTGCTTCTGGTGGACGAGGCGCATAATCTGGTGGAGCGCGGCCGTGACATGTATTCGGCGGAGATCGGCAAAGACGCTTTCCTTGAGCTGAAGCGAGCATTCAAGACGGTGAATCCGGGGGTTGCCGCCGCAGCCGGTACAGTAAACACTTATTTCATTAATTTGCGCAAAGCTTTGAAGGAAGCCGGTTATGAGGTCTCCGAGGAGCAGCCTCATGAGCTTATCGAGGTGCTTGCCTCCTTCGCGGGGGCGGCTGAGCGGGAGCTGCTTGAGCCCGCAGGAGGGGATGCCGAAGCGCAGGCATTGCTGCTGGACACTTACTTTGCCGTGCAGAATATGATTCGGGTCTCGGGTTTGTATGATGAACGTTATGTCACCTATTCGGCGGACACGCGCGAGGACCTGACCACACGGCTGTTCTGTCTGGACCCTTCCGCTCTGATTGCTTCCGCGGTTAAAGGTTACAGATCTGCCGTCTACTTCTCGGCCACGCTGACGCCGCTCTCTTATTACCGGGACATGCTGGGCGCGGGAGAAGACGACTATACACTGCATATTCCTTCCCCGTTTTATCCAGAGCAATGGGATGTCCGCCTCCTGCCGCTTTCGATACGCTATCGGGACCGCGAGCGTTCAAGGGGACCGATTGCCGACATGCTGGAGACGCTCGCGGTGGAGAAGAAAGGCAATCTGCTCGTCTTTTTCCCGTCCTATCCTTATTTAAGAGAAGTGGCCGAAGAGTTTATGAGCCGGGATACGGACACAGAGATTCTGGTGCAGAGTCCGGGGATGCGTGAAGAGGAGCGCGATGCTTTTCTGGCTGCGTTTCAGCCTGGCCCGGAGAGGACGCGGATGGGTTTTGCGGTACTGGGAGGAGTGTTCGCTGAAGGTGTCGACCTGCCCGGAGATCGGCTGAACGGTGTAGTTATCGTTGGAGTAGGGCTGCCGCAGATCGGCGCTGAGCGCGATATTCTCCGCAGTTATTTCGAGCGTGCAGATAAGAACGGATTTAATTATGCCTATGTTTATCCCGGTATGAACAAAGTGCTGCAGGCGGGAGGCCGGCTGATTCGGACGGAAGCGGATGAAGGGGTGCTCGTGCTGGTGGATGACCGGTTTGTGAAGGAGCCTTATGCTTCGCTTCTGCCGGAGGAGTGGAGACATTATCGATTTTTGGGCAAAGGAGCGGGAAGGATACAGGATGAATTTTAATTTTCATAACGACTCTATTCGCGGGATTCTCCGCAACCTTGGACATGAAGAAGCGGATATATCGGATATTGAAACTTTCCTGGCATTTGCCAGACTGGCGAACGGGATTTTCCGCGAAATGAACAGTGATCTGGCCAAGCGTGGAGCCTCTCAGGGCAGGGTTATCGTACTTAGCCTGTTGTCCCGGAATGCTCCCCATGATATGACTCCTTCGGAGCTGGCGCAGCTGGCCGATGTAACACGCGGAACGATGACAGGGTTAATCGACGGGCTGGAACGGGACGGGATGATTGAACGGGTGGCGCACAAGGGCGATCGGAGAATGGTGACGGTACGGTTGAAGGAAGACGGGCAGGCTTTTCTGGATGATATTCTTCCCTACTATAAGAATCTGTTTAAGGAGCTGCTGTCTGATTTTACGGAGGAGGATCATGAGATGATGAGGCAGCTTCTCGCGAAAATGAAAACCAGCTTCGACCGGATATGGCAGGTTCCCGAGTGCAGAGGGCTGGTCAAGGAGGAGCCGCCTGAGAAATAGCCTGCTGCTTCATTATTAGGTGTACGGAGAATTTACTGGAGCTCTCGGAGGGGAATCGGTTTTTGAAAAATATCTGTGTATTTTTTACGGTTATTGTATTTGTCCTTCTCTTTCTTATTGTTATTCCATCGAATGTATTTAATCTTCATCGTTACTTTCCGATTTGGCTTATAAACCATTTTATAGGTATTTTAGGTGGAATAGCTTGTGTTATCCTCGCTTTCCTTCGAATTGAAAAGGAGGAATACAAAAAGCTAAATCTGTCAACAGGGGTAAAGATCTGTTTTGTATTAACCGGTGTTTTCATCTTCTTTTTTTGCTCGTACAAATCGTACGTAGGAGTGAAGGATTTAGGCCCTTATTTCACAAAGGACTATCAAATCGTCCACGGGACGGCTAACGATATTTCTAGCAGAAGTCGAGGCTTACATGATCAAGAAATTGAAATCAATGATAAGGATTTTACGAGCTATCGATATATATCTCCCTCGTACACGGGCAAGTTAATTGAAATTACATATTTACCCCACTCAAGGTATGTCCTGAAGGTCAGAGTGATGGAATAGACAGGAAATATGGGAGAACCCAACCAAAACCTTAGCTTGCCTAGGGCTTGGTTGGGTCCTTAGTAGCCACGACAGTAACAAATAAGGCTTTAAACACGGATGCGGGGATTGCTTCTGTTCAGGATTCTTTCGGGCGGTTCTTCCTGCTCTGAAGCCTGCTTTGTCCGGCCTTTCGGTCCCGGAGGAAGCAGTTGGATTACACGGCCTGCCGGTATCGGCTCAAGCGATGTCTGCGGCACGTTCCAAGCGGCCGCGTTCTCCGCTGCGGCGCGTTGCTGCATAAGGCGCTTGGCAACCTCATAACACTCGTCAACATGCCGGTTGCCAATCACACGCATAGCTGTGAAACTGAGCGTGGCGGCCAGCCCCTGACCCAGGATGGGCACGAACTTGGCGGCATGCTTGGTGGCGAAGCGCAGGCCAAGCTTTTGAAGCAGATGTAAAATGATTTCTTTTGTTACGACACGACCGATCAGACTGCTCCCTACAGAGGTGATCAATCCGTATACCATGGACTTGGTTTCCGCATCCAGGCCGGACAGGTCCTTTTCGGACAGACCGAATTTGGCGTTAATGGCAGGCAGCAGCTGCATCAGAATGCCGACATCAGCGAAGACATCCGCGCCGGGCAGCGGAATGAGAGCCGTCCCGCCTGAAGCGACGGCCCGTTTCGTTACCATGGCTCTGCATTCCTGCCGGATGCGGTCCAGATCCTCAACCGTAAGCAGTGTCGTTGTCATTCTCATTCTCATTCTCCTTTCATGGCCCTGAAGCTCTTTTTATTAAGGTAACTTGCGGCCCTGATCCTTTCGGATTTCTGCAAAAGCTTAGGTTTCTAGCAGACAGTGTGTCCGCCGGAAATCTAACGGGTGTAGAAGCTGCTATTTCGCGAAAAAAGGGTCTTTTCAAATTCTAACGGTCGTGATTGACGTTATTTACCCTAATCAAGGCGGAAATGCCCCGGGCAAGCGAAATAGGCGACATGGCAAACGCTATAATTTGAAATCAACGTTTTTGGAACCAATAGCGGTTGTGGCAACCGTTAAAGGCAGCTGTTAGAACAGTTTGGTGGTCAGAAGTGCATCCTGTCAGATTTGCTGCAACGTTACTGAAGCGATAGATGGTAATACTAAATAAATATTTAAAAGAAGCTAAACCTATGTGCCGAAAAGTGATGGTTTATAAGAAAAACGTCTATCGACGTAGTTCTCGGAAGCCAGACCGCGTTTAGCGGTAGTGAGCATGGCTGCCAAACACGGAGGGCTGCGTTTTCCAGCAGGTTCGAGTTTACTGCAAACGGCAGATGCCTCATAATTGGTTCTGACTTGCATATTTGCGCGAAGGAAGGAAGAGAATTACATATGACACTGAAAAACGTATATTTCAACCATGACGGGGGCGTAGACGATCTCGTTTCGCTGTTTATGCTGCTGCAAATGGAGGATGTGCGCCTGACAGGTGTGTCCGTTATTCCGGCAGACGGTTATTTGGAGCCTGCCACGGACGCCAGCCGCAAAATAATCGACCGCTTTGGGGATGGAACCGTCGAAGTGGCCAAATCCAACTCCCGCGGTAAAAACCCTTTCCCGGCCGCCTGGCGCATTCATTCATTCTATGTTGACGCCCTGCCGATACTGAATGAGTCGGGCTGCATGGATGCACCGCTGTCTGCACTGCCTGCCCACCGTCACCTGATTGAAAAGGTCCGTGAGACGGAAGGCAAAACCGTGCTGCTTTTTACCGGTCCGTTAACCGACCTGGCCCGTGCTCTGGATGAGGCGCCTGATATCGAAGATAGAGTTGAGAAGCTCGTCTGGATGGGGGGAACTTTCGAAAGAGGCAACGTTGAGGAGCCCGAGCATGACGGTACGGCGGAATGGAACGCGTTCTGGGATCCGGAAGCTGCGCTGCGTGTATGGCAGAGCGGGCTCGAAATCGATCTGGTCGCGCTGGAGAGCACGAACAAGGTGCCGCTTACTCCGGCCGTGCGCAGACGCTGGGCGTCGGAACGCCGCTATGAAGGTGTTGATTTCCTTGGCAACTGCTATGCAGGGTGCCCGCCGCTTGTCTATAGCGAAACCAATTCCACCTATTATCTGTGGGATGTGCTGACGACGGCTTCTGTCGGCCGACCTGATTTGGTTCGTAAGAAAACGGTCAACTGCACGGTGATTCCCGATGGGCCAAGCCAGGGCAGAACAGTTGCTGTGGAAGGTGGACGTCCGGTTCAGCTGGTGTACGACACCGAGCCTGAGGCTTTCTTTGACTATATGACCGGCCTTGCGAAAAAAGCAGCTCCACAGCGCTATTAGTCGCGTGCCCTAGGCTGATTGGAAACAACAGGGAGTTACTTCTTTTGCCCCTTGTTGAATGTGAAAAGTAGGACCCATTTCATCATTTTTCGACATATTGTTCGTCTTTCACGCAGAAAAGTTACATTTGTCGTGCCGCGGGTTGCCATTTCACGAAAGTTTATGTATAATTCAAGTTGCTGGTGTTGAAAATGTACGGTAGTCCTTGATGAGGGTGGGTTCATGAAGCTGCTGGACAGTAATGAGAGTAAGAAACGTTTATACCGGATTTACAATGATATTTCGAAGGATTTGTTCGGATTCGGCACCACGCTGTTGCGGGCAACCGTTGACGACAATCTGATTACCCTCGTTGCGAAGCATCGGCGTTCTCCGCGGTCTGAAGCCCTGGAAGGGGAAGCCCCCGGCTTGAAGCTGGAAGTGGATTTCCGTATGTCCTTGCTCTATAAGAAGAGGCTGCGCGAGAAGCTGGAAGAAGAATTAGGGCTTGATATTGAGGTCCTGCTCCGTGATTATGATACCGGTACACAATGGGCTGTTACCAATATCATGCTCAAGTCATCCTGAATAACTGCATAGTCGGCTTGTCGCCTCGGATCTATCTGAGGGGAGAACCTGTTTAACTTTAGCGGGTAGCGCTTATCTTTGTTTACGAAGAAAAGTGTTCTTGGTCATTCAAGAATGCTTTTCTTTTTTCTATCTATAAGCAGTTATTACAATTGGGGGGAAACAAGGTATGAAAAAATGGTTTGGCGGTCTCATCACCGTAACACTTGCATCTGCATTGCTGGCAGGCTGCGGGAGCAGCGCCAGCACCAGCGGGAATGCTGAAGAAGGCGGCTCCGCACAAGGCGGGAAGCAAAAGCTGGTCATCTCCACCTGGGGTTTTTCCGAGGATTTCTTCAAATCTGAAGTATATGCGCCGTTTGAGAAAGAGCATAATGTCGAGATTGTCGTGGATAGCGGCAATAACGCCGAGCGTCTGAACAAAATCCGTCAGGGCAGCTCCGATGTTGACGTGGTATTCCTGTCTGACTATTATGCGCAGCAAGGAATTCAGGAAGGACTGTTCGACAAGATTGACCGTTCGAAAATCCCGAATATCGATAAAATTTATGATATTGCAAAAGCGCCGCTTGGTGAGGAATACGGCCCGGCTTACACCGTTGGACGTCTCGGCATTGCGTACAACCCGAGTATGGTTTCCGGCGACGTGACTTCATGGGCGGATCTGTGGGGGCCCAAGTTTGCCAATAACCTGACCCTGCCTAACATTACGTCAACTACAGGCCCGATGGCTGTAGACATGGCCTCCAAGGTAGCCGGCAACAAGGAGTTTAATGAGGATGCCGCTTTCGCAAAGCTGGCGGAAGCGAGCCCGAATATCGTCAAATTCTACGGCCAGACCTCCGAGTTCGTCAACATGTTCAGCCAGGAGGAAATTGCCGGCGGACCTATTATGGAAATGTACTTTAAAGATCTTAAGGCAGCTGTTCCTGACGCTAAATTTGTGGCCCCTT
The DNA here is from genome assembly GCF_042138595.1 of Paenibacillus terreus. NCBI lineage: Bacteria > Bacillati > Bacillota > Bacilli > Caryophanales > Paenibacillaceae > Paenibacillus > Paenibacillus terreus. Next base: position 285,332 of record NZ_JBHIRX010000003.1, on the reverse strand, counting down.
CCGAGGGAGCTTATGCGGTCATGAATACCGTGAACATTGTAAAAGGAAGCGATCAGAAGGAGCTGTCCGAGGAGTTCATTAACTGGATTCTGAGCAAGGAAGTACAAGAGGCATCCGCCAAGGCGAAGGTGGACTCGCCGGTAAATACGGAGGTTGTGCTGAGCGGGGCTGACACGGAGGGCATTACTTACGGTGCCGACGTTGTTGAAAAGCTTGTCAAGCTGGACATGTCTTTCGTTAATGAAAATATCAAAGCATGGACAGACCGCTGGAATAGGGAAGTTGCTCAATAATGAAAAAAGTGATCCTGGATGTAGACACGGGTATTGATGATGCATTAGGCATAGTGCTCGCAGTTAAAAGCGGGCGTCTGGATATTCAGGCTATTACAACGGTGTGCGGCAACGTATCGCTGGAGCAGGCAACCTTGAATACATGCAAGATCATGGATCTGCTCAATCGTCCGGATATTCCGGTATATCAGGGCGCGGATGCGCCCTTGGTCCGGAACCATTACGACGAGAAGAGAGTTCATGGTGAGGACGGTATGGGCGGGGCATTGAAAAATCAGGCCCCGCGTATCGCACCCTCCGCCGGATTTGCACCTGACATCATGATTAACCTTGCAAAATGTCATCCGGGCGAACTTACACTGATCTGTACCGGCCCATTGACCAATCTGGCGCACGCTTTGTTGAAGTGTCCCGAGCTTCCCCGCTTTGTCAAAGAAGTTATTTTTATGGGCGGAGTGATTCACGGCCCCGGGAATGTGACACCTGTAGCCGAGTACAATATGTATGCTGATCCGGAAGCAGCCCGCATCGTGTTTCATGCCGGTTTTGGCAGACTGGTTCAGGTTGGGCTGGACGTCACACGCAAGGCGCTGCTTACGGCCGAGCATGTGGCGAAGCTGGCTGATCCGCAGCTGCAGACTTTTGTTGCGGAAAGCACCGCTGATTATACGAAAAGGTACGAAGCACGTTACGGCGTCCGGGCGTGTGCGCTGCATGATCCGCTCGCTGTTGGCGTTGCGATCGATTCCGGTCTTGTGCAGACTTCTTCCCTGTATGTGGACATCGAAACCTCAAGCCGTCTATGCGACGGGCAGACGGTAGGCGATGTCCAGAACAGGCTGGGACATGCACCAAACATGGCGGTGTGCGAAGAAGTGGACAGCACGGCATTTCTTGATCTGTTCGTCAGGGAGGTCGGCAAGACTGCGATGTCCCCTGCCGGGTCAGGGGGAGCATAAACCAATTTTGGGTTAAGAGAATTGACCCGCTGCAAGGAGTTGCACATGAAGAGAACATACCTGTATTGGCTGCTGCTGCCGGGTCTGCTCTTCCTGACGGTGTTTATGGTCATTCCAATCGTGCTGACGATTGGATCGACCTTTGTTCAGGAAGGCTCCTTCACGCTGGAAGGCTATCTGCATTTTTTTAAAGACCCTTATTTCCTGAAAATACTTCTGACAACACTGCAGGTTAGCGTTGTAACTACGCTGCTATGTGTGCTGCTCGGTTTCCCGACAGCCTATTATATTTCGCAAAAGGCGCCGCGGAAGAAAGGCATTTTGCTTGCGCTGGCCATCTTTCCGCTGCTGACGAGCCCGGTGGTGCGTTCCTTCAGCTGGATGGTCATCCTCGGGCGCAAGGGCCTGGTGAACGAGACCCTTACGGGACTTGGAATCGTGGACAAGCCACTTGAAATTCTGTATACACCTGTCGCCATGATTATCGGTCTCGTGCATCTTTTCCTGCCGCTGATGATCATATCGCTGGTCGGCGTGCTGGAGAACATTGACAATGATCTGGTCAAGGCCGCCCAGAGTCTGGGGGCATCGCGCTTTGGCGCCTTCCGCAGAATCGTATTTCCGCTTGCGGTACCAGGGCTGATTATCGGCTGTGTGCTGGTGTTCGTAGGAAGCCTGACTGCGTATACGACGCCTGCGCTGCTTGGAGGCAAGCAGCGGGTCATTGCAACCTTCCTGTACCAGAACGCCATGACGCTGAACGACTGGTTCCTTGCATCGGTTATCGCAACAATTATGATCGTCATTACATTTATTGTCGTTGGTCTGTTGAACAAAACAGCGGTCAAACTCAATCCGAAGGGGTAGGTGGATATGCGGGAGAAACATTTCGGGCTGGGCTTGTTCAGTCTGCTGGTCTTCATCTTTTTGCTGGGCCCGCTTCTGATCATTTCCGCCACTTCATTTGAACCCGGGACCGTGCTGAAATTTCCGCCGGAAAACCTTTCGCTGCGCTGGTACCGGAATATTTTCGAGGTTGACATGTTCATGTCCTCATTCTGGACTTCCATGATCATCTCTCTGGCAGGCAATATTTTGGCTTTGCTGCTCGGTGTGCCGGCTGCTTATGCGCTAAGCCGTTTTTCTTTCCGGGGTAAAGGTCTGCTGAACGCGGTATTTCTGTCCCCGGTGCTGATTCCCGGTATTGTGCTCGGCTTTACATTGCTGCGGTATCTGATCGTTGTTTACCATCTCCCCGTCATGGCGGGGCTGCTGATCGGGCACACCGTTATTATGCTGCCGTTTGTAATCCGTGTCATTGCATCGAGTTTATCGAACTTTGATTTCGCTGTCGAAGAAGCGGCGCTGAGTCTTGGCGCAGGCAGATTGCAGACCTTCTTTCAGGTGGTGCTGCCGAATATCCGTTCAGGCATTATTGCTGCGGTTTTGATTGCCTTTCTGGAATCTTTCAATAACGTCGACATCTCGGTATTTATGACAGGTCCTGGCTTCAGCACGCTTCCGATCCAGATGCTGACCTATGTGGAGAACTATTTTGATCCGACGATTGCCGCCATCTCGGTGCTGCTGATGATTTTGACCGGGGTGCTGATGTTCTTGCTTGAGCGGCTCATGGGCTTGTCTTATTTCACTAAAAGATAATGGGGGCTTCAGGTTATGGCACTGCTGACATTGGACCGCGTATCCGTGGCCTACAACAATACGTATATATTGAAGGATTTTGACCTGCAGCTTGAAAAGGGACAGCTGCTGTCGCTGCTCGGCCCAAGCGGCTGCGGCAAAACGACGACACTCCGCCTGATTGCCGGCTTTCTTGAAGCAAAGGAGGGCAAGTTCCTGTTCGGTGGAAAGGACTATACCCGTGTTCCGGTCAACAAACGCAACTTTGGCTTCGTGTTTCAAAGCTATGCCCTGTTTCCGCATCTGTCCGTTTATGACAATGTGGCGTTCGGGCTGCGGCTGCGCAAGGTGAAGGAGGATGATGTCAAGCGGCGGGTCATGAGCATGCTGGACACCGTCAGCCTTGGCGGGTTTGAGAAGCGCTTCCCCGGAGAATTGTCGGGAGGGCAGCGGCAGCGGGTCGCCATTGCGCGGGCGCTTGTCATTGAGCCGGATTTGCTGCTGTTTGACGAGCCGCTCAGCAATCTGGACGCCAATCTGCGGGTGAACATGCGTGTGGAAATCCGCCGCATTCAGCAGGAGCTGGGCATTACAACAGTTTACGTGTCCCATGACCAGGAGGAGTGTTTTTCGATTTCTGATCAGGTGGCCATTATGAACAAGGGAACGATTGAACAGCTCGATGCTCCTTCTGCCATTTTCAAGTATCCGTCAACGGAGTATGTGGCCCGGTTTATAGGCTTCAACAACTTCCTTCAATTCGACGAGAGAATGGTGGAGGATGAAGAACATCTTACCCTGACTTCAGGGGGGAGGCCTTTCCTGCTGTCCCGCAATCCGGGAACTGCCCAGCCGGGCGCGCGGACAGGCGCGATCCGTCCCGACGATATCATCATCCGGGAGAACACGGGAGAGACATTGCCCAATGAAATTCCAGGTATCATTAAAGTGAGCACCTATCTCGGAAGAAGCTATCAATACGTTGTTGAGACCGAGCAGGGTCTCTTCACCGCCAATCAGGAAACGGCTGTGCCTTACCCGGCTGGTCAACGGGTCATTCTGCATTTTCCTCAAGACAAAATGGTGCTCGTTGATTAATGAGCGATTGTGACGGTCCGGCGTTTGCGCCTCCGGTTTCAGCCGAAGGTACGCAGCAGCAAGAACGGCGAACTGAGAAGGAGATACCTTATGCGTGCAGATAAGCTGATTTTACAAGTGCAAGTCTATAATAGCTTTTACAAACGGTTTGAAACAGGGAACGTGGCGGTGCTGAACGGACAATTTATGTACATTGGCAGCCGCGGACTGGATACGTTTCATGCCGATGAAATTGTCGAGGGTGACGGCAGATATATGATTCCCGGCCTGATAGACATTCATCTTCATATTGAGAGCTCGATGGTCACACCGGCCGCCTTCTCGGACGGATTGATCCGCAACGGTGTGACGACCATCGTGCCCGAGCCCCATGAAATGGCCAATGTGTTCGGCCTTGAAGGGATTCAAGAGATGATGGAGGCGAGCCGGGAATGTGTGGCGGATATGTTTTATGCCATTCCCAGCTCCGTACCGGCGACACCGATGGAAACGTCCGGCGGGGAGATCGATATTCCGGAGATAGATCAGCTCCTCCAGACCGGAGAGATGATCTGTCTTGGTGAAATTATGAACTATGTGGACGTGATCCGTGATCCGGACAGCAAAACGAACCGGATTCTGAATCATGTCCGCGAGCATTACCCGGATCTGATCATTGAAGGTCATACACCAAAGCTGCTTGACCTGGATCTGCATCGCCTGATTTATGCCGGCATCGGCTCCGATCACACCCATCAGAGCATCGAAGGCATGACGGCCCGGATCGCCGCAGGCATGTTTATTGAAATTCAGGAAAAATCGATGACCCCCGAGGTTATGGAATATTTGATTCGTGAAGATGTCGCCCAGCATTTCTGTTTTGTGACTGATGATGTGATGCCGGATTCCTTTGTGGAGCGGGGACATCTCAATCATATCGTGCGCAAGGCGGTGGAGATGGGCATGAAGCCTGAGCATGCCATCTATGCGGCGACCTTTACACCTGCTGCGCGGATGCGCATGAATGACCGCGGGACCATCTCTCCGGGCAAAATTGCCGACTTCGTGCTGCTGTCCGATTTGCAGAGCTTTGAACCGGATCAGGTGTACAAGAACGGGGTCAAGGTGTTTGACCGGTACGAGGAACATACAAGCAAGCTGACGTCCGGTCATTTTCCGGAGCATTTTTACCACAGTGTACAGCTCCCGCTGCTGGACGAAACGGACTTTATAGTCCGTATTGACGAAAAAGACGGGGTACATGATTGCCGCGTGATGATCGTCAAGGATGGCTCCACGTTCACGGAGGAACATATTGCCCCAGCTATGCTGCGTGACGGGCTGCTGCAGTGGGAAGAAGGGGAATACGGTCTGATTGCTACATTTGAACGGTATGGCAAAAACGGCAACCGTGCGTACGGCTTGATCGGCGGCGACACCATCAAACGCGGCGCAGTAGCTACAACGTATTCGCACGATAATCATAACCTGCTGGTTGTAGGACATAATCCACAGGACATGGCGCTGGCGGCCAACACGGTTATTGCAGGGCAGGGCGGCTTCTGCGTTGTGCATGACGGCAAGATTTTGGCGCATCTGCCCCTGCCTGTCGGTGGCATTCTGACGGAAGATCCCCTGGACATCGTGGCTGTCAAGGTTAAAGAGCTTCGTTCGGCCATGCTGTCCCTGGGTTATCGCCATTACAACCCTATAATGTCGCTGAGCACGCACTCTCTGCCTGTGAGCCCTGCCTTCAAAATTACGGATCATGGTCTGATTGATGTGAATGGGGGCCGGGTTGTGCCGCTGCTGGTTGAAAAATGACATGAACCGGAAAAATGGATCCGATAAAACGGGAAAAGCAGCTTTATCCTCACCTGAGGATAAGCTGCTTTTGTTCTTTTACGTCTATTGACCTGCTTTGGTTCTTTCCCCCAGCTTCATAATCAACTCAATGTCTTGATCGGTTAATCGATCAAGGAAATGTTTGCGAATAGCCTGGGAGACGATGGGGCGGGCCTCATCCAATGCCAGTTTTCCAGTAGAGGTGATGATGACTTGAACACCACGATCCGTGTCTAATGGTTTCCTCATCACAAGTTTGCGTTTTTCCATCCGTGTCAGATGGTGTGACAATCGGCTCTTATCCCAGCCCATCGAGTCGGCCAATTCCTGCTGGCGAAGGCTGCCGTCCCCCAAAAGGTCCAATCGATCCAATACCCCATAATCACCCTCTGATAGTCCTGTGTGCTCGGACATCTCTTTGATTACGCGACCGAAGATGCTCTGAAAAGAGCCTTTCCACGTATGCCATATTCGCATTTCTTCTGCGTTCAATTCGTTTTTATTCATAGCAACATCATAACATGGTTGACGCATCAACTTCAATATGTTACAGTGTATTTAGGTTGATGTATCAACTTAGTGCAAGCATGTATTCGGCCTCATAAAAAAAGCAAATGCTTGCCGGATTATCTTAGAAACCTGCTTTACCGCTTCCTCACAGAAACGGTTTGGCCAATCTCTATAAAAGAAAGGAACATTTATTATGAATATCAAAGTTAGTGCACCCACTCAAGTCATTTCAGTGAAACCGATTGTGCTGTCGGCCCCCGGCCGTGGTGAGGATCTGCAAGTACGTGTATCTGCCCCCGTGACTGGGAACGAATTGCCTATTATTGTTTTCTCGCACGGTTTTGGCTGGTCGATGGATGGCTACGCCCCGTTGGTCGATTTCTGGGCAGCCCACGGCTTCGTGGTTATTCAACCCACGCATCTCGACTCGAGGACGCTGAACCTTCCTCCTGAAGATCCGCGTACACCGTTGATTTGGCGTATTCGAGTCGAGGACTTGAAACGCATCCTCGACCAACTTGATCTCATTGAAGCTTCTGTTCCCGGTCTCAGCGGGCGTCTCGATCGAAGCCGCATCGCCGTAGCCGGACATTCCTGGGGCGGTCAGACGGCGAGCACGCTGCTCGGCGCGCGAGTCCTCAATGCCGATGGCACACCGGGAGAGGACATGTCCGACTCGCGGATCAAGGCGGGTGTACTGCTTGCCACCACTGGCAAGGGCGGAGCGGATCTGTCTCCGTTCGCAGCTGAGCACTTCCCATTTATGAACCCGAGCTTCGCGGAGATGACTACGCCGACCCTCGTGGTTGCTGGGGACCATGACCAGTCCCAATTGTCCACTCGGGGACCGGACTGGTTCACCGACCCGTACTTCCTGAGTCCGGGCAGCAAGGATCTGCTCACCCTCTTCGGGGCTGAGCACATGCTTGGCGGAATCTCCGGTTACGACGTTAAGGAGACCACGGACGAAAGCCCCGAAAGGGTCGCCCTCATCCAGCGGCTTACATGGGCTTACCTTCGCAGCGCGCTCAACCTCGATGATTCCAGCTGGCCGGCAGCTCGCGCGGCTCTGGAAGAGAGCGCCAACCCGCTGGGTCGCATCGAGTCCAAGTAAGGGGCTGCCGGACGTATCGTTATAATTCCTCTTCCAAAACAAGAACATATGTGCTATCATCTTCGTGCCACACATTAATTCAACCGAGGAGTTGATAATGGACCATGACAGCAGATCATAAGGCAACCATTACGGTAGAAACTACAGTTCATGCACCGATGGACAAAGTATGGTCTTATTGGACCGAGCCGCAGCATATTACAAAGTGGTCTTTTGCTGCAGAAGACTGGCATGCGCCCAAGGCTGAGAATGATTTAAGAGCTGGCGGGGCCTTCCTTACACGAATGGAAGCGAAGGACGGAAGCTTTGGCTTTGATTTTGGCGGAGTGTATGATGAAGTGAGAGTCCATGAATTTATTGCGTATACACTTGGAGATGGAAGAAAAGTAGCCATTACCTTCAGCAGTCAAGGGAGCGATACGAGGGTAACTGAGGTTTTCGAGGCAGAAAGCGAAAACCCCATTGAAATGCAGCAAGCAGGCTGGCAGGCGTTTTTGGATAATTTCAAAAAATATTGCGAGAGCTGAAAAACGGCAAATCAAATGGAAGATAATGAATTTTATATGCCACCCATCAGAGTTTTTAGAGTCTTCTGAAGGGTGGCGTTTTTCTATCTGCGAATGCTCCCTGCCGTTCCCTGGGAGTGTTCATCCAATCTTCATGCAAATGTTCCCCATCATGACTGTTCAATTGAAAGGCACCATGCTATAATTAAAACAGGATTTAGATTAAGTCTAAATTCTAAATGTTGAAATTTGAAGAATGCTGCACAGGTTTCGAGCAAAATAAGAACATAAGCAAAAGCAAGCGAACAAATTTTTCCGGGAGGGGTAAATAATATGACCACATTAAAAAATGCAAATACGAATACTGCCAATGAAGCTGCAGCCAATCTTTACGAGGCGTTAAACCGTCAGGTGGCCACATGGTCTGTCCTTTATACGAAGCTGCACCATTTTCACTGGTATGTCAAAGGCCCGCACTTCTTTACACTGCATGCGAAGTTTGAAGAGTTGTATAATGAAGCAGCCGAACATATGGATACGCTAGCGGAGCGTCTGCTTGCAATCGGCGGCCGTCCGGCAGCCACAATGGCAGAGCATATGAAATTGTCCATTGTGCGTGAGGCTGAGGGACAGCCAAGTGCTGAGGAGATGGTAGAGACAGCAGTCAGCGACCTAAAGCTGGTGACCTCCGATTTGGCCCAGGGCATGGAGGCTGCGGAAGCGGCCGGCGATGCTTCGACGGCAGATATACTGAACGGTATGCGGGAAGCGGTGGACAAGCATATCTGGATGCTGAACGCTTTTCTGGGCAAATAACAGTATTTCGTCTAACAGGGATGGATGGCATTGTCACGGATGTGTAGATCACGTGAACAAAAGCCTCATTCCATTGGCTCTCCCTGTTCCGGGGCGTATAATGAAGGTTATTAAGCAGGAGGGGCCTGTGCGGCCCCACGGCATGGAACAGGGGAGCTGAATATTGCAAACGGAAAATACGGTGCTTCTGCAGGAAGCGGAGCATTTTATATATAAATGTTATCAGGAGCTGGGTCTGAGCCGCGAGGAAGCGGGGGCCCGGTTTCTTGATGTAAAAAGAGAAATTGAACTCACAGGAACATACGAGCATACCTTTGCCGAGCTGGAGCACGGAGCACGCATGGCCTGGCGGAACAGCAACCGCTGCATAGGCCGGTTGTTCTGGGACAAGCTGCGCGTCAGGGATGAACGCCACATTACCGGAGCCGCCAATATTGCGGAGTCGCTGTTCAGGCATATCGAGATGGCCACGAACGGCGGGAAGATCATTCCTACCTTGACGGTATACAGACCCTCGCAGCCGGACAAACCGGACATCAGAATATGGAACCACCAGCTGATCCGTTATGCAGGGTATGAGACGGAGCATGGGATTGTTGGTGATCCTATTTCTTTGCAGTTGACAAAGCTGTGCCGGCGCCTTGGCTGGGCGTCGCGGGGGAGCGATTATGACGTTCTCCCACTGGTGATCGAGTCAGAAGGACAACCCCCTATGCTGTTTTCGATTCCGGAGGAGATTGTGAAGCAGATCGACATTGATCATCCGGATATCGAGGGTTTTGCTGCGCTGGGCCTGCGCTGGTACGCGGTGCCCATCATTGCCGACATGATGCTGAGCATCGGCGGCATCCGCTATACGGCGGCACCGTTCAACGGCTGGTATATGGGTACGGAGATTGGCGCGCGCAATTTTGCGGATACGTTCCGTTATAACAAGCTGCCTGCTGTAGCGGAACTGATGGGGCTTGACTGCTCCAGCGAAACGACGCTCTGGAAAGACCGTGCGCTTATTGAGCTTAATGCGGCTGTTCTGCACTCGTTCCGGCGCGACGGGGTGAGCATCGTTGATCATCATACGGCGGCGGCTCAATTCAAACTGTTCGAGGAACGAGAACGGAAAGCCGGTAGGGAGCTGACAGGGGACTGGACCTGGCTGATTCCGCCCCTTTCACCTGCCGCTACCCATATTTTCCACAGCTCTTATGAAAACAGGGTGGTAAAGCCGAACTTTTTTGCCCAGGAGAAGAAGTATGCGTCCCGACCGGGCACCGGCGGCTGTCCGTTCCATTAAGATTTTTTTCTAAATAAAACTGTTTTGTATATACGCTGCTGCAGCATATTATGTTATCATCACGTATTAATAGAACAGATGATATAGATCGATTTATGGGGGAGCACGAGCAGAATTGAAGACAAAACAATTGGAGCACTGCATTGAAGAACTGCTGCGGCGGGCGGGTATCGGCGTGAGCGTCCGGCTGGAGAAGAAATTTCCCGGCGGGCGTATGGTAGGGGGCAAGTACAGTATGAATACCCACACCATCACCATGTATACCGATGTTATTCAAGCGCAGTGTATGCAGATGTTCGGAAGTTTGGAGCAGGCTGAAGATTATTTTGCCGTCGTGCTCGCTCATGAAATTGGCCATGCGGCTGATCCTGAGCTGCGGGCGCTGTCGGAGGCTTTGGAGGAGGCGGATGATCCGTCAGTAAAGCGGCTGACCGCGCTGCGGATTGAAGAAAATGCGTGGAACTATGCATTGAACCTGCTGCCTGAGGCAGACTCCAGGTTTATGTCCATCATCATTGACGAGTCGCTGCTAGCTTACCGCGAGATGGCACGAGATCAGGCAGTTACGGCCTAAGTGCATATAAGAAAAAAATCTATCGACATACTTTCTGCAGAAGACAGACCACATTTAGCGGCAATTTTTGCGGCTAGAGCTGTCACTGTTCCGCAGAAAACTTATATGTCCTTAAAACATAGAAAAGGAGCGATTCCGGTCCATTGGCCGGGAATCGCTCCTTTTTGGTTTGCAAAAGAGTCTTTATTGAGGATTGGTTGTCCAAATGCCTGCCGATTTGATAAAGACACGCTGTGGAAGCTTCAGAGTCGCCAATACCAGCTCGGCCACATCCTCCGGCTGCATCATGCGGTCTTCATCCCCGATTTTGAGCCCGGCGCTGGAGGCCAGCTCTGTATTTACAGTGCTTGGTGTCAGTGCCGTGACACGGATGTTGGATTTGCGGACCTCCTGCATCAGCGATTCCGTAAAGCCAAGAACGGCAAACTTCGATGCGCTGTAAGCGGAGGTGGTGGCTGCTCCCCGCTCCCCTGCCGTTGAGGAAATGTTGATAATGGTGCCGCTGCTTTGCGCCACCATGCTTGGAAGAGCGGCACGTGTCACGTAGTATGTGCCCATCAGGTTGACGCGCACGATGCGCTCCCATTCCTCCGGATCCATATCCAGTACGGTGCCGAAGGTGCCGATTCCCGCATTATTGATCAGAATATCGATAGCCCCAAGCTCCATCTCAAGCGAAGCTACAGCCGCTTCTGCCTGCGTGCGGTCGGATACGTCCGCCACCGCGCTGGCTACTTTTACACCGTATGTATCTCCCAATGTTGCCTGGAGCTGCTCCAAATCGGCAGCCGTACGCGCGATGAGACCAAGATTGACGCCTTCTTTGGCCAGAACTTCAGCGATTGCTCTGCCGATGCCCTTGCCCGCACCGGTAATGACGGCGGTTTTGTTCTTAAGTTCCATGAAAATATGCCTCCTGATTACAAGGGTTTTGGTATAAAAAGGATTATTCTTCTGCGGATACCTGTACCATTAGCTCATAGGTGTCCAGGGAAGCGCCCAGAATGGCTTCGTTTTTGCCCCGTCCATGATGAGCCGCCCGGAACGCATCGCTCGACGTCCAATTGCGGAAAGACTGCTCATTCTCCCACATGGTGCATACCTTCAGCTCTTCCTGCTCCTTATTGACGCCATGCCACACTTCGAGACGCACAAAGCCCGGCATTTCCTGTACGCCCTGCCCCTCGGCAAAACGCTTGGCCAGCTCTTTGCCGGCCCCTTCCTTGACTTTGATCGTATTGGTCACAACGAACATCGTGATTCTCCTCCCCAAGTAAGAGTAAGGTCCGCTTGAGCGGTAATTCACATGACAAGTCTATTATAAGATTCCTGCCAGGCGAAAACAAACGGCGGCGGGGGAAGGGCTGTTTTGCGAACAAACATCCGGGTAATGGACAGGAGAGAAAACTATGGGCCGAGAAGGTTAGAAAAGGAATGTTGATCCATGAAAAACAGCAAACTGTTATCCAAAAGGCCTTTTCAGACAGATCACCGTCACTCTGCATCGCAAACATACAGCCGGCGTGAGCGCCGCCACCTGGTTGTGAAGAACCGGTATGAAATCCTTCATTTGCTTAGCTCTGCGCTCAGTTCGCTGCTTTTTCTGGCAGGGAGCCTGTTCATGTTCTACTCGGACTTGAGAAAGCCAGCCAGTGTCCTCTTCATTCTCGGCAGTATTCAAATGCTGCTGCGTTCCTTGATCAGCCTCTCGTATCATTTTTATTTAAAAAGGCATATCAGGCTGCATTCATCCTCCTCCAATCGCTAAACAAAGAAACAGCAGGGGATGTCATCCTCTGCTGTTTGTGTGATATCAGGCAGGCTGAATTGCTCATTGTTCCGCGTTCAAGGGAGTTAAATCCTTCATGGCAGGTCCTTCAATCACTTTGCCGTCAAAGTTAAAACGGGAACCGTGACAAGGACAGTCCCAGGAGCGCTCTCCGGCATTCCATTCCAATTCACAGCCCATATGGGTGCAGGTGGTGTCTACTACATGCAGCTGTCCGTCCTGATCTTTATAGGCGCCAGCCCGTTTTCCGTTATGACTCACAACAGCGCCTTCGTCATTCTGCAGTTCTTCGATATTTTTGTTCCCGAGGCTCATTTTGCCGGTGATCAGCTCTTTGGCTACATTGGCATTTTCGGATACCAATGTCGTAAAGCTTGTGGTTCCCTTGAATCTGGACGGTGTGAACACATCCTTATATGGAGTTTCTCTGCCCAGAATTTGCGACGATATCATCTGTCCGGCCAGTGTTCCCGAAGTCATGCCCCACTTGGCAAAGCCGGTTGCGACCCAGATGTTCTCCTTGTCCTCTGTAATCTGCCCAATATAAGGGACATTGTCCAGCGTGATCAGGTCCTGTGCCGACCAGCGGAAGAAGATGTTGCGGATGCCGAGCAGCCCCCCGGCATATTGCTCCAGCTGTTCATAATAGGATAGCGTATAGCCGCCTTGTCCTGTTTTGTGGCCTCCTCCGCCAACAATCACCAATTGTTCATCATTGTGCATCACCGAACGGAAGGAGCGCTTGGGTTCGTCCATGGAAATGAACATACCGCCCTCATACGTCGTTTCGGGCTTGATCGCAATGGCATAGGAGCGGCTGGGATGAAGGCGGGCAAAATACATTCCCGGATCATAGAACGGAAAATGAGTAGCCACCACAAGATGGTCGCAAGTGATGGTGTGCTTGTCATGAGTGCTGAGCCGGATAGGGGTGCCTTCCTCTACTTCCGCCACGGTTGTATGCTCGTAGATGGTCACCCCCATACGAACAAGCTCATTAAGTATGAATTTGAGGTATGACAGGGGATGGAACTGCGCCTGCCCTTTCAGGCGGATTGCTCCGCAAGTGGTGATGGGCAGCGGTATCCGCTCCACCCATTCTCCAGGAATGCGCAGCTTTTCGTAGGCCTCAAATTCCTTTTTCAGCGTCTGCAGTGAGCTCTCGGATTGACCGTATACATATGCCGCTTCTTCTGTGAGCTGGCAGTCGATGCCGTGATCCCGCACCAGCTCCCGGATGAAGCGGAGCGCTCCTTCATTGGCCTCATAGTAAAGCCGGGCCTGTTCTTCGCCGAAGGTGCTGATCAGCTTGTCGTAAATCAGTTCATGCTGTGCTGTGATTTTGGCAGTGGTATTTCCGGTTGTCCCGTCCAGGATTTTTCGGGCTTCAAGCACGGTTACCCGCAGGCCTTCCTTGGCCAGCAGAAACGCGGTGGTCAACCCGGAGATCCCGGCGCCGACAACTGCCACGTCCACGCTGACATCTTCAGCAAGGGGAGAAAACTCCGGTAACGGAGTAGTAGCGTGCCAGATGGAATCGGAATATGGGGGGAGCTCTGTGGAAGTTTGTTTGTTTTCGTTCATTAAATCGTTCCTCCTGTAAAGGTTCTTTCTTAATGATTACCACTTCTTAACAGGTCGAAACTCCCGAGTTCGTATAAAAAGCAGTTGACGCGAAAATTTGGAAGGGTCTACGCACAAAAAGCCCGTTAAGGACGGCAAGGGACGCAGGGCCGTTACCAATAACGGAACCACAAACTATGCAAGAATCGAAGGCATGTATACGGGGGCGTTAGAGAACACCCAAGGTGTAGAAATTGATGACTTCTTTTCAAAGTACAGGCGAGTGTTTGATGGACTCGTTTGCACCGCCAGAACCGCACTCACTCTAAGCAGCTGTCGGCGTAATGAAGGCGCTATGGACACGCTAATGTTTCCAAACGGTATACTAGCGCCTGTACCGGCATTGCTATATCATTAATAGTCAGGAGATGATTCACCGCCACAGCCCAGGCCTGCAGGGCCCGGCACTCCTGTTGCCCCAGTCGTCCTGTGGCGCGGGTTCCGAACAATAAAGGGTGAAAATCCCTTTGCATGGTCGAGGATGCAGGACTTCATGAATAGAAATACGATCAGGTGTCTTGCTGTTGAACAGGTGAGCTCATTCCGGAGACCACTTCAATCATCATGGCTGCGCCAAGCTTAAATCCGTTCGTAAACGAGGATGATATATCGATTCCCTGAATTTGATGATATAGATCGGTTAAAGCTTCAAGCTCGTTGAAGTCATCTTCGGAAAGCTTCTTTTTCCAGCTATTCAGGGACGCGGTGATTTGTTCGTTCAGCAATTTATGCTCTGGGCTGTGGGAGATGCTTTGCTCATGGGGAACAAGATCGCCGTAATAGAGTGATTCCAATACACTTTGCACGTCGCTCCACCTTTCTATGTATTTTCTTAAGAAAAGTACAGAGATTTCTTGCCACTTATGTACATTCATACTTTGAGGATCGGAATGGCGAATTACAGAAGCGTTGGTACTAGTATTAGTACCGTTCATGAAATCATTATATGTCCCGTATATGCGGGACGTCAAGCAGTTATTCAGAAAAGTGAGGAGATTCGTATGGGAAAGAAAGTGGTTGTAAAAATAAAGGAACTAACCAAAGCCAATGGTATTTCATTAAGGGAATTGTCCAGAATTTCAAATGTAAGAAAAGCCTCATTAAGTGAATTAGCGAACGGCAAAAGAGAGAGCATTAGCTTCAGCCATATTGAAAAAATAGCAGCAGCCCTGAATATTCAGGATATTCGTGAGATCATCGATTTGGTGGATGCTGAGGAACCGGAACAGGATATTGCACAAGCTTAGGCATGCTGCTTCCCTGATAAGAGGTATATCGGAGTCCGCCTCCAGGTACTCCTCTTCTATTCAATTCATCCATAAATAAATGATTGTAACCCCGAACACACGGTGTTAAACACCATCAGAGAGAGCCTTGAATGAAAGTTGTCCCTGATCGATTGCGTTGTTTTCCGATGTTGGCTCAGAAGTGCAGGAGGATTTATCGAATAGAGGCTTGGAAATATTCTGATCTTCTCTCGCAAAAAAGTAACGTAATAACGTCGTTTTTGAGTGTTGCAACGCCATCGCATATGTTATAATATCCCCATGATATCACCAAAGAGCGGATTCCGGATACCGCTTTAACGATATCAGGTTGCATGGATAACTTAATCAAGAATTGGAGCTGATGGTCAGATGCCGGACTTGCTTGATCCACGAGTGGACTTCGTGTTCAAACGGATTTTTGGCAGTGAGGAGAATAAAGATGTGCTGCTTGCTTTCTTGAATCGAACATTTGCAGAATCCGGTGAGCCGCCATTGACAGAAATCGTTTTGCTCAATCCATACACCGATAAAGATGCTCCGCTCGATAAACAATCCATTTTTGACATTTGGGCCAAAACAGATGAGGGTAAATTAATTAATGTGGAAATGCAGTTGTTCAACAAGTACGACATCGAGAAACGCACGCTCTTTTACTGGAGCAAACGTTACTCCAGCCAGTTGCAGGAAGGACAGGCATACACGGAGCTTAAGAAATGTGTGACCATCAATATTCTAGACTACTCGTTCATCAAGAACGACCGTTATCATAATGTGTTTCATCTAAGGGAAGACCATACAGGAATCGAACTCAGTGACGATATTGAAGTTCATTTTCTCGAATTATCCAAGCTAAATGATCGGTCCGTCCCCGTAGAAGGCGGACTGGTCAATTGGCTTCTGTTCCTGAAGGGAGCCGACAAATCAAAATGGGAGGTACTCCAAATGAATGAACCCACGTTGAAAAAGGCCATGGATACGCTGGAATTTCTCAGCCAGGATCGGGAAGCACGCAGGCGTTATGAGGAACGGCAGAAATATTTGCATGACGAAGCTTCTATGATCGAATGGGCTACTAGGAAAGGTAGGGTTGAGGGCAAGGCTGAAGGAGAAAAAAAGAAAGCAGAGGAAATCGCCAGGAATATGCTCGCCATGGGCATGGAGGTCTCCGTCATCTCCAAAGTAAGCGGGCTCACCGAAGCCGAGGTTCAATCGCTCCAAACCAACCCGTAGTCCTGGATCTATCGTTACTCGTTTTGAACTGAAGGAAAAGCCGGGTTACGACACGGAAAGAAGAAGCTCTTGTGTGCCTGGCTTTTCAGGTAGTAATTATCCAAGCGAAATGGCAGCTATTTCAGCGGATTTAAGGATTAGCGGCTGATATAAATATATTTTTACCGTCTATGTATGGGGTGTTATAATGAAGCGAGATGATATGCTTGGGCGAAAAGGTACTTGAAATACTCAGTCAAATGCAGACGCAAATGAGCGGGATGCAGTATCAAATGTCTCAAATGATTGAGCGAATAGGTGGCTTAGAGTCCAGAATGGACGGTCTAGAATCCAGGATGGGCAGCTTAGAGTCCAGGATGGACAACATGGAAACACAAATGGGACGAATGGAAGGCGACATAAATTCCTCATCTTAACGGGGGATTTTTTTGCTTTCGGATTTTTCTTCCGTATGATTCCTGGCTTGGCCTCATAGAATGAACTATGCAACATTCAGGGAAGGACAGCCCCTTCTCCACAGGATGAAACTCTCCGGTTCCGATAAATCACTGCTGTCGCGAAAGCTTAAAGGACATATACACAAAAAAGCCCTTTAAGCTCGGACATTGATGCTCTGGCGATTGAAAATTTCTAATACATAGAAAAAAACGAACTACCTTTCTTTAGTTTTTTCAAGATGAACCAACCCCCACTGCGCCATCGCTTGCATAACAGGAATGAATGTCCTGCCATAATCGCTCAGGGAGTATTCCACTTTCGGAGGAACTTCCGGATAGACATCTCTTATAATTAAGTTATCCCGTTCCAGTTCCCGTAGTTGTTCCGTTAACATTTTACGGGTAATTTGTGAAATCGAACGCTGCAGTTCATTGAACCGCTTTGTACCATTAGCGAGACGCCAAAGGATAACTGCCTTCCATTTACCTCCCACCACCGACACTGTTGCCTCTACGGGACAACCACTCATACCATCACATCCTATCTTGGTCTTCTACGTTACCAATTGGGTACTACGTTACGAAAAAGTGCGTACTTACGCGTTTTATTTTTTATTTAGTATACTACATTCCGAACAAGATGATTCTAATCTATGAAAAATACGAGGGAGGAACATAGAATGCCGCTTGATCCACAAGTTCAAGTTGTTCTGGAGAATATAAGAAAGCAGGGCATTCCCCCACTGCATACATTATCTGTGGACAATGCTCGAAAGATCAATCTCAGCTCTGGAGCTGCTCAGCCGGACAAAGTCTGGAAAGTAGAAAATTTAAATATTCCGGGTACGGCCGAATCCATTCCGGTACGAGTCTACAAGCCTCAAAGTGATACTTTATTACCCGTCATCGTGTATTATCACGGAGGAGGATGGGTTGTTGGAAATCTTGATGCAGCAGACGTGCTGTGCCGACAATTAGCCAACGGTGTAAACAGTGTTGTGGTCTCCGTGGATTACCGTTTAGCTCCAGAACATAAATTTCCCGCTGCTGTCGAGGATGCTTATGCTGCGGTAGCATGGGTCGCCCAAAATGCCAGTTCTATCGGCGCTGATCCTCATCGAATTTCGGTAGGCGGAGACAGCGCAGGCGGGAATCTTGCTGCTGCTGTAGCTTTGATGGCTCGTGATAAAGGCGACACCTTCATTAAGTTTCAACTATTGGTTAACCCGGTTACTCATTACTCGTTCGATACCATTTCCTATAAAGACAATGCTGAAGGGTTCGGTCTGACCTCGGAAACGATGCAGTGGTTCTGGAACAACTATTTGGCGAAAGATCAGGATGGATTGCATCCTTATGCTTCACCACTTTTGGCGGCTGACCTTACAGGATTGCCTCCAGCGATCGTTCTCACCGCTGAGTATGATCCCCTGCGCGACGAGGGCGAAGCCTACGCCGAGAAACTAAGAGCTGCCGGTGTTTCTGTTGAAATGAAACGTTATGAGGGAATGGTCCATGGCTTTATTTTGCAAACAGGGGTATATGATAAAGCGAGAGAAGCAGTACAGCATGCGGTAAGCGCACTGCGGAAAGCTCTAAAATAGCCTTTTTCGCAGCAGAGTGGACAAACATCCTACAGGTGCCCAACCTTTGTTTTGCGACAGATGAAGCCCTGCTGAAAAAAAAGGAGAACCTCATTCAAGCTTGGCTTCTCCTACTTTACTAAAGTATATGATTTTGGAGATTAAAGCATACTTTTCTCCCATGCCCCCCTAATGGATATGCCTGTCTCCATTGCGGCTTCTTCTAAAGCATGAATATCCTTAACTTCCAGTTCAAGATGAATAGCAGCTAATGCATCGTCAATCTGTGCTTCTTTGGTAACTCCTATAATAGGTACAGTTCCCTTTGCAATGGCCCAAGCCATTGCTATGGGTGCCTGGCCAACTTTATACTTATCTCCAATCTCGCCCATGACCTCGATTAAATCCTGGAGCTTTTTGAGGGTATCTATATTAAAGGCTTCTCCTCTTCTTGTATTGCTTTTAAACGGATGATTGGCATTATATTTGCCTGTTAGTGCGCCTTGTTCCAGGACCATATAGGAGAAGAAAACGATCTGATTTTGGTTACACCAATCGATAATGCCTGCTTCTTCTGATTCCCTGTATAATAAGCTATAGTGATTTTGAACGGCCGAAAGTTCCAGACCCTCTTTTTCCAGAATGCTGACAACCAATTTTAATTCATCCAGGTTATGATTCGATACCCCGATGTGCTTAATCTTGTTTTCCTTTGCCAAGGGTATAATTTCTTGTGTCCATTTTTCAACATTTCGGGGATTGTGGATCCAATACAGGTCAATTTCTTGCTTTCCAAGCCTTTCCATGCTTTCATTTAAGGACTTCCTCATATTCTGTTCCTGGCCATCGAAGGGTGTGAACTTTGTAGAAATCAATATATCTTGTTCTTCCTTAATAAATTGACCTAAAATGGTTTCCGATGCGCCATAACCATATACAGCTGCAGTATCCCATAAGGTAAAACCATGTTTGATGGCTTTTTGATAAACAGGTCTTAAGTCCTCTGCATTATAGTTATTTCCAAAAACCCGATCTCCACCGTTAACACCTGTACCCCATGACCATATTCCCAATGCAATAGCTGGTATTTGGCTGTTTTTCATGGTTACATATTTCATTATGGATTCCTCGCTTTCCAAATTTTAATTTTCCTCTTCAATCGTTCTTCTGATCCTGCTTAACGATACGGGGGTAATTCCAATATAAGAGGCAATGTAGGCTTGATTGATACGCTTTTCTAATGTTGGATACCTCTTTTTAAAATCCAAATATCTCTCCGTTGCACTCTTTAATAAAAAGCTGCTTTCTCTTTGAATCTTATATTCCAACTTACGTTCCAATAATGTTGTATAAGCTTTCATGCAGTATAGATGATCCTCTATTAATTTTTTTAAATCGTTGCATGGTATCGCCATAATGACACATTCCTCCAAAGCCTCAACAGAACGGTTTGAAGGTTTATGATCAAACAATATTTCATAACAAAGTACGGACCCCTCTTTTGAAAAAAATCTTGTGACATCATTCCCATTCATGTCAATATAATAGCTTCTTAATAAACCGGAGGTAACAAAATATATCTCTTTCTGTACAGCTCCCTGATGAACTAATATATCTCCTTTAGCAATTGTCTTTTTTGTAAACTTATTCATTGCCCTGTTAACAACTTCTTGTGGCATTTTGTCCTGCATAAGCAGCTCAATTGAATTTTGGATTTGAACGAATTCATCCGTCATCTGTTTCCTCCTTTACTCCCATAATTTTTATTTGGTCACTTCAGACGTTCTGCAGTCATCTGTCTTGATTATATTTTCTTACCACGCACCTTGTAATTAACATAGGATAATTATTATTCACCATTCCTGCGACGATTAGGCCGAAACGTAAATGAACAAAAAAAATCAGCCTGTTGAGGGGGGGGCTCAACAGGCTGTCCGCTAAATGCGGTCTGTCTCCTTTGCAAGTGCGTCGATAGACGTTTTTCTTATCGTAATTTTGTTTGTTGGCACATATTCCGGCTGCGCTGCCTGGGGGGTGTGATTCAACACGGCGACGGCTTTTCTGGCCGTGTCCGTAACGGTGTGCAGAATTTGGCCGACATCCTGTGCAGAGTTGACGATGGCATCAATGGCCCGGATTTTGTCTTTGACCTGGGCGGCAATGTCGTTTGCATGCCCGAGCACGCTGCCCGCCTCGCTGCCCAGATCCCGGACGGCTTCGCGTGCTTCGGCCAGCGCTTTGTTTGCTTCGTCCAGGGTGGCCATCGCTTTGCGCAGCAATATGATGATGCTGACGACAAGCCCGATAAACGCAACGGCGATCAGGAAAACACTGAATTCAACCGACATACATCATCCTCCTTCTGCTACCATGGTATGTACAAGTTCATTGACTTTATGCCTACTCTTTGCATGGTATTCACTGCAGGAGGATGCAGGCCAAGAAGCAGACCAAGCTGCAGTTCAAAGTTACAGTAACGCGGGCTGCCAATCGATCACCCGGCTGGCAGCCAGGCTTTTGCGAACATCGACAAGCCGTTGGTTACGGCTTCCCCGGAAGGGAAGGGAGACATCCCTCTCTTCTACGATAAAGGGGCCGTCCACAATGACATCGCACAGCCTGGAAAGCTCAAGCATGGACGGGTCCCGGATCAGTGTCTCAAACGTAAAGCCCGTATACGCCCAGACCGTATGGGCGGGGCAGGCGGCTTTGTAAGCCTGTACGAACGGGATGCATTCCGCCGCCGAGAAGAAGGGATCGCCGCCGCACAGCGTAAGCCCGTCCAACAGCGGATTGGCCGCTGCTTCGCGGATCACGGACTGCTGCAGTCCCAGAGTGAAGGCCTCTCCCGCACGGAAGCTCCAGGAAGCGGGGTTAAAGCAGCCGGGGCAGGCATGGCGGCAGCCGCTGATGAATACGACGGTACGCAGGCCGCTTCCTTCATTCAGCGATTCGGGAATATAACCGCACCAATTCAACGATGCTTCACCCGGTCCCGAACTTCCGCCTGCTTGGCCGCATTAAAGCGGACGGTATAATCTCCGGTCAGGTAACCGGTGACGCGGCGCAGCCGCTGAAAGTGGGTGTCCCGCTCATCCGTGCCGCATTGCGGGCACTCGCTGCCAATGATGCCCTCATAACCGCAATCCGGGCAGCGGTCAATCGGGTGATTGATGGAGAAATACCCGATATTCTGGGACAAGGCATACTGCACGATGGACCGGAACGCCTCCGGGTTGCTGCGGGCATTGCCGTCCAGTTCAACATAGGAGATGGCTCCTGCGTTGCAATAAGCATGGAAAGGCGCCTCAAGATCAATCTTGCGTGCGGCCGCCACTTTGTAATACACGGGAATATGAAAAGAGTTCGTGTAATATTCGCGGTCCGTGACCCCCTCAATCTGCCCGAATTCCGCGGCGTCCAGCTTCGTGAATTTGCCTGCCAGCCCCTCGGCAGGTGTCGCAAACAGGGTGATGTTCAGGTCATGCGTTTCGCTCATCCGGTCACAGAAGGTACGCATGGCGGCAATGACGCGCTGTGCTTCTCTGTGCACGACATCGCTCTCCCCGTGATGCTTGCCGTACATCGCTTTCATGCATTCTGCCAGCCCGATAAATCCGATCGCCAGTGTCCCATGCTTCAGCAGACGGCCGACCTCTTCCTCGGGAGACAGCTGGCTTCCGCCTTCCCATACATCCTCTCTCATCATGAAATCGGAGGCCTTCGCAGGCTGACGGGCCTGAATGCGATAGCGGTGGATCAGCCCCTCCAAGGCAATGTTCATGCTTTTCTCCAGCTTGGCGTAGAAGCCCTTGATATCCGGGTGATTCCGGCTTCCTCTGCAAATTCCATGCTCAATACCGATGCGCGGCAGGTTGATTGTATTGAAGGACAGATTTCCTTTCCCGCTCTGACGGTTTCTGCCGAACCGGTCACCGATGGTGCGGGTGCGGCAGCCCATGGTGGCTATAATCGTATCCGGGTCGTTTTCCCGGTAATACGGCAAATTAAAAGAAGCGTCCACGTTGACGAAGTTCGGGTACAGGCGTTTGCTGGAGCATTCGACGGCCAGCAGGAACAAGTCATAGTTAGGATCGCCATGCTTTTGGTTGATCCCCTGCTTGCACTGGAAAATATGCTGTGGAAACACCGGTGTCTCGCCGGCGCCCAGTCCGCTGATCGTTGCTTCCAGCAGCGCGCGGGCTACAAGCCTTCCTTCGGGTGAAGTGCACATGCCGTAATTGAGCGAGGTGAAAGGAATCTGGCCTCCGGCCCGGCTGCTCATCGTGTTCAGGTTGTGTATGAGAGACTCCGCCGCCTGGCGCGTTTCTGTTCCCGTCTCTTCCATAGCGAACGCATAGGAGCGGGGGCATGCTTGCCGGGCCGCTTCACTTTCCATATGTATTTGTTCATGGGCAAGCGAGGCTGTCTCTGCGAAAAGCCGCTGTCCCTTGCTGAAATGTCTCCGGAAAGAGCGCGCTACATAGGGGGCGAGGTCCCAGTCGATCTTATTGGCGGACACGCCGCCAAATTGGCTGTTTTGCTGGGCCTGAAAAATGATGGCCACAAGCGCCATGGCGGACATGATCGTTTGGGGTGTCCGTACCGACCCGTTTCCGGTATTAAATCCTCTTTCCAGCAGCCTGTTAAAGGGAATGAAGATACAGTTGGTCGTGCCCAGCGCATACTGGTCCAAATCGTGGACATAGACGTACCCCTGATCTACCGCCTGCTTGAGCTCCCCTGGGAGAATGAATTCCCTGGCATACCATTTGGCATATTCCGATCCCAGCCTGCTCATTTTGCCGCTGAAGGACTCACCGTTCAGATTGGCATTTTCACGCAAAATGTCGGGATCACTCGCTCCGATCACCCGTTCACCGATGGCATGGACGTTGGGGTCTGACAGCATATTCATTATTTGTTCCTCCATATTTCACAATATATAGATCGCATTTTCCTTATTTTAGCTATATATTGTATTTGGTTATGTGATGTTAATCACATTAAGCTTGTCATAAAATGAAAGCGCGGAATTTCAATTGTCGTAAATACGCGTATGTAGAAAGCGTTTTCCTTGAACTTGGCGCTGTCTTCACGTACAATGCAGACAACGGATTTTACATTTTAGGGGTGCCATTATTGTGACCATGGAGAAAAAAGCGCGGACGGCTACGCCCAAATGGCTTGGCATAGCCGTTCAGGCGCTCTTGTATTTGAATAGAGAAGACGGACAGCTGTGCTCAAGCGGGGAAATCGCAGGTGCCATCGGAAGCGAGGTGACACTTGTGAGGCGGGTTCTTACGCGGCTTGTGCAGGCGGAAATCGTTACCGCCAGAGAAGGAAGAGAGGGCGGTTACATGCTTGCCAAATCCCCGGATGAAGTCACCCTGGCCGATATTTACCGGGCTGTGGAGATTTGCGATCCCATCTGTCCGGGGATTCTTCCCAAGCCGGAGCATAATGAATTTTGTACGGACGTTGCTGTCGCCGTCTCGGAAGTTATTGAAGCGACCGAGAAACAGATGCTGGAGCTGTGGGATGCTCATACGCTGGCGTCCCTTGCCAGCCGCTGTACACAGGGCTGATCGCCGAAGGAGAATTAAAAAAAGCCGTGATCCATTGCTGCTGCAGGGATCGCGGCTTTTTCCATTTTATCTCCTGAAAAAAGCATAATTGAGCATAAATTGTACATACTCCAGGTATATCCAAAGTGGAGGACACAGTGCCATGATACGCTTTCGTTCGAAAAAACCGATACGGCGAACCGGTAGTGGTGTACCACCCTCTGCCAAACCTGTCGATGAAAAGCTTACCTGCGACCTGGAAGCGAACCTGGAGCATTTTCAGAAGCTGACCGGAAATAGTCCTGACTTTATTATCCGCAAATTGTATACCGGAATTGAAAACCCCGTGAAGACAGCTGTTGCTTATCTGGACAGTATGGTCAACACCGACGCCGTCAACAACCTCGTGATGCGTTCGCTGCTGGGGGATTCGTCAAGAGAAGCTACCGCCAAGGAGACAACGGCTGAAGGCATATTCCGTCTGTTGCAGGAGCGGGCATTGACAGTGGGGGAAATCAAGGAGTATCAGGAATGGAAACAATTGATGAACGCGGTGCTGTCCGGGGATACGCTCATCTTCGTTGACGGCTGCGACCGGATCATCGGCTGCAGTACACGCGGGGGGGAGAGCAGGACAGTCAGCGAGCCTACTACGCAGAATGTGGTGAGAGGCCCCAAAGACGCCTTTGTCGAATCCCTGTTCACGAATGTTGCCCTGATTCGGCGGCGGATTAAAAGCACCGACCTTGCACTGGAAATGCTCCAGGTTGGTGAAACCACTTTAACGAATGTTGCCCTGCTGTATATGAAAACCATTGCGGATGAAAATACGGTCGATGAAGTCAGACGGCGGGTGAACGATATTAATATCGACGCCATCTTTGAATCAGGCACGGTAGAGGAATTGGTCCAGGAGCGCAGGCTGACTCCTTTTCCAACCATTTATAATTCGGAGCGTCCGGATACTGTGGCAAGTAACCTGCTGGAGGGAAGGATTGTCCTTATCGTCGACGGTTCGCCTTTTGTTCTGGTGATGCCGGCAGTATTTGCCCATTTCTTTCAAAGCGCCGCCGATTACGCGGAGCGGTATGATTTGGCTACAGCACTCCGGCTGCTGCGCTATGTGTGCTTTATTATCCTGGTTCTCGGCCCCTCGTTATATATTGCGTTTACAACCTTTCATTACGAAATGATTCCCACTCCCCTCCTGATCAGCATTCTTGCCCAGCGGGAGACGGTGCCCTTTCCGGCATTTTTGGAAGCTGTACTGCTGGAATCCACCTTTGAAATTATGAGGGAGGCGGGTATTCGCATGCCCCGCTTAGTGGGCCAGACGGTGTCGATCGCGGGGGCGGTGGTCCTGGGGCAAGCGGCGGTACAGGCCGGGATCGTGACTCCTCTGCTGACCATCGTTGTGGCGATCACCGGCATTGCCAGCTTTGCTATCCCTTCTTATAACATGGCAAATGCGGGCCGGCTGTTCCGCTTCGGGTTTATGGTCCTTGCCGCTCTGTTTGGGCTGTACGGTCTTGCTTTGGGACTGATTACGCTGGTTGCCCATTTGACGAGCCTCAAGTCTTTTGGTGTGAATTATATGAGTCCGTTCAGCCCTTTTGACCTGAACGGCCAGAAGGATACGATATTCCGTCTCCCCGCATGGAAAATGAAAAAACGCCCGCACATGACCAGTAGTAAAAATATGCGCCGTGCCCGGGGCGGTTCCTCGTCAGCCGAGGGTCAGGAATCATAGCGGATACAGGCAGGAGGAATTGAAGGATGGGCAATATAACAGGTGGAAATACCGTTTCAGGCCGGAGGCTGGCCGGTTTGTTTCTCTGCAGCGGTATAGTTCTGTTCCTCACCGGCTGCTGGGACTCGCGGGAGCTGAATCAGCGCG
The DNA here is from genome assembly GCF_042138595.1 of Paenibacillus terreus. NCBI lineage: Bacteria > Bacillati > Bacillota > Bacilli > Caryophanales > Paenibacillaceae > Paenibacillus > Paenibacillus terreus. The sequence goes on along the minus strand of NZ_JBHIRX010000003.1, from coordinate 259,312 downwards.
CGATCATCGCGGCGATGGGTATTGATAAAGGAGACGTTCACCGCTATGAAGTTTCCTTCCAAGTGATCGTGGCTGATGAGATCGCGGGGGAGAAGGCAAGAGGGGCTGCACCGGTCGTGCTTTACCGCGAGGAAGGGGACACCCTTTTTGAAGCCGTCCGGAAAGCGTCGCGGAAGGTGCCCAGGCAAATCTCCTTATCTCATGTCAGGGCGGTTGTCATCAGTGAGGAAATGGCCCGGAAAGGGATCAGCCATCTGGTCGACTTCCTTGAAAGGGATGCCGAAACCCGGCTGACCATAGAAATGTACATTGCCCGTGGGCGCACTGCCAAGGATGTGCTGTCAACCATGACTTCGGTCGGCCGTATTCCGGCTAATGATATTACCGGCAAGCAGCAAATGTCGATGCGGATGTACGGCGAAACGTATACCTCCGAGATCGATCAGGTGATCCGGGATCTGTCCGGCCAAGGAAAGGGTCCTGTCATTCCAGGTCTAAGGGTGTCGGGCGACATGAAGAAGGCTCCCACAAAAGATAACGTGGACAGCATCGAGCCCAAAGCGGTCATGTATATTCAAGGAAACGCCATTTTTCAGGGAGACAAGCTGGTTGGATGGATGGATGGAAGGGAAGCGATCGGCTTGTCCATTATCCACAACAAACTTCAAAGCAGCGTCACAAACCTGCCATACGATGATAGGCCGGAATCCGTCACAGTAGAAACGATCAATTCAAAAAGCAGCATACATGCTTCCATGGAGCAAGGCGAGCCTGTTTTCACCATCGAGGTGAAGCAAAATGGCGCTGCGGGGGAAGTCAATCTCCCTTTGAACCTGAATTCAAGCCGTGTGATCGAAGTGATGCAGAGGAAGTGGAGTGCGGAAACAGCTGATTATGTAATGCATGCCGTTCGTGCAGCCAAAGCGGCCAAGACGGATGTACTGGGCTTCGGCAGGATTTTTGAACGGAAATATCCGCAGCAGTGGAAAAAAATGTCCGGAAAGTGGGGCAAGGAATTCCCCGAATGCACGGTACGCATCCGTGTAACTTCCGTCATTAAGAACACTCAGACCCGGAAGAGTCCGTATTTAACACACTAAAGGAAGGTGGTGCGAACGCGTGAAGCAAGTTCGAATGGGGGCTGCCGCCATGAGCTCCCTGATGGTGCTTTTTCAGTTGGGAAGCGCATTGGTCGTAAGCCCGGCTGCAAGAGCGGGAAGAGATGCCTGGATATCCACGCTGATCGGCGTGGCGGCGGGGATGCTGTTATTTCTGTGTTACAGCAATCTTCATAAACGCTTCCCGGACATGACGCTTCCCGCGTATTCCGAGACTCTTCTGGGCAGGCTGGGCGGTAAGGCGATTGGCATGGCATATGTAGTGTTTTTTATGTATGCAGCGACCCGCGATCTGCGGGTCGGCGCTTTTTTAATTGATAATATTGCCTTGCGGTATACCCCTACACTGATTGTTCAACTGCTGATGATACTGGCTGTGATCTATGTTTTGTATTTGGGGATCGAGGTGGTTGGACATACGGCTGTGATTTATTGGGCAATCTCCATATTGCTTATATTCGCTAATATCGTGCTTATTTTTGCTTCGGGAATTGTGGACTGGCGCAATCTTCTGCCTGTAGCGGAGGACGGCTGGAGAGTGATTGCCGAAACAGGCTTTACCACGGCTCTCATGTTCCCCTTCGGAGAGATGGTCAGCTTCACGATGCTGCTCCCTCTGTTAGAGCGAAAATACAGTGCGACTGGTGTCGGCATCACATCGTTGTTCGTCGGAGGCGGGCTGCTTGTCTTATCTTCCCTGTTAACCGTATCCTCACTCGGCAGGGAAGTGTTTCAGAGAGCCGCTTTTCCTCTGTTGAATACGATTGGAAAAGTTGAACTGTCCGAGCTGATCAACAGGGTGGATGTGCTGGTGGTGATGTCCATTATCATAGGCGTATTTTTCAGGATAGCCGTCCTGTTCTACGCTGCGATCAAGTCGGCTGAGGAAGTGCTGCATATTCCGCATGGCAAGCTGATGGTGCCATTCAGCCTGATACTGCTGTTGTCAGCCGCACTTGTAGCCCCTAACTGGGAGGAGCATTTGCGGGAAGGGAGCTTTATGGTGAAGACAGTATTTCCGGTGTTTGCAGTGCTGCTGCCGGTGCTGCTGCTGATTATTGCTGCAATCAGACAAAAAACAGGGAGGAAGGCGGGATGAAAGTGAATGTAACCCGGATCAGCAGCGGGCAAATGTTTGCCCTGATGGTGCACTTTATATTGGGAACATCAGAATTTGTAAGTCTCGGTGCAGAGGCTGAAAGAGATGCATGGATTTCCGACCTGATCGGGATGGCAGGCGGCTTGCTGCTGTTCCTCCTGTACTATTACCCATTCACTCTTTTTCCGCGGATGACTTTAATCGAGTACTCCCGACACCTTCTGGGCAAAGGAATTGGATCGGTTGTGGGATTTCTGTACAGCATGTATTTTCTGTATATTGCCGCTGTGAATTTGCGTGACGGAGTTGAACTGACCAATATCAACATGTTGACATCTACACCGAAAACCGTCATTGCTCTCCTCCTGATTCTATGTATGATATATGTTGCAAGCCTGGGTATCGAAGTTCTCGCGCGGGTCGCGTTAATTTTCTGGTTTGCTCTTAGTGTTACTATTTTGACAATGAACTTTTTATTGTTTATTTCAGGGAGCCTGGAATTTGACCGCCTGCTGCCGATACTCAGTAATGGATGGCAGCCTATACTTGACAGTGTGCTTCGTGAAACACTGATGTACCCTTATGGGGAAATGATCTGTATCATGATGCTGATGCCTTTTTTGAAGACTCCCGAGAAAGGATTTCCTGTCGGCATAGCCGCTATCTTGACAGGGGGAGTTCTGCTTATTCAGGCAATGGCGTTGAACATAGCTTCACTTGGTCCCGATATAGCCACACGTTCTGTCTTTCCGTTGGTGGCTACAATGGCGAAAATTCAGCTTTCCGAATTATTCACCAGAATGGATATTTTCGTATTGATGCCTATGATCATTGTGGCTTTTATTAAAGTGACCATCCTTTTTTACGCCGCTCTGCTCGGGCTATCCGGCATTTTTCGAATCGAATTTCGTAAGCTCGTTCTCCCCATGGGATGCATCCTCATGGTGTGGTCGGTTCTGTTGGCCCCTTCGCTTATGCAGCATCTGGAATTCGGGGCCAAGCTCATATTATTTGTACACCCTCTATTTGTTGTGGTTATCCCCCTGCTGCTTGCGTGCTGCGCCTTCTTCCACGGGCGCGGTGGCAGGATCCGGAACTTCCACAAAACGGACCCACAATCTGAATAGTTTGCTGAATATCCGGCCAAGTTGTTTACGCAATGCCGCAACGAACACAGCCACTGTCATTCCGGCAATGACGACATATTCAGACGGCCTCATAACAGCGATGGTGGAGAGCATGGGCTGCCAGGGATCTTTTACGCCGTACAGCCAATCCAGAAAGCCGTTGGTGCCGATCATCAGAATGAAGAAAACGATAAACAGAACCAGTTCTTTCATACAGTATTTCCTCCGTTCATGTTGTGATGCTATCAGTTTGATTTAAAAAAGGCATGTTTATCCCTGTATTGACGGACTCTAAAATAAGATTTATACTAGATCTAAGAATAAACGATAATCATTCTAATCTGATATCTATTTTAATAAAATGAATTTGTGATATAAAAGGGAGATGCACGGGATGAGATCTCTGAATTTAACCTCACAGCGGCAGGCTGTGTATGATGTAGTGCGTGAATCCAATGATCACCCTACAGCGGCGGACGTCATGAACAGACTGATGGAGCGGGGTTACAATCTGGCGTATGGTACAGTCTACAACTCGTTACGTTATCTGACCGATAAAGAGCTGATCCGCGAACTGAAGCTGGGAGAGGCGGCCAGCCGCTATGACGGGCGCATGGATGATCATCAGCATGTCATCTGTCAGGTGTGCGGACGGGTGGATGAGGTGATGAGCGGGGTTCCGTCGGAATGGACGAAGGAAGTTATGGCAGAAACGGGGTATGATATCGCTCATGCCCACGTCGTATTCGGAGGTGTGTGTCCGGAATGTCAAAGCAAACGAACCAGGTAAGCCAAGCAGTTGCAAGGGTCCGGCTGCCGCGGACAGTGCGGGCGCGTTTCGCTCCCACGGCGCCGATGCCGGCGAATGAGCCTTTATTCTGTACAACTACACGGCGGATTGCGCTGGTCAGCGCAGTTCCGGGTGTTGTACAGACATGGGTACGGATGCTGACGGATGCCTGCTATGATGTCATGGCGTTTCATCGCTGGAGCCCCGAGCTGCAGGAGCAGCTGAATCCGGATCTGATTCTTTTTGATGCCACCATCTTTGAGGATGAGCTGGCGCTGAAGCGGTGGCATGAGTCTCTCGATAAGGGGACAGAGCCGCGCTTATACCTGATAAATGATGCTCTGATGGAAGCCGCCAGCCGGCTGCTGCCTCATGAAGAGTTTATGAGCTGGCCTGCCGCTTCCGCCCGTCCGGTACAGCGGATTGAGCGGATGCTTAGCGGGCGTTCCGCACAGAAGAAGCCTGCCGCTTCCGGGCAGCGCACTGTCTTTAAGGATATATGGATTGACCGCGGCAAAATGACGGTCCATCAGGGAGAGCGGCTGCTCAGCCTGACCAAGACGGAGTACGATCTGCTGCTCAAGCTGATTGAAGCTCAGGGCCGTGTAATATCCCGCGAGCAGATGATGCATGACATATGGGATACGGATTTTATCGGGGGCAGCAATGTGGTAGACGTGCATGTCAAAAGCCTCAGAAAGAAGCTGGGAGACAATGCGGCGGCGCCCCGCTACATCACCACGGTAAGAGGCGTAGGATACAGATTGGCCGATTAAAGTACCGTTAGAATTTAGAAAAGGTCTTATTTCGTAAAATAGCAGCGCTGCAACCGTTAGATTTCCGGCGGGCGCATGCTCGGCCCGAGAACTTGAACTTTTGCGGAAATCAGAAAGGGTCAGGGCTACAAGTTGTCTTGATGAAAAAGTTAATGCAACGCCAGTGCGAGAATAGGGGGCCTATTCTCGCCTTTTTTAAATCAGGAGTCGCAAGGGATTGGTACCTTGCACTATTATCCCTTTCGATCAGGAGTCGCGGAGGTCGCTAGGGTTGCGTGCCTTGTTGTCCCTACGCTCTGCACGGTGCATTGCATGATTATCCCTTTCGTTCAGGGAATAGGGATGGTGGCTAGGATAGGGGTAAAGGATAAAGGAAAAAAGATAAGGAGAAAGGAATGGTTCAGGTGAGATTTTTGGCTTGACCTTCACCCAATATCCTTCCCCCGAGCTGTCTGTTTCTCTGTGACCTGATCAAACGGGATAATGATGCAAGGTGTTCGGATAGCGTGATGTTGACCTGTCGCCCAACCCATTGAAGCCTGAAAAAGGCGAGCGCCAGATCAACAGCTTTTGGCAGTTGACTTCCAGATCAGTCATCACTACAATGGGTAGTGTGAGAGGTGTGCAGGATGAGAAGACTGAACTTTAAGACCGGAGAGAGAGGACTGAACCGTTTTTTCGGACCTCTGGAATCCCGCATCATGGATATTTTATGGGATGCGCCTGACCGGAGCATCAAGGAAGTGCAGACGCTGCTGGAGCATGACAAGGACATTAACTTTAATACGGTGATGACCGTCATGAACCGTTTGGTGGACAAAGGGGTGCTCAGTAAGAAGCTGCGTGGGCGCACTTCGCTGTACCGCCCGGTGCAAAGCCGGGAGAAATTTATGGACGAGCAGTCGAAGGAGCTCAGCCATGAGCTGGTGGAGCAGTTCGGGCCGCTTGCGGTCAACCATATGATTGATGCCTTGGAAGAAGCCGATCCGGAGCTGATTGAGCGTCTTGAGCAAAAAATCAAACAATGGAAAAAGGAATTGTGAGCGATGTGGAAAACGCGATCCAAACTGCTGTTTACGGCCGGTGCGGGTTTGTCCGGAATTATCCTGCTGCAGATGGGGATGTATGGCGGGCATATGGCCTTCGGGTGGGATTTGAACTTTAATGTTTTTCAAATCTGCAGGCAGCTGCTGCATGCCTTTGGCATCGATTATGTAGTAGACGGATTGACATGGCTGGTCGCGTTAACCTTCGTGGTGGCGGGGTGGCTTGCCATACGTCAATGTATAGCGACAAGGAGAGCATTCCTGCGGCTGCAAAGCATGCGCAATCTGCAGCTGACAGAGGAATTGGGCGAAAGATATGGCGAACTGGGTGACCGCATTTGGGTGATTGATTATGACAAGCCCGCTGCCTTCACAATGGGGCTGCTTTTCCCGAAGATTGTACTGTCCTCCACGCTGCTGGCGATGCTGGATCAGGAGGAAGAGGCGGCGGTCGTCTATCATGAAGCCTACCACATGCAGCATTACGATCCTTTAAAAACATGGTTGCTGCAGCTATGCTCATCCCTGTTGTTTTATATACCTGTGCTGCGGCATATTCTGGAGCATTATAAGACAGCCCGCGAAATTTTGGCGGATAATGAAGCCATTCACCGCACCGGGACGCCTGCCGGTCTCGGCAGCGCGCTGCTGAAGCTGCTGCGCAATCCTTCGCGGGGAACTCCCAGACCGCTGATGACAGCCGTGTGCTCATCTTTTGCGGAGACCTCGATTAATTACCGGATCTCACGCATTCTGGACCCGCAGCAGACACTGGCGCCCAAGCTGCCTTGGCGGCCTGTCATGATCTCTTTATATGTATTGTCCCTGCTGTCCCTTCTATTCGCGCTTGCGCTTATATAGTCCATGCGCGAATAGAAGATTATATATAAGGAAAACAAATTTTTTTGGTTTACAACACTACATATCGTAGTGAATAAAAGGAGGAATAAATGATGAATCAAACAATGACAAGCATAGGGCTGCTGCTGCTGAGATGGATGACGGGTATCATTTTTATTGTCCATGGTGCTCAGAAATTTCAGGGGCTTGGCGGGACGTCAGGGTTCTTCCAGAGTCTTGGTCTTCCAGGCTTCCTCGCTCCGGTCGTAGCCACGGTTGAGCTTGTTGGCGGTATTCTGCTCATTCTTGGCCTGGGGGCGCGCTTTGCCGGCGCAGCATTGACGGCTGTCATGATCGGTGTGCTGCTGACCGCAAAATTCGGTCAAGGATATATGGCGATGGAATTTGATCTGATCGTTTTGTTCGCTGCCCTGCAGCAGGTATTTACAGGGGCGGGAGCTTATTCAGTGGATGCAGCCATTGCCCGCAAACGTTCCGGGTCCAGCCGCACCCAAACCGCTTAATTTCAGACGAGCTTACACACTCTTCATGAAAAAGGACTGACCAGGCAGAAACTTGCCCGGTTCGGTCCTTTTTTTCATGAGTAGGGCCTCAGAACATGAATGTACATAAATTTACCTGCCAAAACACATCCTAACCTGCAGAACCACATTCGGCCAAGCAAGGAGTTCTGGAGGAAGAGGGCAGATGAAAAAGATCAGATATCCCTGGAAGAGAAGTACGCCGCCTGAAGCAGACCGGAGCCGGAAAGCTTCTCAAAAGCTGCCGGAATTGACATGGCTCGATAAGCCTCTCAGCACCAATCTGGAGGACAATGAGAAGGCGATGAAGGACATTTTGCGCGATTGCTCCGACATCGTATTCCGGAAGCTGACCGTGGCGCCTGGCCGCAAAGGGTTGGTGGTCTATTTGGAGGGGACGGTTAAAACCGAGGAATTGGAGCTGCATATGATCAAACCCTTCATTCAGGCACTGATTCAGACGAATGAAGGAACACAGGTGCATCTGGAGCCGGTGGACGAAACGCGAATTTCTCTTTCCCAGGTCAAGTCAACGGATCAGTTTCAGCAGGTTACAGAAGCTGTGTTGGATGCCAACGCTGTATTGTTTCTGGAGAATTCCACAAGGGCCTACCTGTTCAGCGTAAAAGGCGGGGCAAGACGCGGCGTGCAGGAGCCCGAAACCGAAGCCGTCATTCGCGGGCCCAGAGAGGGCTTTACCGAGACGCTGCGGGTGAACACGGCATTGCTGCGCTTTAAGCTGAAAACACCAATGCATAAATTTTACAGCCTTAAAATGGGAGAACAGACCAAGACCAACGTGGTGCTCACCTACATCGAGGGAATTGCGAATGAACAGCTCATTGAAGATGTGAAAAAAAAGCTGCACGACATCAAAATCGATGCTGTGCTGGAGACCGGTTATATCGAAGAATTGATTGAAGACCACCCTTATTCGCCTTTTCCGCAAATGCAGTATACGGAACGTCCGGATACGGTTGTCGCCCAGCTGTTGGAGGGTCGCTTTGCCATCATGGTGGACGGCACTCCGTTTGCGCTGATTGGCCCTGTAACAATGTGGCAGATGATGCAGGCCAGCGAGGACTATTATGAGCGCTTCTTTATCAGCAATATGGTGCGCTGGATCCGTTACTTTTTCCTGGCGATAGCTCTGTTCCTGCCTTCGATGTATATTGCGGTGACAACCTTTCATCAGGACATGCTGCCAACAACCCTGATCCTGAGCATTGCCGCGGCCCGCGAATCCATTCCTTTTCCAGCACTCGTCGAGGCGATGATGATGGAAATTTCTTTTGAAGCGCTGCGCGAGGCCGGCATCCGGCTGCCGAAGACCGTCGGACAGGCTGTCAGTATTCTCGGGGCGCTGGTGATCGGACAGGCAGCGGTACAGGCGGGCATTGTATCGGCGCCTGTCGTGATTATCGTGTCGCTGACTGGTATCGCATCCTTTACGATTCCGCGCTTTAATTTTGCGATTACAGTCCGGATGCTGCGTTTTCCGCTTATGATTCTGGCGGGGGTGCTCGGTTTATTCGGTATTATTATAGGTACGGTCCTGATTACTGTACATGTAACCAGATTAACCTCCTTCGGTATGCCGTATCTGGCTGGCTACAGTCCGTACAGCTCCGAGAATCAAAAGGACATCCTGGTTCGCACACCATGGTGGAATATGGTTGGGCGGCCCGCTTGGGTCTCACACGACCGTCAGCGGCTTAAAAGGAACATGAACGGAGAAGACACCCAGGAGAAGGGGGAGTGGTAGTCCATGAAGGCGGGAAAGGCGCTGCTCCTGCTCATTTGTTCATGCTTGCTCGGGGGCTGCTGGGACCGGAAAGAAGTGAATGATGTCGCATTTGTACTGGGAACGGCCGTGGATAAGGAAGGAAAGGAGTACCGGACAACAGTGCAGATTGCTTTGCCCAGCCAGCTCAGCACCGCGGGCACTTCCGGAGGAGGGGGAGGCACCAGCGGGGACAGGTCCTATTACCTGGAATCGAAGACGGGAACGACGATGCGGGAATCCAATGACAAGGAGCAGGAGAATACGTCAAGAAAGCTTAACTATTCGCATCGGCGGACGCTGATTATAGGAGCAGATCTGGCCAGGGAAGGAATTGCCCGAATGACCGATGCGCTTGCCCGCACCCCCGAGAACAGGCTTTCTTCCCTTATCGTGGTTGCCGAGGGGCGCGGGTCTGACATTTTGGAGGCACAGGCGCCGATTGAACAGTATCCTGCCGAGATGGTCCGCGAGCTGGCTTATACCTATATGAAGGAACCGCGTAATCTGAAGCTTCTTATCCATACGATGCTGAGTGAGGGTGTCGATCCCGTTGTACCTGTTGTGGGGCTTGTCGACACGATGCCGCAAGGCGGGAAGGAAAATAAAAGAAATATCAAAATCAAAGGTCTGGCGGTATTTAAGGGAGATAAGGTATCCGGTACAGTGAGTCAGAGGCTTGCCAGGGGGCTGCTGCTTGTCCTGGATCAGGCCAAGACTACGGAATACGTAATAAATCCGCCTGGAGGAGCAGGAAAGCTCACGCTGCTCTTGAACGAAACGGATGTTAAGATCACACCTGCTGTCCGGGGGGATGACATCCGGATGACGGTCGAATTGCTGGTTAAGGGGGAGTTGAGCGAAAACCAGTCCTCTTATAATATGGCAATTCCCAAAAACATAGATTGGCTTGAACATAAAGCCGAGGGTTTGATCCGCCAAAGTGTCGAGGAAAGCATCAGGGTCGTACAGCGTGATTACGAGTCGGATGTTTTGGGATTCGGGAGAGTGATAAAAACAAAGCTTCCCGGAGTATGGGATCAAATAAAGGGCCATTGGAGCGAACTGTACCCCGAAGTTGAAGTGGAGGTACGGCCAAGAATTCATATCGAAAGTACCGGAGCCATTACAAAACCCTTCGGGCTGAGAGAGGATCAACTACATGATTGAAAAGCTTGTCATTCCGCTGCTGCTGGTCATTCTGCTGATGTATGTGCTTGACAGGAAAAAGCTGAAGAATTCTCCCGCTGTGAATCGCTGGTTTGCTTACATCCTGTACGCGGTCAGCTTTGCCATCTGGCTTTATGAAACAAGGGGAACAACCACAATACATCCTTCGGTACTGCTGGCCAGGATGATTGATTCGCTGATCCCACTGCCCTAGGTTTATAAGTATAGAGATTTTCGGCCGGGAAGGAGATGGATAAATGAAAAATTTTACAACAAGGCAGATCATTTTTCTTGGCATTTTGATGGGGTTAACCATCACACTGGTGCATGCCCCTGCTCAGGCCGCTGAAGCCGCCGGTCAGCATACCTTTCTCACTCCGCTCCCGGCCGCTTTAGTGCTGGCATTTTCCGTCTGGGTATTGAGCAGGATTCAAAGACGGTTTTCCGGCCATGACCTGTTTGGAGCCCTGATTACCCGTTTCCCGATATTCGGACGGCTGCTGGTGATTCTGTATTTCGTATTTAATCTGGTTGTGCTGGCCAGAGATATGAGATTGCTGACCGATTATGTCGCGATTACGCTGTTACCCTTGACACCGATTATCGCAACCGCGTTTTGTCTGCTGCTGACCATCATCTTTATGGTTCGGGGCGGGATTGTTACGCTGGTCGGTATGGCTGAAATTTATATTCCGTTCCTGATCGCTACAGCCATTGTGATGCCGATTGTGCTGGGAAAAGCGATGGACTTTTCGTTGCTGCTTCCTGTGTTCCATATTCATTACAGTGATTTCATGCGCGGGAGCTGGAATTTGTTGGCTTATATGGGGGATCTGGCGGTGCTGCCCTATGTGCTTCCCGGAAAAAACTACAAGATCCGCAGTGCGCTTGGCGGAGTTCTGGGCTGCACGCTGCTGCTCATGATCCTGCTGCTATTGCAGCAGACCGTGCTCGGCCCGCCCATTACTGCCCGTCTGTCCTTTCCGTCCTATGAAATTGCCCGGCAGATGCAGATTACGGATTTTCTGGACAGGTTCGATTTGCTGATTGCGGGAATGACGCTGCCTACGGTCATCATCAAGGTGGGTTTTGACCTGTATGTGTTATGCAGCGCTTCAAGGCGTCTTCTGCCCTCCGTGAAGGGTGAGCTTACAGTTCTGCCCGTAGGAATTCTGGGCTTCGTGTGCACCTTCTGGTTTTTTGAGAATTTGCCGCAAGTTTTTTCTTTTAGCAAAGAATGGGCAGTATTCGTATTGTTCTTCTATGTGCTGCTGCCGGTAGTGCTTCTCTTTATGCTGCATCCGAAGAAAGAAGGCAGGGCGGAAGGAGATGCGCAGCCACAGCCGGGACAATCATAGTCAAGCATCAACTCCCATGTGCAATTTACAGTTGCCTTTTTTGCGCCGGACTGTATACTTGTACCAAAACGTACCGAGCAGCAAGGGAGGAGCTTTATGGCATTGCGCATGGCAGGCAAGACCGTGGCGCTGGCGGGGCCACGTAAATCAGAGGAAATGAAGATTTTGGTGGAGAAAATGGGGGGGACGGCGCTGCTGCGCCCGGCACAGGGGACTGTGCTCCTGGACGATGCCGAGCTCCGTGCCGGCATAGAGGCGTGGCTTAGCTCCCCGCCGGACTGGACCCTGCTGACGACAGGCATGGGGCTGGAGGCCCTGTATCAAATGGCTGAAGAAATGGGGGTTGCCGAGCGGCTGCACGAGCTGCTGGCATCATCGCATATTGCGGCGCGCGGCTATAAAACCGTGAACGCGCTCAAGAAACGCGGATTAACGCCGGTGGTCCGCGACGATGACGGCAGCACGGCAGGGCTGATCCGTTCCTTTGCACCCTATAACCTGAATGACCAGAAGGTGATTCTTCAGCTGCACGGCGATCCCGCCCCACGTCTGGTCGACTGGCTACAGGAGCAGGGGGCCGATGTCCGGCAGCTGCTGCCTTACAAGCATGTGCCGCCGAAAACGGAGGATCTGGAAGATCTGGTCAATGATATTATCCAGCGGAGGGTAGATGCCGTGGCGTTTACCAGCGGTCCGCAAATCCGTTTTCTGGCCGAATATGCACGCAGCTGCGGCGTCATGGAAGACGTGCTGGCTGCATTCCAGAGTGACATTATTGCCGTTTCCGTCGGAAAAGTGACGGCGCAGGCGATGCTGGAGGAAGGGATAGAACGCATTGTCGTGCCGGCCGAAGAGCGTATGGGCAGCATGATGGTGGAGCTGGGGCGATACTTCGAATCCGGGGGAATGGCGAACGGATACGGACTGGACAGGACTGCGGCGGCAGACAAAGAACAATAACTGGAGGACCTCCCGAAAAGGCAACCCGGATACATCAAAAACCCGGCTTGCCTTTTTTTGTCTTGCTTGCCAGGGTCTCTTCCATTTAAGCGGCTGCTTCAACCTCTTTAAGATCCTGCGTCATTCTTCTTTTCAATAACCGCAAGTTCTTAGTATGATACAACGAGACAGGTTGATTTCAGACAACAAATTGCCCTGAATATACAGAAAGAGGTGCTGAATGGTGAAGTCGATTTGTGTGTTTGCAGGCTCCAACGACGGGAAGGCTCCGGAATACAGGGAGCAGGCGGCCCGGCTCGGAGAGCATATCGCCCGCCGTGGACTGCGTCTGATCTATGGAGGGTCCAGCTTCGGACTGATGGGCACAGCCGCCAATGCTGCGCTTGCCAGCAGGGGACAGGTAACGGGCATCATGCCTACGGCATTGTTCCGGCGGGAAATCGTGCATGAGGGGCTGACGGAGTTTATTGAAGTCAGGGACATGCATGAGCGCAAGGCGACGATGCATCGGTTGGCTGACGGCTTCATTGCGCTTCCGGGAGGGATCGGCACCTTTGAGGAATTGTTCGAGGTGCTGTGTTGGGCTCAGATCGGCCTGCACAGCAAGCCTGTCGGGCTTTTAAATGTAAACGGCTACTACAACCCGCTGATGGAATTAATCCGGCACAGTGTGCAGGAGGGATTTGCGGGCCGGACGCATCTGGATCTGATCTTGCTTGAGGAGGATGCCGAGGAACTGGTCAAGAGAATGTGTTCCTCTGACGGGCTGTCCCTTTAAGAGGTAGTTCAAAAAGTCATCTTTTGATCACGAAGGAAATCAGGAAGCGGGCTCGACATCGAATCTTGAATTCAGCCGGGCCTAAGCAGATGCTTGCGAAGCATGTTTCCTGCGGAAACATTTCAGGTGCTCACGTACCCTAAGTACGCTCCGCTCCTCAGTCCCTAGCTTCATCCAACTTAAGCGTTTTGAAAAAACGCACTTCGAAAGCACAGGCTTCGGTGCTGAAAACCTGACTTTTTGAACACGCACTTTAATAGTCCGGGGACGCGGAAACGGTCTGATGCAATCGAAACGATGAGCCGCAGCTCCGTTTTTCATGCTTGCGCTTTCCGCAAAGGCAGGGTTATGATGGATTCACAATGGAATAAGCGACCAGGCAGGGTGCCTTTGCCGAGGGGCAAAGGGTAACAGGGAATCGGGTGCAAATCCCGAGCGGTCCCGCCACTGTATTGGGGAGGCTCTTCTTCAACATGTCACTCGAACCAGACCCGGGGAAGACGAAGAAGGCTGATGATCCGAAGCCAGGAGACCTACCTTGCCTGTATGCACCGTAATCCTTCGCGGAAAGGAGTGGTGTACGAAAATCAGTGGACGAGCCTGCGCGGGCTCCCGATATTCCGGAATGCTTTTCACCCGGGGATGAAGAGAAGGGTGTTAAACACAAACCCTTACATCTCCCTGTTGACCGGGATACGGGCAAGCTATGCGCAATGTAGCTTTATTTAGGGCTGCCTGGCTAACTTTGACTGAATTACGTACATACAGCCCCATCCTTAGCGGATGGGGCTTTTTTGAGCTTGTAAACACGAAAGGGGTGGAGTTGTTGTTAAAACGGAGTAAAGGCATCGGGCTGGCGCTGCTGACCGCCGCATTCACGCTGTATTTTCTGGCGGCGAGTCCGCAGGAGGCCTATGCGATGCATATCATGGAGGGCTTTTTACCGATCGGTTGGGCACTTTTCTGGTGGATTTTATTCCTTCCCTTTTTTGCGCTCGGTGTTTGCAGTGTAACCCGGCTGACGAGAGAGGCTCCTGAGCTGAAGCTGATGCTTGGGTTGGCGGGGGCGTTTACATTTGTGCTGTCTGCCCTGAAGCTGCCTTCCGTGACGGGCAGCAGCTCCCATCCGACCGGAACGGGACTGGGCGCAGTGATGCTGGGCCCCCTGCCGATGAGCGTGATTGGCTCCATTGTGCTGCTGTTCCAGGCAGTGCTTCTGGCGCATGGCGGAATTACGACGCTCGGAGCGAATGCATTCTCCATGGCCGTGGCCGGCCCGTTTGCCGGTTATGCAGCATACAGGCTGCTTATGAAAACAGCCCGCAAGGAGTGGGTGGCTGTTTTCACCGCTGCGGCTATAGCCGATATGACGACTTATCTGGTGACCTCCGTACAGCTTTCCCTTGCCTTTCCTTCCGTACATGGCGGGATTTGGGCATCTTTCTTGAAATTCGGCGGCATATTTGCCGTGACACAGGTTCCGCTCGCGGTCAGCGAGGGATTGCTGACGGTTTTGCTGTGGAAATGGCTTAAAGCATACAGCCCGAATGAACTGTCCGTGCTCCGGCGCGGCATGAAGGAGGCCGAGCCGTCATGAAGACAAAAACGATAACCGGCCTTGTCCTCCTGGTCGTCATTCTGCTCGCTGCCCTCCCGCTGCTGCTGGTGAATGGCGATTTCGGCGGCGCGGACGGCGCCGCCGAGGAGGCGATTACCCAGATCAACCCCCACTACACCCCGTGGTTTCAGCCGCTGATGGAGCCGCCGCCGGAAACGGAAAGCATGCTGTTTGCCCTGCAGGCTGCGCTGGGTGCGGGGTTGATCGGCTATATCATCGGCCTGTTCAAGGGAAGAAAGGATGCCCGCCGGACGGATGCTCAGAAGGATTGATTCCCTGTCTTACAGCGGAGCGTTCAGCGGCTGCTCGCCGTTGTGGAAGAGTTGTTTTGCCGGGGTGATGTTTGGGATGGCCTATATCGGCCATCCCCCTGTCCAGCTGGCTGTATGGATTTGGCTCGTCTTATGGACGGTAAGGTACGGCGGGATTCCGTGGAAGCCTTATGCGTCCTTAACGGCAGCCTCGCTCCTCTTCTATATGCTGAGTTTGCCGGCGCTGCTGATTGAGATTGCGCCGGTACCGGCACAGGGAACGGTGCTGGCAGGTTGGGGAAACCATGTGCTTCTGATCACGCCCGAAGCGGCAGTGCGGGCAGAGCAGCTTCTGCTGCGGGTAGGAGCCTGCCTGTCCTGTTTTATGTTTCTGATTCTTACCACTCCCTTTGCGGGACTGCTGAAGGTGATGGAAAAGCTGCGGCTTCCAGCCGTAGTTGTTGAATTGATGATGATTATGTACAGATTTCTGTTCCTGCTGGGGGATACGGCCTCCGGCATGATGCTGGCGCGCAGGCTGCGCGGCGGGGGCAGGGGGTTCCGGGCCGCTGTTTCGGATACCGCCTCCCTGACATGCAGATTGTTTGCCAAGACGATGGAGAGGTACCGCGGAGCTGCTGTCGGATACACTGTGCGAGGTTATGAAGGAACGATCCGTATGGGGCCGGATGCCTCGCTGCCGATGCCGGCCCGCTACAGAGCGGAAGGATGGATCGGCGCGGCGCTTCTGGCCGGTGCCGAGCTGTACTTTCGCCTGTTGAACTGAATTAATGACAGGAAGGTGGACACGGTGGAGCTGGTACTGGAATGGAAGGATGTAACATACACCTATCCGGATGCCAAAGGTGCTGCACTGGCCGGCATGACGCTGCGGATTCCGCGTGGGATGAAAACGGCGGTGCTCGGGCATAACGGGGCAGGGAAATCCACGCTGTTCCTGCACGCGGTCGGCATACTCAAGCCGCAGGGCGGAAGGGTGCTGTGCGGCGGCAAAGCTCTGGATTACGGACGAAAGGGACTGCAGGAGCTGCGCCGCGCTGTCGGACTGGTGCTGCAGGACCCGGAGCAGCAGCTCATTCTGAACACGCCTCGCGAGGATGTGGCCTTTGGCCTACGCAGCGCCGGCATGGATGAAGAGACGATCCGGCAGTGTACGGAGTCTGCGCTAGAACGGCTCGGCTTGCAGGAGCTGGCCGACCGGCCCATCCATCACCTGAGCCTGGGACAGAAGAAGCGAACGGCGCTTGCAGGCGTGTTCGCCACCCGGCCTGAGGTCATTCTGCTTGATGAGCCTGCTTCCTATCTGGACCCTGCTTCGGAGAAGCTCCTGCTGCATAGCATCGGCGAGATCCATCGTGCGGGGGTGACGGTCGTCATGGCCACCCATGATATGAACACGGCTTATAGCTGGGCGGACTGGATTGTGGTGCTAGACCGGGGAACCTGCCGGATGGAGGGTCCGCCGGATCAGGTTTTTGTCAACAAGGAGCTTATGGAACAGCTTGGGCTGGAAATTCCCCTGATTGTCGATCTGTGGGAGAGCCTGCCTGCCGGTCTGCGGGAAGGCCGGGCCGTTCCGCGCAATAAGGAACAGTTCAAGACATATCTGGCGAGTCATCTCGTGAATGGAGGAGGAGTCATATGAATAAGCTTGGCAAGCTGCTGGTGATCGGCTTCGGACCGGGGGACATGGAGCATATTACGAAGCGCGCGCTGGACGCGCTCGCCGAGAGCGAAGTCATCATCGGGTACAACACCTATGTGGATCTGATCCGCCCGCTGCTGAACGGGCAGGAGATCGTCCGCACGGGGATGACGGAGGAAGTGAGCCGCGCTCAGGAGGCAGTGCGGCAGGCAGAGGCCGGCCGCAAGGTGGCGGTAATCTCCAGCGGGGATGCGGGCGTATACGGCATGGCGGGATTGATCTACGAGGTATTGATGGAGAAAGGCTGGCGGCGCAGCGACGGGGTCGAGGTTGAGGTCGTCCCGGGCATATCCGCCATCCAATCCTGCGCTTCGCTGCTGGGGGCGCCTGTTATGCATGATGCGTGCACGATTAGCCTCAGCGATCATCTGACTCCGTGGGAGACGATCATCCGGCGCGTTGAAGCAGCCGCGTCCGCGGATTTCGTGATTGCGTTGTACAATCCGCGCAGCGGCCGCCGCACCCGGCAAATTGTGGAGACCCAGACAGTCCTTCTCCGCCACCGCGACCCCAAGACTCCTGTCGGGCTTGTAAAAAGCGCCTACCGGGAACGCCAGCAGGTGATCGTCACCACGCTGGAAGACATGCTGAATCATGACATTGGCATGCTGACGACCGTCATCATCGGCAACTCGTCGACGATGGTCTACGACGGTCTGATCGTCACGCCGCGCGGCTACCAGCGCAAGTACACGCTGGGCGCGGCGGAGCAGCCGCTCAAGCCGCACGAGCGGCTGCGGCCGGAAGCCGAGCCGTGGTCGCTCGGCTCGGCAGAGCATGGCGGCGGTGGATCGGCCGCCGCCCCTGTGGCAGCACGGCAGGGCACAGCCGTGCTGGAGAGGCCGGAGCAGCCGCGCGGGACAGCGGCGGCTGCACCCGGCCCGGCCGAGCTGGCCGCGGAGGCGCTCGGCCGCTTGGCCGCCGGCGGGCGGCTGCCGGAGGCAGCAGCCGTCCGCTGGGGCGGCCAGGCGCCGCCGGTGCCAGCGGCAGGAACAGCGCTCAAGCCGGCGCTGTTCGAGATCGGTGTTGCCCCGGGGGTAGGCAACAAGAAATTCAGCGCCCGTCAGATGGCGCTGCTCGCCGAGGCCGCAGGTGATGAGGGTGAACTGGAGTATACGACAGATCACCAGATTATCCTGCGCGTCCCGTGCGCCGACCCCGACAAGCTGGTCGCCCGCCTGCGCGAGGCGAAGCTGATCATTATGCCGGTCGGCGATGTGATCAAGGTGAAGGCCTGCGACTTCTGCAACCTGGAGAAGGACGATGCCGTGCCGGTGGCCGAGCGGCTGCAGGCTGTTATTGGCGGCTTGCCCGCACCAAAGGAAACAAGCATCGCGGTAAACGGCTGTGCGATGGCCTGCTACGGTGCCGTGCTTGAGGACATCGGCGTCGTATACCGCAAGGGCGGCTACGACCTGTTCCTTGGCGGCAAAAAGTTTGGACGCAACGCGCATCCGGCACAGCCTGTCGCGGAGGGACTTCCCGCCGATCGAATTGCGGATATCGTAGAGGGCATTGTGGCGGAATTCAAGGAGAAAGGGCATCCGAACGAGCGCTTCCACAAGTTTTTCAAGCGGGTGGGCGTTGTGGGGGGATTCCGCCACGAGGATGCTCCTGTGACCGTAGAGGTCAATCCGGTTTGCGGTGATTAATAACCATAAAAAGTTGCTTAAACCGAATTCAGTGCTTGGCAGAGGGACAGGTGCAACAGTGTAAAGAGCGCGTGAAAAATCTAACGGTTGTGAGCGACGCTATTTGGGCCGAAATGAGAGGCTACAAGATGTAACGGTTACCAGCGAGCCTATTTCCCGTTTTTCGGCGATAAAGGGACGGTTTTGCCCAAATAAGCACACCTACAACCGTTAAAAATGGAACCTCCGCTTTTTCGCCCGATTAAGCTCGATGGCAACTGTTAGCCTGGAAAATGTTCCGGATCGATTGATCATTCGAGGCTTACTCGTTAGTCAAACATCAATTTTTAGATTGAGCCATGAAAGCATAGATGAATCCCAGCCATTTGATTTGGGTCCATGGATAGCGCTTGTTACTAAGTTCAAGCCATACGAAGGGAGAGAGTGTAATGAATGCAATACTGCTGGTCGGGCATGGAAGCCGGGACCCGGAGGGGAACCAGGAGCTGCTGGAGTTTGCGAAAACGGTGGCGTCCAAATCTCCGGATACACTGGTGGAGACCTGCTTTCTGGAGCTGACAGGACCGACGATTGCCGAGGGCGTTGCAGCCTGCGCTGCACGTGGCGCAAGCCGGGTTGTGATCGTGCCGATTATATTATTTGCGGCAGGTCATGCCAAGATCGACATTCCGATGGCTATTGACCGGGCGAAGGCCAAATACCCCGAAATCGAGTTTGTATACGGACGTCCTATCGGGGTGCACGAGAAAATCATAGAAATTTTGCAGAGCAGACTGGCTGAAGCGCAGCCCGTAGCTGCGGCGGCGGGAATGGGCCGGGGGCCGGCCATTACAGCCGAAGCGACGGATCAGGATACGGCGGTGCTTGTACTGGGTCGTGGCAGCAGCGATCCGGATGCGAACAGCGACTTTTTCAAGATGACCCGTATGCTGTGGGAAAAGCTGCCCTACACCTGGGTGGAGAGCTCCTTTATCGGTGTTACGCAGCCGTCCTATCCTGAGGGGCTTGAACGCTGTCTGCGTTTAGGAGCCAAAAAAATTATCGTGCTTCCTTATTTTCTTTTTACAGGCGTGCTGATCAAAAAAATCAACGATATGACCCTGGAATTTGCCGAGGCCCATCCGGAGGTGCAAGTGGAAATCGGTGGATATTTCGGCTTCCATCCGCGGCTGGTGGAGCTGGTGCTGGAGCGCGTGCAGGAAGGATTGCACGGGCGGGTGTTTGCCAACTGTGACAACTGCCAGTATCGATTGGCGGCACAGGAGCATCACCACCACCACCATGATCACGACCATGGGCACGATCACCATCACGATCATCACCATGACCACGACCATGGGCATGATCATCATCACCACGATCACGACCATGCACACGATCATCACCACGACCATCACGATCATGGGCCCACACATATCGACACGGGTAAAAAGGTGAACGGCTTATGATCTTCATGCTGTGTGGAACAAGTGATGCGAGGGAGCTGGCGCTGCAAATCCAGAGCAGGGGCTACCGTGTGCTTACCTCAGTCGTGACGGAGAGCGCGGCAGCCAGCCTGCGCACAGCCGGGCTGGAGGTTCGAATCGGACGTTTGACGGCTGCCGATATGACAGCACTGATCAAGGAAATGGGAGTGCGGGCGATCGTTGACGCCAGCCACCCTTTTGCCGAGGAGGCGCATGCGAATGCCATGGAGGCCGCAAGGGAATGCGGGCTCCCCTACATCCGATTCGAGCGTGCGGGACTTGTCTACGACGACCATCCGCTGCTGCATGTTGTTGCTTCCTATGAAGAGGCGGCTGACACCGCCCTTTCCTTGAAAGGCTCCGTCATGCTCACGACCGGCAGCAAAACGCTGGAGATTTTCACGGAAAGGCTGCTAGGCAATCCTGACATCCGGCTGGTGGCGCGCATGCTGCCGCGTATGGACAATATGGAGAAATGCAGCCGGCTTGGCATGGAGCAGAAGAACATCATCGCCATGCAGGGGCCTTTTTCCAGAGAATTAAACGAGGCGCTGTACAAGCATTTCGGAACTACCGTTATGGTGACCAAAGAAAGCGGGCGCACCGGTGCGGTTGACGAAAAGGTACAGGCCGCTCTGGAAGCGGGCATTCGTGTCGTGCTGATCTCACGGCCCGAGGTCGATTTCGGTACGGTGCACGACCAGTTTGAAGGCATACTGGAGGAGCTTGGACGTATTCCGGATCTATCCGGGGGCACGGGCGGAGAAGCTGCCTCCCTTTCGGTCAGCGGTTAAAAACCGGCAAGGTCCAAACCAGCACGGCAGATGGAAATCATGTGATAACAGGGAGTGAAAGGCGATGGATTTTAAAACCGATTTTAAACCGCTCACAGTGCAGCCGCAGGAAATCGAAGGTAAAAGCTTTGAAATGATTACGGAGGAGCTTGGAGAGCATCCGTTCACGGACAGACAGTATCCTGTTGTGCAGCGGGTCATTCACGCTTCCGCCGATTTCGAGCTTGGCCGCAGCATGGTGTTTCACCCGGATGCGATCGAAGCGGGCATCAAGGCCATTCGTGCCGGACAGCCGCTTGTGGCCGATGTGCAGATGATTCAAGCGGGTGTCAGCAAGGACCGCCTGAAGCGGTTTGGCATGGATGTGAACGTATATATTTCCGACCCGGACGTCATGGAAGAAGCGAAGCGGTTAAATACGACGCGGGCGATCATCTCCATGCGCAAGGCAATCCGGCAGGCGGAGGGTGGCATCTATGCCATTGGAAACGCGCCGACCGCATTACTGGAGCTGATCCGGCTTGTGAAGAGCGGAGAGGCGAAGCCTGGCCTCATTATCGGCATGCCTGTCGGCTTCGTGTCGGCCGCCGAATCGAAGGACGAGCTGCGTAAGCTGGATATTCCGTTCATTACGAATATCGGGCGCAAGGGCGGCAGCACCATCGTCGTGGCCGCCGTCAATGCGCTGTCGCTGATGGCGGCACGGGAGGAGTAGCTCAAGAAAGAACAGCCTGCCTGAACTACAGCTAGAGCAGCCGAAGGAGGATGACGGATGGAGAAAGAAGCGGCAGGCGCGGGACGGCCCCGCCGTATGAAAAGCGGCGAAGCCCCCGCGCCCGACAAGCCGATGCGGTCGGGGTTTACGACCGGCGCATGTGCCGCCGCAACGGCCAAGGGAGCGGCCCAGCTGCTGCTGACGGGGATTGCTCCGCAGCAGGCCGTCATTTCACTGCCGGCCGGCTTTGATCATGCGTTCGAGCTGATTGAGCAGCGCCTGGACGGGATGTCCGCCTCCTGCGCGACTATCAAGGACGGCGGAGATGATCCGGACGCCACGCATCAGGCCAAGATCGTTGCGACAGTCAGCTGGCGGGAAGAAGCAGGCATAGAGCTTGACGGCGGGATTGGGGTCGGCCGTGTAACGAAGCCCGGATTGCCTGTTCCTGTCGGCGAGGCGGCAATCAATCCGGTGCCGCGCCGCATGATTACGGAGGCTGTCTCCCAGGTGCTTGAGGAGCATGGGGCGGCACGCGGAGTCCGGGTGGTGATCAGCGTGCCCGCTGGTGAAGAGATTGCTAAGAAAACATTAAATTCACGGCTTGGCATCATTGGCGGCATCTCCATCCTGGGTACGCGCGGTGTGGTGGTACCGTTCTCCACGTCGGCTTACAGGGCCAGCGTTGTGCAGGCGATTTCGGTGGCGAGCGCGAGCGGCTGCGAGGAGATCGTGCTGACGACAGGCGGCAGCAGTGAGAAATACGCCATGCAAATGTACAGCTACCTCCCCGAGGAAGCCTTTATCCAGATGGGTGATTTTGTCGGTTTTGCGGTCAAGCATGGCAAACGGCTGAACATGAAGAAGATTATTCTCGTCGGTATGCCCGGCAAGCTGTCCAAGGTGGCCCAGGGGGTTATGATGGTGCATTCCAAGAGCGCCTCGGTGGACTTTGGCTTTTTGGCCGGAATTGCGCGTGACGCGGGGGCAAGCCCCGAACTGGCAGATGCAGTGGCCGCAGCGAATACAGCTTCACAGGTGGCGGATTTGATGACAGAGGCGCAGTGTTTGAAATTTTTTGAGCTGCTGTGCGGCTGCGCATGCCGTCATTGTCTGGAGCATGCGGAAGGCGGAATTACGGTGGAAATGGTGCTTGTGACGATGAAAGGGCAAGTGCTCGGAAAGGCGGTCATCAGTGGATAACAAAATGTATGTCATCGGCATAGGAGAAGACGGAGCGGGCGGCCTGACGGCAGAGTCGCTCCGGCATATACATAACGCTGGCCTGCTGATTGGCGGTGAGCGTCAGTTGTCGTTTTTTCAGGATTTTAAAGGAGAAAAACGGGTGCTTAAAAGCGGACTTGCGGCACTTGCCGAGGAACTGAAGGAGCGGCGTGAGCAGGAACAGATTGTCGTGCTCGCCTCGGGCGATCCTTTATTTTTCGGAATCGCTGGTTTCCTTGCGGGCAAGCTCGAACCGGGCACTCTGGAGATTATTCCCCATCTCAGCTCTGTGCAGCTGGCCTTTGCCAGGCTTGGAGTCAGCTGGCAGGACGCGGTTGTGGACAGCGTTCACGGACGCCCCATCACGGGACTGGCTCAGCGAATTGACGGACAGGCCAAGGTTGCGCTGCTGACGGATGACGTCAACACCCCGGCCGCGATTGCAACTTACCTGCTGCGTTTTGGCATGACAGAGTACGATGCGTTTATAGGCGAGAATCTCGGCGGGGCTGAAGAGAGGTACCGTCGCTGCAGCCTGGAGGAAATGGCTGCGGCCGAATGCTCACCGCTGAACGTGGTTATTCTGCTCCGTAAGGCGAATGCTCCCGAGCCGCGCCGGGGGTTCGGCTTCGCGGATGAGGAGTTTCATCAGCGCAAGCCGGAGAAAGGACTCATTACCAAGCGCGAGGTGCGGGCTTTCAGCCTGTCTGAGCTGTGCCTGTCCGAGCGTAGCGTCGTATGGGACATCGGGGCCGGCTCCGGTTCGGTAGCGGTGGAATGCGCGCGCCTGGCCAGATATGGCAAGGTGTTTGCCATAGAAAAGAACGAGGGTGATCTGGCGAATATTGAAGCCAACAAGATCAAATTCCGCACGGATTTTCCCGTCATTCACGCGAAGGCTCCGGCCGGTCTGGAAGACCTGCCTGATCCGGATGCCGTATTCATTGGCGGCAGCGGCGGGGAGCTGGCGGGGCTGATCTCCCTTTGTGCGTCACGTCTTCGTCCCGGGGGCCGGATTGTCGTGAACGCGGCTACCATTGAGACGCTGCATGATGCTTTGAACGCATTGAAAGCAGCAGGGTTGGAAACCTCGGTAACGCTACTGCAGACGGCGCGCAGCAAGCCGATTCTGGGGATGACACGTTTTGACGGGCTGAATCCCGTCTACGTCATCACTGGCCGTCCGGTGCCCCCCGGGAGAAGAGCATGCTGCAAAGGAAGGTGAGAGCTGATGAGCACAGTGGGAACGCTTTATGGTGTAGGAGTGGGTCCGGGAGATCCTGAATTGATCACGGTCAAAGCCTACCGGCTGATCCGGGAATGTGCAGTCGTCGCCTATCCGAGAAAGCGGATGGGGGGCAAATCATACGCCCATGAAATTGTGGAGCTGTATGTCAATCCGGCGGAAAAGGAAATGCTCGGTCTTGTGTTTCCGATGACCAAGGACCCGGCCGTGCTGGAGCGCGAATGGAACAAAACGGCGGCAGCCTGCTGGGAGGCGTTAAGCCAGGGGAAGGACGTCGCCTTTGTGACGGAAGGAGATCCGAACCTGTACAGCACCTTCATTCATCTCGCCAGGTTAATGAAGGAGCTTCATCCCGAGGTGCCGGTCGTGTCGGTGCCCGGCATTTCCTCCGTGCTCGGCGCGGCGGCGGCGCTCGGGACACCGCTGGCGGACGGAGACCAGCAGGTTGGCATCATCCCGGCGACCGATGACCGGGAAGCGATGCGCCGTGCGATAGAAAATCATGATACAGTCGTGTTCATCAAGGTAGCCAAGGTGCTGGACCTGATTCTGGATGTGCTGGATGAACTGGGACTGGGGGGGCGGGCTTCAGTCATTACGAAGGTGACTTCCCCTTATGAAATGGTGTGGCAGGATGCCCGCACCCTGCGCGGACAGGAGCTGGAATATTTAAGTCTGATGGTGGTGAGTAAATGAGTGCAAATTTTGAGCTCAAAGAGCAGTCCGGTCTGAAGCCTAAAGTTTATATTGTCGGCGCCGGTCCGGGCGACCCGGAGCTGATCACGGTGAAAGGCGCCAATATTTTGCGCAGCGCCGATCTGGTGCTGTATACCGATTCGCTGGTGAATGATGAGCTGATTGCCACGGCGAAGCCGTCGGCGCAGGTGCTGCAAAGCTCCGGCATGGACCTGGAGCAGCAGGTAGAGATCATGGCTGAAGCGGTAGTTGAGGGAAGGAGCGTAGCAAGGGTTCATACGGGTGATCCGGCCGTGTATGGCGCCATCCTGGAGCAAATGGTGCTGCTTAAGCAGCGCGGCATCGCTTATGAAATCATACCTGGGGTCAGCTCGGTGTTTGCTTCCGCCGCGGTATTGGGAGCGGAGCTCACCGTGCCTGATCTGACCCAGACCGTCATTCTGACGCGGGCGGAAGGCAGAACGCCGGTACCCGAGCGGGAGAAGCTGCGCGACCTGGCCTCCCACCACTGCACGGTCGCCCTCTTCCTGAGCGCAACGCTGGCCAAGAAGGTGGTGGCTGAATTTATGGCAGCAGGCTGGAGCGCTGACACACCGGTAGCCGTCGTTCAGCGCGCGACCTGGCCTGATCAGAAAATTGTGCGCAC
This sequence comes from Paenibacillus terreus, assembly GCF_042138595.1. Lineage (NCBI taxonomy): Bacteria > Bacillati > Bacillota > Bacilli > Caryophanales > Paenibacillaceae > Paenibacillus > Paenibacillus terreus. Next base: position 233,891 of record NZ_JBHIRX010000003.1, on the reverse strand, counting down.
AACACTGGAAAACCTGCCCGCCGACCTGCGCGCAGCCGGGATTACGATGCATGCCATGATTCTTGCCGGCTGGGCGCTGGACCCTGAGCTGGTGAACAAGGATGCCCATCGGTCCAAGCTGTACGATAAAACCTTCACCCACGGGTACCGGAAAGGGGTGAAGGCTGGTGAGTAATCCCTATGCCGTCGTCGCCATTACAAAGCACGGGGTTGAAATGGCCCGTGATCTGGGAGGACGCTTCCAGGGTACGGACGTTTATTATATGTCCAAATTTGCACGCGGTGATGAAGACTCCCTCGATATCCGCCTGTTCGACGGCTCGGTCAAGCTGATTCTGCCCGACCTGTTCCAGCGGTATAACGGCATCATTCTGATGATTTCCCTTGGCGCGGTTGTGCGCATGATCGCACCGCTGCTGATTGATAAAAAAACGGACCCCGCCGTGCTGGTCATCGACGACAGAGGCGAGCATGTCATCAGCGTGCTGTCAGGCCATCTCGGAGGGGCGAATGAGCTGACACGGCAAGTAGCCGCTGTACTGGGAGCAAGACCTGTCATCACGACAGCCTCCGACGTGCAGGGCACGATCCCTGTAGACCTGTTCGGCAGGGAGCTTGGCTGGACGGTGGACAGCTTCGACAAAGCCACACCCGTAAGTGCCTCCGTCGTTAATGAAGAACCGGTAGCGGTGATCCAGGAGACGGGTGAACAAAACTGGTGGAGGTATGATAAACCGCTGCCGACCCATATCCGGGTGTACCCGGACCCGGCCTCCGCGCTGCAGGAACCCTTTAATGCAGCGCTCGTCATCAGTGACCGCTTGCTGAATGACGAAGAGCAGGAGAAGCTGCTGGCGAACGGGGTGCTGTACCGGCCGAAAAGCCTGGTGCTCGGGATCGGCTGCAACCGCGGCACCGGGCTTGAGGAGCTTGAAGCCGGGGTGCTCAGTACGCTGGAAGAGCTGCGGCTGTCAGTGAAAAGCGTACGCAATGTGGCGACGATTGACCTGAAAAAAGACGAGGAAGGACTGCTCGCGCTGTGCAGCAAGTACAATTGGGAGCTGGTCACTTACACCCCTGAACAGTTGAACACGGTGCGGCTGCCGAATCCGTCCGAAACTGTATTTAAATATACCGGGGCCTATGGCGTCTGCGAGCCAGCTGCGCTGCTGTCCGCAGGGGCGGAGAATTGGCTGCTGGAGAAGAAAAAAATCGGCAATCTGACCCTATCGGTAGCGCGGGTGACCTTTCCGCAGCTCCCGGTCAAGGAGAATGCTCATGCACAATAATGAAAGGAACAGAATTGAAACCCCATGGAATTCGCCGGTCAGACGCAGACTCGTTATTGCCGGAACAGGCAGTGGGGCAGGCAAAACGACGGTTACGCTTGGACTGATGAAGGCCTTTGCGGAGAAGGGGCTGAAGGTGCAGGGCTTCAAGTGTGGTCCGGATTACATTGATCCGACCTACCATACGTCCGTAACCGGTATTGCTTCCCGCAATCTGGATTCATGGATGACCCCCGGGGATTATGTGCTGGACCTGTTTAGCCAAGCTTCAGCAGATGCCGATATTGCCATCATTGAAGGAGTCATGGGCTTGTATGACGGCAAGGACCCGCGCAGCAACACCGGTTCTACCGCGGAAATCGCCATGATTACCGGCAGTCCCGTGGTGCTTGTGGTGGATGTCCGCAGCATGGCGCGCAGCGCGGCAGCCATCGTGCTCGGGTATCAGCGGCTGGAGCCGAAGCTGCGGATTGCCGGAGTCATTGTCAACCGCTGCGGCAGCCGTGGCCACTATGAAATCGTCAAAGCGGCCATTGAACAGGAGTGCGGCATTCCCGTTCTCGGCTGGCTGCCCCGTGATGAAGAACTGGATATCCCCGAGCGCCACCTCGGGCTGGTGCCTGCCATTGAACGAGGTGAACTGGAACCGCTGTTCCGGCGTGCGGCAGAGCGCATCCGTGAAGGCACGGACCTGAACAGGCTGTGGGAGCTTGCAGGCTCCATTGCGCTGCCTGCCACTGCTCCTGCTGCTGCCGATTCCACTTCCGCTGCCCCTGCCGCCTTGGCCACTGCACATCCGGTTTCTCCCTCTTTCGCTTCCGGGTCCCAACCATCTGAAGTGAAGCCATCCTCCGTCTTGATCGGGGATAAACCTGTCATCGCCATAGCGAAGGATGCGGCTTTTAATTTTTACTATGAGGACAATATGGAGCTGCTGCGCCAGGCAGGCGCCGAGCTTGTGTACTTCAGCCCGCTTGCAGGGGAGCGCATTCCAGTTGGAGCGTCCGGACTCTACCTCGGGGGAGGTTTTCCCGAGGAATATGCGGCAGCTATAGCGGCCAATCAAGCTTTCATGAACGGTATCAGACAAGCGGCAGCCAACGATATGCCGCTGTTTGCCGAGTGCGGGGGTTACATGGTGCTGGCACGTACGCTAACTGACCGCGCGGGAGAAATACATGCCATGGCGGGTATCATTCCGGCCCATGTCCGGATGCAGGAGAAACGGGCTGCACTTGGGTACAGGGAGGCCAGGGCAATCCGTGATTGCCTGCTGCTGGAGCGGGGGGAGACGATTCGCGGCCATGAATTCCATTATTCGGTCATGTCCTTTGACGAGGAGAGCCCGGTGCCTTATGCTTATGAAACCAAGGGCATGCGGGGCATAACAGCTGAAGGCTATGCGCGGGGGCGTGTGCTTGCCGGCTACACCCATGTCCATCTGGCTTCACAGCCCAAGGCGGCAGAACGTTGGGTGCGAGCCTGCTCCTTGTACGGCACAGCACAGAAGCGATAAGCCCCGCAAAAAACAAAAGAACCGGCAGGCCCAGTTCTTTTAACGATCAGAAATATAGATTATACTTGTTGGCTCAATCAAAATCAGTGCTTGGCCGGGGAGTAAGTGCGAGTGTATATAATAGCGCACTATTCTAACGGTTGTACGCGACGCTATTTGGGTAAAAACAAAAGGTTACGAGATGTAATGGTTTCCAGTGAGCTTATTCCCGATATTTCGCAAATAAAGGGGCTGTTTCAAGCAAATAAGCAAACATACATCCGTTAGAAAAGAAACCTTTGTTTTTTTGGCCGAATAAGCGCGATGACAGCCGTTAGTGAGCCGGATAGATCAAACATTTGAAGCAAACCTGTTGGTCAAACCCTGATTTTCAGATTGAGCCTACTTATTTAGCGGAAATTTTTCTGCAAATAGAGAGGTCAGGATTGGATTATTGTCCGTCTGGCTCTCATATAATAAATAGTGCTGCTGTTTCTTTAAGCATTTTCTTTTAGGCATTCAGCTATTGGATTGCTCCGCCGCCGGACTACATCAGTTTTTTTAGTTGGGAGACCCTGCCCTGGCTGATGCCGAGCATGGAGGCCAGCTGTTTTTGCGAGGATTGAGGATGCTCCTGCATAAGCTCTCTCATTTTGGCCAGAATGTCATCGGTCCGGCGATACGATTTCTTGGGCGGAACGTTATGAGGCGACGGTACTGCAACAGGTCCCGGAATCGGAACAGGCTGTGGTTTTGCTGTCTTCAGTTCAGCCGCGCAGTCATTACAGATGAACTGATCTTTATAGTAGGTATTGGTGTCTAGCGAACCGCAGAACGTGCAATTGGTAGATTTGTACTTGCGGAGCATCAGTGTCTTGTCTTCAATAAAAAATTCGAGCGGATCTCCAATTTCAATCTCCATTGTCATACGCATTTCCTTGGGAAGGACGATCCGTCCCAAGCTGTCCAAAGGCCTGGTCATTCCCGTTCTTTTCATCCATTCAACCTCCTCATTCAACTTATTTTTTTGGAGTATACAGCGATTAAAGCGCATCCACTGATTCTAATTTTACACTAAAAAGGTGATAAAAATATACATAAAATGAACAAAAGTCTAAGCAGCATGATAATGTTTTATGTTACTTGAAATTTCAAAAGAAAGAAAAGGTATAAATAATGTAACATAATGTAATTTTCAGCTTGCTGAATCCACAATTGGAAAAGGTGTTGACAGGAAAATGTGGAATAGGTAGTAGACGCAATTCGGAAACTGGGCTTTTCGGGCATGACCTGATGGCGCGGACAAGGAAGATAGGAGGGTATTCCAAATGGAAAAACGCAAAGCGCTCTTGCTTGGTGATTATACATATCCCGAGTTTCACCCCCTGCAGGGAATCGACAGGGAGGTGACACACATCCTGCAGGATTGGATGACGGTGCAGTGCAGCGAGAATCGCAAACTGCTCTTGAAGGAGAACATCAGCGGCTTCGACCTGTGCATTTCTTATGTGGATAACTGGAAGGATCCGATGTCTCCGCAGCAAACAGCAGGCCTCCTTTCTTATGTCAGTGGAGGGGGAGGGCTGCTCGTGCTGCATAACGGAATATCGATGAGCAGCAACTATGAGATTGCCCAACTGCTTGGAGCGAAATTTACCAGGCATCCTGCGTATGCTCCGCTGGAGTTTCGGACAGCAGCACCGGACCACCCGGTTATGGAGGGCATCGCTTCCTTTGCAATGGATGAGGAGCCTTACCGCTTTGAATTTGATCCTTTTACCCAAAAAACGGTGCTCTTGGAGTATGAGCTGGAAGGGGATGTCCGTCCGGCTGCGTGGGCGCATTCCTACGGCCTTGGAAGGGTCGTGTATTTGATGCCGGGGCATCACCAGGCGACCTTCCGGAATGAGCATTTCGGGCGCCTTATGGTGCAAGCGGCCAAGTGGGCGGCACGTCTGCCGGGATAATCTGCCTGGGGTTCGGGTTCAGGAATTCTCCCGGTTTTGGTTTTATGGAAAATCATCGTTATAATAAGAGTATCCGGACACGGATTCCGGTCTAACAGCAAGGGGAGGAATGATCATGAGCGATTTGTTAAAAAAAGCAATCTCGTTGGGTTGGGGCCTCACCGTTGTCAGTAAGGAAAAAGTGGAGCGAGTCGTGGATGATCTGGTAAAGAGGGGCGAACTGGCGCCTTCGGAATCCAAAGCCTTGGTTGACCGGCTGATTGGACGCGGGGAGGAAGAGCAGGCCCAGTTCAAGACGATGATTCGCGAACAGATAGCCAAGATGCTGAAAGAGCTTGATGTACCGAATGAAAATGATATGGCCAGCCTTGAGCAGCGAATTGCGGTGCTTGAGAAGCAGGTTGCTGAGCTGGAAAAAGAGAAGGCGGCAGCCTCCGGGCAGCATTCATCCGATGAAGGGAATCTTCCCGGATAGATGGCTGTTCATATGAGGCATGCAGGCCGTTACAAGGAAATCGCCATGGCGTTCGCACGTCATGGCTTTGGCTACATACTCGAAGAAATCGGTTTGTCCATGCCGCGCGGATGGCTGTCACGGGAGTCGAACGGCACCAGAACGACCGGAGAGCGGATCAGGCTGGTGCTGGAGGATCTGGGTCCTGCCTTCATCAAGCTTGGGCAGCTGGCAAGCACGCGGGCTGACCTGCTTCCGGATTATATTATCCGGGAACTGGTCAAGCTGCAGGATCAGGTTCCCCCATTCTCGGCGGAGACAGCCCGCGGCATTTTGGAGCAGGAGCTGGGCATGCCGCTGCACAGCATCCTGTCCCGGTTCGAGGATACCCCGCTGGCCGCCGCGTCCATCGGCCAGGTTCATCTGGGCAGGCTGCACAGCGGGGAGGACGTGGCGATCAAAATCCAGCGTCCGGGCGTGGACCGCATCATCCGCCGCGATCTGGAAATTCTGCGCAACCTTGCCGCCATGGCGGCCAAGCGGTGGGAATGGGTCGAACGTTATCAGCTGCGGCAAATGGTGGAGGAGCTTGGCAAATCATTAATCAATGAGCTGGACTACACGCATGAAGCCCGCAACAACGAGCGGATTGCCCTTCAGTTTGCAGGCAGCAGGGACGTCTATATACCGAAAATTTATTGGGAGCATACCGCCTCGCGGATACTTACGATGGAGTTTGTGGAGGGCATTACCCTGAGCCGGCGCGAAGAGCTTGTGCAAAAGGGCTTCGACTTGAAGGATGCCGCCCAGAAGCTTGTCGATGCGATGCTGCAGCAAATATTTATAGAAGGATTCTTCCATGCCGATCCTCATCCGGGCAATCTGCTGATGATGAAGGATGGGAAGGTGGCCTTCCTTGATTTCGGCATGGTCGGTCATTTGAATGAAGACATGAAATCGCCGCTGGCTTCTCTGATTATTGCTTTAATGCGGCATAATACCGACAGTATGATGCGGGCGATTAACAGGTTAGGGCTGATCGATCCGGATATGGATGCGCAAAAGCTGCGCAATGACCTCAACCGTTTGCGTGAGGAGTATGCGGATGTTCCTTTTTCCCAAATCAGCCTCGGACAGGCATTGAACGATCTGTTCAGCACGGCGCAGAAGCACCGGATCGGCCTTCCGTCCGACATTGTCATGCTCGGCAAGGCTCTGCTGACGATGGAAGGAGTGATCGAGAATCTCGATCCGGAGCTGAGCATCATCAAATTGGCCGAGCCCTTTGGGCGCAAGCTGGTCAAGGAACGCTTCAGCACACGCCGTATCCGCGGCAAGCTGCTTGGAGGAGCGGCAGAGCTGGCGGAAACGCTGGTTGAGCTGCCGGCTCAGGTCCGTCATCTCGCTTCTGTCATCAGCAAAGGAAAGCTGAAGCTGGAAGTCACGGTACCCGAGCTGGAGATGCTGCTGCGCAGGCTGGACCAAATCAGCAACCGCTTATCCTTCAGCATCGTGCTGTTGGCGTTCTCAATCATCATGGTGGGTCTGATCATCGGCTCCTCGCTGGCGCACAGGGCAACTTTGCTGTGGGATGTGCCTGCCATTGAAATCGGCTTTGTGGTGGCGCTGCTCATGGTGGCCTTCCTGCTGTACTCCATCTTCAGGTCGGGACGGTTCTAGTTGGTCTGCAGCTCCGAGATCGTTCCGAGACCGCTTCGAAATCTCTCTGAGGCCGCTCCGAAAACGAAACATTCCTGCAATCGCTGCTGACCCTTCGGGTCAAATGCGAACGCTGTACTTTTCCGGAATTGTTTCGTTCTCTCCGTTGCATCGTGCATACTTCCACGTAAACCAACGAAGAAATCGCCACTTCCTGCGATTTCTTGTTTAGCTAAAGGTCGAGACAGGAACACTTCCCTGTTCTTGACCTTTTTAGTGTGTTTTCAGTGGGGTTCACAGCTGAAATTGGGCTTGAAAAGACCAGAAGATGTATCTGAGGAATTCGAATCCCCTCCTTGCAAGTTTGCCCATTTCATGCTTCGAAAGTGAAGTGAAACTCACTTTATGGACTCCACCTAATCATCCGTGCTTGACAGTAAGCCACCCGTCGAACGTGGCAAGGCATGTGGACTCGCTGCCCGGGAGCTTTGCACCATTATCCCATTGGATCAGGTAAAGAAAAACAGAAAACCGGGAACCGAAAATATACTTTAGGCGCGTTAAAGAAAATAACGGATCAAGTGAGGCACGAAAATACCTGTTGTTACGCTATTCAGGACCATCGAATGGGTCTATTATTTTTTGATCGTGCCTTATGAAGAAGCAGATCGGTTCGAGATGAGGCGATTTTAGGAGAAAGCAGAGCGTTTAGGTGATGAGAAGCAGACCGAGAGTCTGAACAAAAGGGATAATCATGCAAAGCTATATGGAGAGGCAACAAGCAACAAGCAACAGGCATCTGGCATCAGGTAACGAACACCAGACACCATACCCTATAGACATCCGTCTCACTATGGATACTAGACTCTGAGCGTTGCGAATCATTCTGCCAATAACCAGCATGAGCGAGAAAAAGTTTAAAATTAAAAGAATTCTATGGATGATAGCGATTACATGCGGACTGGCGGTTTTAGCCATTCTCTATTTTTGAGTTATAATGGTGGACTGAGCAGAACGGGAGGGTGAGCCTGAAAGGGGCAAGCCGATTTTTTTCACCGGGTACAGACGGACGGCCGCAGGACGGAAGCCCTGACATCAAGGGCGCGGGCCGGATCGGCTCCCGGCATCATAAGGGGGGAGTATCGGTTCAAATGAGTTTCAGACAACAATGGCTCGGCAACGTCCGGGCCGATATATTGGCCGGCATCACCGTGGCGCTGGCGCTGATTCCGGAGGCGATCGCTTTTTCCATTATCGCGGGTGTGGACCCGATGGTGGGCTTGTATGCATCCATCACCATTGCGATTGTCATTTCTATCGCGGGTGGGCGTCCGGCCATGATTTCAGCGGCTACCGGCGCCATGGCGGTGCTGATGGTCAGCCTTGTGAAGGATCATGGCATTGAGTATTTGTTTGCGGCGACCATCCTGACAGGGGTCATCCAGTTTGTGCTGGGGATTTTCAAGGTGGGGCGTTTCATTACGTTTATACCGCAGACGGTGATTACCGGCTTTGTTAATGCGTTGGCTATTCTGATCTTTATGGCGCAGCTGGTGCACTTCCGGGGTGCGAATTGGATCATGTATGCAATGGTGGCCGGAACACTTGCTATCATTTACATTTTGCCACGGTTTGTGAAGATCATTCCCGCGCCGCTGGCGGCGATCATTTTCATGACGATTATTACGGTCGCTTTCGGTCTTGATGTGAAGACGGTGGGAGATATGGGGGAGCTGTCCAATACGCTGCCTGTTTTCCATCTGCCTAATATTGAATGGTCGCTGCAGACGCTGCAGATCATTTTCCCTTATTCGTTCACCATGGCTTTGGTTGGCTTGCTGGAGTCGCTGCTGACCGCCACGATCGTTGACGAGATGACGGAGACAAAGAGCAATAAGAACCGTGAAGTGCGCGGCCAGGGCATCGCCAATTTTATCAATGGATTTTTCGGCGGCATGGCTGGCTGTGCGATGATCGGGCAGTCCGTCATTAACGTGAAATCAGGCGGGCGCGGCAGGCTGTCCACCCTTACGGCGGGCGTATTCCTTGCCTTTCTGCTGCTGGTGCTGGGCAATATCGTCAAGCAGGTGCCGATGGCGGCGCTGGTCGGCGTCATGTTCATGGTGTCGATCGGTACGTTTGACTGGAAATCGCTCATCAACTTGCCCAAGGTGCCACGTGCAGAGGCGTTCATTATGGTGATTACCGTGGTGATCGTGGTGGCGACCGACGATTTGTCCAAGGGTGTGCTCGTAGGTGTGCTTCTGAGCGCCCTTCATTTTGGCTGGAAGATGGCGAAGATCAAAATCCATCACATCGAGCAGAACGGAGAGAAGCTGTATCGTGTAGCGGGGCCGATGTTTTTTGCTTCCACTGCGCATTTTGTGGATCATTTTCATCCGGCAGAGGACCCGGATCGGGTCAGCATCGACTTCACCGACTCGCATGTCTGGGATCAGTCGGCCGTGACGGCTATCGCGAAGGTGACGGAGAAGTACAGAAGGGCCGGCAAAGAAGTGAGATTAAAGGGACTGAACGAGGAAAGCCGTATGATTGTGGAGAAAATCGGGCTGTCCTCCGCTTCCGGTCATTAAAATCGCGTCATGCGCAAATCATAGTGCGTAAGCTCTGTGGTTTGCGCTTTTTTTGTGCAGTATACGGACCTGCTGGCGGTCAAGAGTGACTTCGCGTATACTGGGAAAGGCAAAAGCTGGGCGGAAATGCTTGAAGGCCGCCTGCCTGACGCAAGCTAAGGGAATCCGGCCCATAAGGCCTCATGATAGCCGATATAACGATTACAAGAACAGGGAAGTGACATTCATTGAAAAATTTCGCATCGCTCGGGGTAGAGCCCCATTGGGTGGAAGCACTGAAAGCACAGGGCATCGCAGTGCCGACACAGGTACAGCGTGAAGCTGTACCACTGCTGATGAACGGACAGGATGTAATCGCCGAGGCGCACACGGGGACTGGCAAAACCCTCGCTTTTTTGCTCCCGATATTGCATAAGATCGACAGAAACAAAAAATACCCGCAGGCGCTGGTCATTGCGCCTACAAGGGAGCTGGCGCTGCAGATCACCGAGGAGGCCGCCAAGCTGGCGTCTACGACCGAGGGGATCTCACTGCTCGCCGTGTATGGCGGGCAGGACGTGGAGCGGCAGCTGCGCAAGCTGCAGGGCGGAGCGCAGCTTATTATCGGCACGCCTGGGCGGCTCCTGGACCATATGCGCCGGGAGACGCTGCAGTTGGGCGGCGTGCGCATGCTGGTGCTAGATGAAGCCGACCAGATGCTGCACATGGGCTTCCTGAACGAGGTGGAAACCATCATTCAGGCCGTTCCGTCCCGGCGGCAGACGATGCTTTTCTCGGCCACCATGCCTGCGGCCGTGCGCAAGCTGGCCCGGGCTTATATGCAGTCCCCGACAGACGTCAAGGTGGAGTCCGAATCACCGGTCCCGGTGAACCAGATCCGCCAGCTTGTCGTGGAGTGTACGGACCGGACGAGGCAGAAGGCCTTGATTGAGATGATTGACACGCATCGTCCGTATCTGGCGGTGATCTTCTGCAGAACGAAGATCCGTGCCGCGAAGCTGAACGAAGCGCTGCAGACGCTTGGCTACAAGAGCGGTGAACTGCACGGGGACCTGTCTCAGAACAAGCGGGAGCAGGTGATGAAGGCGTTCCGCGATGCGAAGCTGCAGCTGCTGGTGGCCACCGATGTGGCGGCACGCGGTCTGGATGTGGAAGGCGTCACTCACGTGTTCAACTACGATATGCCTCATGACGCCGAAAGCTACATTCACCGCATCGGCCGCACGGGCCGGGCCGGCGGCAAAGGCGTGGCGGTGACGTTCGCCGCGCCCAAGGATATGGACGACCTGCGGCGGGTTCAGAAGGCCGCAGGTCTGACGCTGGCCCGGGCCGAATGGTCGGGCCAGCAGAGCCGTTCCGCCGCGCCGTCGGCGGAGCGCGGCGAGAAAGCCCGGCCCGCACGCACGGCCGGAGCCCCATCCCGCGGCCGCGCGGAAGGCGGACGCCGCGGTGCGGGCAAGGACAAGCCGCGCCAGGGACGCCCGGGCGCGGGCGGCGAGCGCCGCTCCGCACAGTCCGGACGCGGCGGCGGCTCCCAGGGCGGCCGGCGCGGTGGGCGCCGCGGCCGCTAAGCTGTTCAGCCCCGGGCCAAGCTCCCGGGGCTTTTTGTTTTCCATACATTGTCCGTGTATAATTTGGTAATAGTAGCTACACAGCTAGAAAATCTGATTGCCGAGAGGGCTGCCATGGAACCGAGGAATGACTGGAAGGAACGCTTCAAATTCTTTTTCCTGAACAACAGATTTGTACTGTTCCTGCTGATTACGCTGCTAATTGGCTTGAACATCATGGTGTTCACCCGTGTATCTTATATATTCCACCCGCTTGCGGTGCTTGTTAAAACCGTCATTTTGCCGTTCATTTTGACAGGCGTCGTCTTTTATCTGCTGAACCCCATTGTCGATTATTTGGAGCGCAAAAAGGTTAAACGTGTATATTCCATTATTGTGTTATACCTGCTGGTAATCGGCATCATTACGATCATTATCACCTCTGTTGTGCCTGTCATCCGTGAACAGGCGGCGCGGTTTATCAGCAATGTTCCCGCATACACCGCCGAGGTTCAGACGAAGTTCGAGGAGCTGATCGGCAGCGATTTTGTGAATCAATTCCGTGAAACTGTAAATTATGATCCTGCGGAACTGGCGAACAGAGCTTCGGAATGGGTTTCGTCCGTAATGAATAATGCATGGAAAAGCATCGGCTCCATCGTGGGGGCGGTGACAGAAACGGTCGTTTCCATCATCACCGTGCCGTTTATCCTGTTTTATTTGCTTAAGGACGGTCGCAAGCTGCCAAAGTTTATTCTGGGGCTGCTGCCCACGGCGCTGCGCCCGCAGACCAGCCGCATCATGAGCGAAATGAACCATCAGGTCAGCTCCTATATCCGCGGTCAAATTATTGTAAGCATGTGTATCGGTGTGCTGCTGTATATCGGGTACCTGATTATAGGCCTCGATTATTCGCTCACGCTCGCCCTTATTGCTTCATTCACCAGCGTGGTGCCGTACCTGGGGCCGGCCATCGCCATTACGCCGGCGCTCATTGTCGCGCTCGTAACGTCTCCGGTTATGCTTGTCAAAATGATTGTCGTATGGACGGTCGTACAGCTGATCGAAGGCAAATTCATCTCGCCGCAAATTATGGGCAAGTCGCTTAGCGTGCATCCCATTACGATTATTTTTGTCATTTTAACGGCAGGCAATCTGTTCGGCGTTGTAGGGATTGTCCTGGCGGTACCGGGTTATGCGGTATTGAAGGTCATTGTGACGCATTTATTCCAGTGGATCAAATATCGTTCCCGGATGTATGAGCCGGAGGAACAGCAGGCCTGATACGGACGTTATTTGTAAATATTGCGATCGTTTATTGTGAATATTAACGATAGTAACCCGTAACGGACCCGAAAGGGTCCATTTTTTTGTCACATTTCTCAATAAGTTGGGTCTGGGCTATTGACAATTGATAATGATTATCAGTATCTTTATTTATAGAATTTAAATGAAGATTGCATGAATTTCGTTAAGAAAGAGGCTTGCTGCATGGATAGCTCTACAACCGGGAAGGAAGAACAGCTGCGGGAACAGCTCTGGGCGCGTCCGGGAGCGGCAATGGGCATCATCGTGATCGGGCTGGCTGCTCTCCTGTTCATCATGGCTCTCGGAATTGCGGTAGGAGCGGTGAGAATCCCGCTGAGGACTGTGTATCAAGCGCTCTTCTCATTTGACCCTGGCAATACCAATCATCAGATCATTTGGGATTTGCGTTTTCCGCGTGTCCTTGCGGGAGCGTTGGTCGGAGCGGCATTCGCCGCTTCCGGCTCGATTATGCAGGGAATGACGCGCAACCCACTGGCCGATCCGGGCCTGCTGGGCATCAACGCGGGTGCTGCCTTTGCGCTGGCTATCTGCTTCGCGTATTTGCCGCATCTTTCCTTTAATAGCATTATTATTATCTGTTTTGCCGGGGCGGGTCTCGGCGTTGCGCTGGTCTTCGGTCTTGGCCGGTTTTCCAGAGGCGGCCTCACACCCGTCCGGCTTGCGCTGGCAGGCGCGGCCGTTTCCGTCCTGCTTACCAGTTTGAGTCAGGGCATCGCTCTGATGAACAATGTTGCCCAGGATCTGGATTTCTGGATTGCAGGCGGTGTCGCCGGCACCCAATGGAGCCAGCTCGTTCTGACAGCTCCGTGGATCGGCGCTGGCCTGGTTGCCTCGCTCCTGCTGTCGCGATATATATCGATTCTCAGCCTTGGCGAGGACGTGGCTCTTGGCCTTGGGCTGAGGACGGGACTCATCAAGCTTGCCGCCTCGGCAGTGGTGATGGTTCTTGCGGGCGCTTCCGTCGCCATGGTGGGAACGATCGGGTTTATAGGACTGGTGATTCCCCATGTCGCCCGCTTCCTTGTCGGCAAGGATTATCGCTGGATCATCCCCACCTCGGCGGTGCTTGGTTCGCTCCTGATGGTGGGTGCCGACATCGCGGCAAGACTGGTCAAGCCGCCTGAGGAAACGCCGACCGCGGCCATGATCGCCCTGATCGGGGTTCCTTACTTCCTGTACCTCATCCGGAAAGAGGTGAGGGACTGATGAAAGGACAGACAATCTGGAGCTCCGGAAGAAGCGCCAGAGCTTTGACCGTCGCGGCGGTTTTGCTTGGGCTAATCGTTATTGTGTTGATCATCAGCATCAACTCGGGTCACACCTCACTTAGTCCGATGCAGGTGCTGAGGACCTTTATGGGCATGGGCAGCAGAACGGAATCGCTCGTTTTGTTCGAATTCCGGCTGCCACGTATCGTCATTTCCCTGCTCGTAGGGGCAGGGCTTGCCATAGCGGGCGCGGTGCTGCAGGGAGTGTCCCGCAATCCGCTGGCCGACCCGGGCATTCTCGGGATCAACTCCGGTGCCGGGCTGGCAGTTGTGCTGTACGTATCGCTGAACCCGCTGCGGACGGGGGCTTCACCGTTTACTTTGCCCGTTCTTGCCATCATCGGCTCGTTTGCAGCAGCGGCGGCCATCTACATGCTGGCCTACCGCAAACATAAAGGCTTGTCCACTTCACGCCTGCTGCTCGCCGGAATTGCCATGGCGGCGGGGATTCAGTCCTTGATGCTGGTGCTGGTCATCCGGCTGGATGAGCAGAACTATACTTTCGTGGCCAATTGGCTGGCGGGCAGCATTTGGGGAACAACCTGGGATTTCGTATTGGCGCTGCTGCCTTGGATTATTATTCTTGTACCCTTTATTTTCGCCAAAGCCCGGCAGATGGATGTGATGATGCTGGGAGATCAAACCGCAGCAGGCCTCGGCAGCCTGCTGAACCGGGAACGGCTGCTGCTCATTGCAGCTGCTGTAGCCCTCAGTGGAGCCTGTGTCTCCATCAGCGGAGGCATAAGCTTCCTGGGCCTGATCGGTCCTCATTTGGCCCGCAGGCTTGTCGGACCGCGGCACATGCATTTCGTGCCTGTATCGGCGCTGGTCGGTGCATTGATCATGCTGGCCGGAGACAGCATTGCCCGCACGATTATTCAGCCGTCCGGTATTCCGACCGGGATCGTCGTTGCCGTTATCGGCGCTCCGTACTTTTTATATTTGCTCGCCAGATCAAGGGGTTGACCATACCCCACACAAGCTGCCTTTAGAATAAAGAAAGGGATGATCACATGTTTCGTTTAAATACAGTCGGTTTGAATATCGCTTATGAGGATCGTTTGATTGTCGAGGATCTGAACATTGAAATACCGCAGGGTCAAATTACGGCACTGGTTGGAGCGAACGGCTCCGGCAAGTCGACAATTTTGAAAACGATGGCCCGCATCATGCAGCCGAAGGGCGGAAGTGTGCTGCTGGACGGCAAATCCATTCATAAGCAATCCACACGTGAAGTGGCGAAGCAGCTTGCGATTCTGCCGCAGAATCCGACTGCTCCGGAAGGGCTGACTGTAACGGAACTTGTATCCTATGGACGTTTTCCCTATCAAAAGGGCTTTGGCTCGCTAAAGGCAGAGGACCGGAAAATGGTCGAATGGGCGATCGGGGTAACGGGCATGCAGGATTTCCATGACCGTCCAATTGATCAACTCTCGGGCGGGCAGCGCCAGCGTGCCTGGATTGCCATGGCACTGGCCCAGGATACGGATATCCTGTTCCTTGATGAGCCGACTACGTTTCTTGATATGGCCCATCAGCTTGAGGTTCTGCAGCTTCTTGAGCAGTTAAATGCCAACGCTGCCCGCACCATTGTGATGGTGGTCCATGATTTGAATCATGCGGCCCGTTATGCACATCATATGATTGCCATTAAAAAAGGCAAGGCTCAAGCTGTCGGCTCACCGGTTGAGGTAATGAAGCCGGAAATGCTGCGCGATGTATTCGGAATTGAAGCGGATATTGTGACTGATCCGCGTACGGGGGTTCCGCTTTGCCTGCCTTACGCGCTGGCTGGACACAACGCCTTGTCCAACGTTACAGCCGCTCCCGGCGCAGATGCTATGTTCGTCCCTGACAGAGCAGAGAAGCTTGTGAGCGCTGCTGCAAGGTAGTCCGTTGTAAAACATCAGGATTGGGGTTCGGATGAAACGGCAACCAGATCGAGCATAATATTTTTTCAGTCAGCTGGCGGTAACGCCAGCTTTTTGCGTACGATCGTCATGGATTTGGATTTTCTTTTGCATTTGGTTATGATATAGAAGCAGATTGATTTTATTTTATATTAATATCAGGCAGTTTTATAAAGGAGGAGAAGCCGCCATGTCCATTTATTCATTCCAGGCGATCACGCCAGCCAATCAGGTATTGTCTCTGGAGACTTATACAGGCAAGGTGATCGTGATTGCCAACACGGCAAGCAAGTGTGGTCTGACACCCCAATACGGGGAGCTGCAAAAGCTTTATGACGAATACAAAGACCGGGGACTGGTTGTGCTGGCCTTCCCATGCAATCAGTTTGGCGCTCAAGAGCCGGGTACGAGCGAAGAGGCGGAGGAGTTTTGCAAGGTCAACTATGGTGTTAACTTTCCCGTTTTTGCCAAGATTGAAGTCAATGGGCCTGACACCCATCCGTTATTCCAATATCTTAAAGACAAGCTGCCTGGCGAGCAGGAGAACGGGGAGATTGCCTGGAATTTCACGAAATTCCTGGTGAACCGCGAGGGAACGCCTATCGCCCGTTTTGAGCCGAAGGAGTCTCCGGATTCGATGAGATCGGCTATTGAGGGATTGCTCTAATAAGCTTTGCAATGACAGATTAGTCCTGCCGTATAATCTCCCGGTTGTGTTGAACCGGGAGATTTTTGCATGTGTTCAGCAATAGTAGGATTTTTTAAGCTGAAGCAGTGATTTCTCCGATAGATCCTGGATGGCTATTCCAGTAGCCAGAGAAGTGTTTGTACTCTACTATTTGAAATCGAAGCATTTTGGACACAACTGAGGAACTATTTTTTTGTATTTTTTTCTCAGTATTAGAAACTTTGTGGTAACTTGTGCGTTATATTAGTAGATGGATTATTTTCCATCCAAATTTTTTGATAGAGCGGAGGTGAATAGGAAAATTCGCATAACAAGGATTTCAGAGGGACGATAAGCACATGATGAAAGTATTTACATAGGTTCCCTCTTGCTGGACGTCTGTTTTAAAGTTTGGCGTACCCAAAATAAAAGGAGGAATACCAGTTGAAGAAGAGAAAGATGTTATCTGTAGGTTCTCTGGCACTTGTTGGCTCGCTTCTATTTAGTGGTGTGGCGCTCGCTGACTTCAGTGATTGGCCGACTTTAAGGCAAGGTTCATCTGGAGGTTATGTTACAGGGTTGCAAGCCAACTTATATTCTTATGGCCAGCAAAGTGCAGTAGGTACGATTGATGGAAGCTTTGGGTCTGGGACCCGGACTGGATTGATTAACATGCAAAGGGCAACTGGTCTGAGTGCTGACGGTGTCGCGGGTTCATCTACATGGTCTGAAATGGACGATGCCTCGATATTTGATACTCCCTACACTTGGACGCTGCACACTCCTTATAGTACAACTTATATGACCTCATATCGGGAATCCGGTGGCAGATTAGCTTATGCTCTACAGTACAAGAGTGATGCTTCTACAGTAAAAAGTGGATACATTTACTAAAGGAGGAATAATCGAGGATGAAGAAAAAAATTGCCGTTGCAGGTTTGACAGGTGCCCTTCTGCTAACGGGTGGTGGTTTAATGTATCAAACTTATGCTGCCGAAGCTGACAGCACGACTACGATAGATACCCCGTCAGATACAGTTGGGAATGTGTCGGAAGATGAGGCAACTTCTATAAGTGTGCAGCCGGAAGAAAGAATAGAGCCCGATCCGAACGCCCAGCAATTTGGTGTTGACCTCTCGGAAGTTCCAGAGGGAGAACTACGTATTCCAGAAGATATTAAGGAGCCAAGTGCTGCAGTATCAATCAATTCCGAGCAAAGCAGCGTAGTTCCTGACTTAAAACAAACGAATCTGTTTGCTCAAGACTTTGGTGATGGGCTACAATTTAAAGCAACCTATCAATCTCAAAACGGTACTGAGTTTCTGGTATCCCAAAACCCACTCTTAACTGATGAAGATGGAACCATTCAAGCCATCAAAGAGTTTTACAATGAACCAGTTGGAGAAACTGAAATCAGCGGCCATCAGGCAGCTTATGTCGATGGGAAAGAGAGAAAAGTGGTGCATTTCTTCGTAAAAAACCACGGTTTCTCAGTATCTACTTTTAATGGCAGTCTTGATGACGCATTAAATGTGGCGAAGCAAATCTTAGAACAAATTGCAGAATAGGAGTATTACATCGCAGGCAGCCTTCATGGGCTGCCTTTTTTCGCGGGAAGTTACGTGAAACAGGAGCAACAGGCATGTTCAGAAGGATCGTGGGAAAGCTAATAAAAAAGAGGGCGACCCTTACGCCAACTGTGAATAAAATGTGAATCCCCGCAAAAATATGTTGCATTGTGAAATAGATCACATTATAATAAAGCCATGAAGTGAAATAAATCACATAAGCAGCTGTTATAAAGTGAAACTATTCACAAGATAAGCTTTGATTCTATATCTTTTTTTCAGTTTCTTTTCCAGCAAGCCGGTTTCAGACACTTTAATTACACCTGAGGAGGCTACACAAATGAAAATTGCAGTGATCGGATGCACGCACGCGGGGACAGCAGCCATCGTCAATACGGCCAAATTATATCCTGACGCACAAATTACCGTTTATGAGCGCAATGATAATATTTCGTTTCTATCCTGTGGGATTGCATTGTATGTCGGAGGAGTGGTGAAGGACCCTGAAGGCTTGTTTTATTCGTCTCCTCAGCAGCTTGCCGATCTGGGCGTAGTCACCAAAATGCTTCATGAAGTAACCTCGGTGGATACGAAAACCAAGTCGCTGCGCGTACGCAATCTTGAAACCCAGGAGGAATTTACAGATACGTATGACAAGCTGATCATGACGACCGGCTCGTGGCCGATCATTCCGAAGCTGGAAGGCATTGAGCTTGACAATATTTTGCTTTCAAAGAACTATAACCATTCCAACACCATTATTGAAAAAGCGAAAAACGCCAAGCGGATTACCGTTGTAGGCGCTGGATACATTGGCATCGAGCTTGTGGAAGCTTTCCAGATGAATGGCAAGGAAGTTACATTGATCGACAGCATGGACCGCATTTTGAACAAATATCTGGATGCCGGGTTTACGGACAGAATAGAGAAATCGTTGAAGCAGCAAGGTATTCAGCTTGCCCTGGGTCAAACGGTGAATCGATTTGAAGGCCGGGACGGAAAGGTTGCGAAAGTCATCACCTCCAAAGGGGAGTATGAGACCGATCTGGTCATTCTCTGCATCGGCTTCCGTCCGAATACCGATTTGCTGAAAGGTCAGGTCGATATGCTGCCGAACGGTGCCATCATCGTTAACGATTATATGCAGACCAGCCATCCTGATATCTATGCCGCCGGGGACAGCTGTGCGATTCACTATAATCCTACGGGTAAAAATGCATACATCCCGCTGGCCACAAATGCGGTCCGGATGGGCACGCTGATCGCCCGCAACCTTATGCAGCCGACCATCCCGTATATGGGGACCCAGGGCACTTCGGGCATCAAAATATATGAACAAAATATTGCAGGAACAGGCTTGACCGAAACAGCGGCAAAAGACGAAGGGATGCAGGTGGAGGCGGTTACGATCGAGGACAGCTACCGTCCGGAATTTATGCCTACAGCGGAAAAAGTGCTGCTGAAGGTTGTATATGAACGGGATTCGCGCCGGATCGTCGGTGCGCAGCTGATGTCGAAAGCGGAGCTTACACAATCGATCAATACCCTGTCGGTCTGCATTCAGAACCGGATGACCGTCGATCAGCTCGCCTTTATCGACTTCTTCTTCCAGCCGCATTACAACAAGCCATGGAACTTCCTGAATACAGCCGGGCTGCAGGCTCTTCCGCCGGTGAAAAACAAGGAAGCTGTAACTCTGTAATAATCCGCTAAAAAACTGTGATATTGTTCACTTAATTGCCATGAAATCCGGCTCTGCCTGCTCTCTGAATATTGTAAAATGAAGTATATCAAATCATTAGATCATGAGTCATGGATAAGGGGGAGGAACCGTCTTGTTTTGGATTGCATTTATGATTGCGCTCGGAGCAATCGGTTTTGTAGCTATCAGCTGGTTTATGAAGCAGCTCGAGAAAGAAGAATATAATTAATTACGATGTGTTATACAGGCGGCTTCCAGGAGGAGGCTGCTTTTTTGCATATATGCCATTCTTTTAGTATGTGATAAATTTCACTACTTTCATCTCCGGGACCTTCTAAACTGAAAGAAACAGAAGAAGTATTAAGGTGAAGGAGAGAAGAGGATGGCTACTTATAAACCGAAGCAAATTGCGGAACTGACGGTTGAAACCGGTGTTCATAAAGCCCATAATCCGTGGCAGACGGCGGTCATACTTGGCTTTCTGGCAGGCGCTTTTATTGCTCTGGGCTTTTTATTGGACATCAGGGTGATCGCAAGCGCTCCCGCAGAATGGGGAAGTATCGCCAACTTTATCGGTGCTGCGGTGTTCCCGGTGGGGCTGGTGCTTGTATTGCTGGGCGGGGGCGAGCTGCTGACCGGAAATATGATGGCGGTTCCCCTGGCCCGCATGGCCGGCCGTATCACGACAGGAGAGGTAATACGAAATCTGGTGCTGATCACGCTGGGGAATTTTGCTGGCGCACTGTTTGTCGCTTATTTTTTCGGTCATGTGGTGGGATTGACGGCGAGCGGGCCTTATCTGGACAAAGTGGTGGAGATGGCAGGGCACAAAATTCATGATTCCTTATGGCAGTCCTATTTGTCCGGCATCGGCTGCAACTGGCTTGTCGCACTGGCGGTTTGGCTGTCCTACGGCAGCGACTCCATGAGCGGAAAAATTATGGGCATCTGGTTCCCGACCATGGCCTTTGTGGCCATCGGTTTTCAGCACGTTGTGGCCAATATGTTCCTGATTCCGGCGGCGATCTTTGCGGGCCATTTTACATGGCTCGATTATCTCCGCAATTTCGTGCCGGTATGGCTGGGCAATCTGACAGGCGGAGGCCTGTTTGTGGCGGGGGCCTACTGGCTGGCATATTTGAAGGATTTTAAGGCTGAACCGAAAACGCACGCCCTGGTCATTCAGGAAAAAGAGGCTGCCCATCCGCAAGCAGCGCCGGACCAGGCTGTATAGTCTCATATTTAAAGTGTGTGTTCAAAAAGTCAGGTTTTCAGCACCGAAGCCTATGCTTCCGAAGTGCGTTTTTTCAAAACGCTTGAGTTGAATGAAGCTAGGGACTGAGGAGCGGAGCGTACTTGGGGTACGTGAGCACCTGAAATGTTTCCGCAGGAAACATGCTTCGTAAGCATACGCTTAGGCCCGGCTGAATTCAAGATTCGATGTCGAGTCCGCTTCCTGACTAGCTTCGTGATCAAAAGATGACTTTTTGAACTACCTCTTAAAATAAATTCGCCATGTCAGGTTCGGGGGAACGTAACCTGTCATGGCGAATTTTTTTGGGAGTGGTCCATGTATGGCAGGAGGCAGAGTGTGCGCTCTCCATCCTTGCCTTGATTATTTCTTACCCTGCAAGCAGATTCTTGAAACAGCCCGCTGCAAGAAAAACGTCTTTCGGCGTAATACACAGAAGGCAGGGCGCGTTAGCGGTAGTTTTTCCTGCGATTACAGCATTGTCCAGCTCCGCTGAAAACTTAAAATTCTATAATCTTCAAAAAAATATAGTATGATAGTGAAAAGTATTAAACGGACGTTGGAGTGCCGGATGAGGAGGGCAAGAATGGTTCAGGACATCAGCATGAACAGGGGCAACAGGAATGGCAAGACAAGGATGACGGATACGGCAGACGGTGTGTTTCCAGCCGTGTGTCCGCTGGATTGTCCCGATACGTGCGGGCTGCTGCTGCATAAGGAGAATGGCAAAATTGTAAAAGTGACGGGCGATCCCAATCATCCGATCACGAAAGGTGCCATCTGCAATAAAGTCCGCAATATGGCGGAAAGAATACATCATCCCGAGCGGCTGCTGCATCCGCTCAAACGGACAGGACCCAAGGGCTCGGGGCAGTTTGAGCGGATTACATGGGAGGAGGCTCTAGCGGAAATTACAGACCGTTTCCGGGAATTCATGGCCAGCCATGGCCCGGAGTCGATTCTTCCTTACAGCTTTTACGGCAATATGGGCAAGCTGAGCGTGGATGGCATGGACCGCCGCTTTTTTAACGCACTGGGAGCGAGCAAGCTGGAGCAGACGATCTGCAACTCTGCAGGTAATGCCGGATGGATACATACGATGGGATTTTACGGGGGAGTAAGCCCGGAGGACATTGAGCATGCGGATTTGATTATTGTCTGGGGAGGCAATATTGTCAGCACCAATATGCATCAGGTTGTGCTTGCCGAGAAAGCGCGCAAGAAAGGGGCCAAGGTTGTCGTCATCGACGTGCACCGCAACCGGACCGCTCAATGGGCAGATTGGTTTATTCCTTTATATCCCGGAACGGATACGGCGCTGGCACTGGGTATGATGAATGTGCTGTTTGCGCAAGGTCTGACGGACCTGCCTTTTATGGAACGTTATACAGTAGGACATGAATCTCTGAAGGAGCATGTAAGCGGCTGTACACCTGAATGGGCGGCCCGCATAACGGGGGTGCCTGCTGAGGATATTGTTCGGCTGGCGGAAATGTACGGGCGCGCGCATGCGGCCTATATCCATGTCGGCAACGGCCTGCAGCACCATGACAACGGGGGCATGAATGTAAGAACGATAACCTGTCTGCCGGCCCTCACGGGTCATTGGCAGCAGCGCGGCGGCGGGGCGACAAAATCGAACAGCGGTTATGCCAAGCTGAACAGCGCTGCGCTGGAACGGCCGGATCTGCGACCGAATCCGCAGGCGCGCCATATCAATATGAACCGGATCGGGGACGCGCTGCTGGACAATGAGAAACCGGTTATGGGGCTGTTTGTATACTGTTCGAATCCGCTGGTGGTTGCTCCGGATACGGAGAGGGTAATCCGCGGCTTCGAACGGGAAGATCTTTTTACCGTTGTCCACGACTTGTTTATGACGGACACGGCGAAATATGCGGATATCGTTCTGCCTGCCGCTTCGTCTTTTGAAAGCACCGATTTGTTCACTTCCTACTGGCATCATTATATCCAGCTTCAGGAGCCTGTCATTGCACGGGTCGGGGAGAGCAAGAGCAATTATGAGTTGTTCTCCTTGCTGGGGCAGATGATGGGTTTTGACAGCGAAGCCTTTAGTGAAAGCGAGGACAGCATGATCCGCGGAGCTTTGGACCATCCCGTCAATCCTTACTTGAACGGGATTACCCTGGAGGCGCTGCAGGAGCACCGGCATGTGAAGCTGGATATGAGTCCGCAGGCGCGGTTCTTGGAGATGCTGCCGACCCCGTCCGGCAAGATCGAGCTGTATTCCAAAACGCTGGAGCGGGCGGGACTGCCCGGTTTGCCGACCTATATGCCGCTGCAGGAAGGCTATGACGGTCAGCGGAGGCCTGACCCGGATGCATTGTATCCGCTCATGTTCATCTCCCCGCCGAACCACAATTTTCTGAATTCGACCTTTGCCAATGTTCCGAAGCATCAGGAGCTGGAAAAGGAGCCTCTGCTGCAAATTCATCCCGAGGATGCAGCGGCAAGGGGAATCGCGGACGGCGATAAGGTAACGATATGGAACGACAGGGGAACTTGTGAGCTGCATGCAAAGGTTGTTGACCGGATGCTGCCTGGAACGGTGATCAGCCAGGGGCTCTGGTGGGATAAAGACGGGCAGCGGCAGCGTGCGAATGTACTGACGCCGGACAGGCTGGCAGACATGGGAAAAGGCGCCGTGTTCTTCTCGACTGCTGTTAATGTAAAGCGTCAATGAATGTGCTTGCCGGATGAGCGCATGTAGGCGATACTGATGGAAGTGTCATGATTTTCTAACATGATGAGTCAGTCTGCTGATGTGCGATGAAGGAGTATATTCATGAAATTTTTGCAGTCCTATCCTAAAGAAGTAAGAGTGTTTTTGATCGCCAGCCTGGTGAATTCAGCCGGAGGCTCATTGATGTGGCCGCTGATCACGATGTATGTCTTCGACGAGCTGGGGCATACGATGAGCGACGCCGGTTTTGTGATTTTGATTCAGTCGCTCGGTGGCATCATAGGGCAGCTGCTCGGAGGGGCTCTATACCACCGTGTGGGCGTGAAAAGGCTTATTGTGGGCTCGCTGGCCATGAACGCTTTTGGGCTGTTAGCACTGCCTTTTACCAGCCAGTACTGGTTCATTTTCGTGATCATGATGGGCTTCATCGGCTTTTCCAACGCTATGTCCATGCCTGCGATTCAGGCCTTTATCGGCTTCCGGTTTGCCGACCGGCGCGGGGAATTGTTTAACGTGGTTTATGTAGCGAATAATATCGGGGTGGCGCTCGGGACAGCTCTGAGCGGTGTGCTGGCTGACTTGTCCTATCACCTGAGCTTCGTGCTGAACGGCCTGACAGCGGCCTTGTTCGCCCTGTTCTTCTTCACCTATCTCACCAAGGTGGACAAAGAAGAAGGTGAGGTGCATTTGAGCAAGCGCAGCCGTGCTTCCGGAGAGCTGCCGCTGCCTGTACTGCTGCGGGATATTCGTATCTATATGTATATAGGGCTCGGAACCCTGTTTCTGTGGTTTGGCAACTCGATTTGGAATAGCGGGGTATCCCCGTTCATTATTGAAGAGGGGATGCCCAAGAGCATGTACGGCCTGCTTTGGACCTTGAACGGTATTCTAATCTTTGCTGCACAGCCGCTCGTGTCCTGGATTCGGCGCAGCTGGACCGCAACGACTTCTTCCCAGTTGATTGGCAGCGGTATTTTTTATCTTGCCGCTTATATTCTCATGATGCTGGTCCATAATTATGCGGGTATGGTTCTCGCGATGGTGCTGGCAACGATCGGTGAAATGCTGATGTCCCCTGCCATTCCGGCGTTTTTGTCGGAGCATGGCGGTAAAGGGGCACCATTTTACATCGGTCTGGTCGGCGGGATCGGCGCGGCCGGGCGGGTGTTCGGCCCTTACGCCATGGGCGTGCTGTACGATCAAGCAGGCCTTGCTCCGGCGGTCTGGCTGGCGGCGGGTACAGCTGTGCTCTGCATCCTGTTTTACATGCTGCATGGCTGGCTGAACCGCAGCCGGGTACAGAGCGAGCTGGAGGCTGTAGGAATACAATAGATTCAAGCCAAACCGGCAAGAAACGGAAGGATTGATTGCTATGACGTTAAGCCAAGGATGGACTTTGCGTCCCTCGGAGCTTAAGGATGCCTTGCAAATTATGGAACTGGACGAGCTTGTGTGGGATGAGCAGACAACTCCGGCTCCATTGAACAGGAGTTCAAGGGAAGAGTTTCTTCGCCATTCCCCTCCGGGGTCGCAGCTTGTCGCAGTTAAAGATGGAACGGTATATGGTTATATCGGGTTTAATCCACCCACCTCACTCCCCAGCAACAGCCATGTGCTGTCCATTCATATCGCCGTTCATCCTTCCTGCCAGGGGCAGGGAGTCGGCATGCTGCTTATGGATGCCATGAAGGAGCTGGCGGCTTCCCGGAGCATTCGCAAGCTCAGCCTCCGGGTCCTGTCATGCAATGAGGGAGCCGTGGCTTTTTACCGGAAGAACGGATTTGTGGAGGAGGGCAGGCTAAAGGCTGAATTTTTCCTTTCAGGCACCTACATAGACGATATTTTAATGGCTTATTATATGGAAGAATAATGGGCCCGGCTGACGCAAGCGTCCATTGCGGCACTCCGCCGTTTCTTTCGTGTGCATAAGGTGTAATCGGTCAGTAAGACAATATGCATTTATCAGGGAGGAGATTGGATATGGATCTTCATTTGACGAACAGAAAAGCGCTTGTGGCTGCATCCAGCAGCGGACTGGGCAAAGCGATCGCCGCACAGCTGGTGGCTGAGGGAGCTGACGTTATGCTCGTGAGCCGCAATGAGAGCAAGCTGGCAGAAGCACGTGAAGAATTGGCCAAGCTGGGCGGAGGACGCGTGGAGTACACAGTGGCGGATGTCAAGGACAAAGGTGACGTGGAAAAGCTGCTTCAGCGGACGGGGGAGCTGTTCGGACGGATTGACATTTTGGTGTGCAATTCCGGCGGCCCGCCGGCTGGGAAGTTTGAAGAGCTGACGGATGAGGACTGGGAGCATGCTTTTCATCTGAACTTGTTGAGTTATGTCCGGATGATCCGTGGAGCTCTGCCTTATATGAAAGAGCTTGGCGGCCATATCGTGAATATGACCTCCACCTCCATCAAACAGCCAATCCCGGGGCTCGTGCTCTCTAACACCTTCCGGACAGGCGTAGCAGGACTGACCAAGACGTTGTCGCAGGAGCTCGCTCCATATGGCATTCTGATAAATACGGTGGCGCCGGGGCGGATCGAAACGGACCGGATTGTACAGCTTGACAGCAAAAAGGCGGAGCAGCAGGGAGTGCCCCTGGAGCAAATTCAGGAACGGAGCCAGGCTGAAATCCCGCTTGGGCGCTACGGCACGCCTGAAGAGTTTGCCAAAGCGGTCGTATTCCTGCTCTCCGGAGCCAATACGTATTTGACCGGCACAACGCTGGTGGTGGATGGCGGGCTGGTACAAGCGTTATAACGGCCTGGATGGAAAAGAAATACATTTGACTCTCCAATTGATAATCATTATCATTAGAATATAATGAATTATGCAGAAATGAGGAGAGTTGTGTTGAGACAAGTTGTATTTTCACGTAAAAGAACGATGAGCTTCCTCACGGGAATCATCTTGCTTGCATTGCTGCTGTCCGCATGCGGACAAGCACAGCCTTCGGCGCAGCCGGAAGGCTCGGACACGAATCAGGCTCCGGCGGATACGGCGGCAGAGCGTACGGTTACGGATGCCATGGGGCATAAGGTCACCATTCCGGCCAATCCCAAGCGGGTGCTGGCCCCTTATCTGGAGGATCCTCTATTGACGCTGGGCGTGACCCCGGTTGCGCAGTGGTCCGTTCAAAACGGCAAAAAGCAGGACTATCTGGAGAAATATCTGAAGGACGTGCCTTTAATGCCGTATGATATGCCTCCGGAGCAGGTCTTGGACGCCCAGCCTGATCTGATCATTATCAGTTCAGAGTCGATGGTGCAAAAAGGGTTATATGAGCAATATTCTGCCATTGCTCCTACTTATGTGCTGGGTGATAAAGTTTCCTCCGACTGGAGACAATCGCTGCTGACAATCGGCGAGCTGCTGAACAAGCAGGCGGATGCCGAGAAGGCCGTGGCGGATTACGAAGCCAAAGCAGCAGCTGCCAAGGAAGAACTGCAGGGTGTGGCGGGCGATCAATCTGTGGCCATTTTGTGGCTTACCAAGAAAAATTTCTATATCGTTGATCCTAAAAAATCGAGCGGAGCCGTGGTATATGGCGATCTTGGGTTGAAGGCTCCCGCACTTACGGTGGAAGCTGATTCGGATGCTTCCTGGACCTCGATCACGCTTGAGAAGCTGCCTGAGCTGAATGCAGATCATATCTTTTTGATCAACAGCGACAAGGGAGCGGGCTCGGAGACGCTGGAACGTCCGATTTGGAAGGCCCTTCCTGCCGTCCAAAAGGGCCATGTCTACACGATGGATTCAAAGGGCAGCTGGCTGTACAGCGGGAAAATTGCCAACGAAGCCATGATCGATGATGTATTAAAGGCCATGGTCAAGTAGCTTGATACTAAAAGAAAAAGTACCTCCGGCTTCACGAATTCGTGAAGCCGGAGGTTCTTTTTGATTAAATGTGCTGCTACCGGAGCTGCTTCCATTCCTTTTGCAGCATGCCGTACACGGCAAAATTGACATAGCCTGATGGCAGCTTTTGCGCTTCACGGATAATTCCTTCAAGCACAAAGCCCAGGCGTTCGGGAATGCCGCGGCTGCGGCGGTTGCCTGTGGCACAGCGGATCTCCACCCGGTGCAGATCAAGATCGATCAGAGCATGTTCCACGAAAGCGCGGCAGGCGCTTGTCATAATACCCTGTCCCTCATAACCCCGGCCAAGCCAATAGCCAATGCTCACGGAGCGGCTGCTCCAGTCAATGGCATGATAGCCGATCATCCCCGCAAGCTCGTTGTCCACCCAAATGCCTGCCGTGAAGGCGCCGTTTTCTGCAGCCTGCTTCATCGCATTGTGCACAAACTGCTCGGTATGGCTAAGCTCGGTAGTCGAATCAACCCAGGGCAGCCATTCCCGGAGACGGTCGCGCGACATTTCGGTAAGTTCGTACAAGGCTTGTACGTGCTCTCTGGCAATAGGCTTGAGAACGGTCCGTTCGTCCAATTCGTATGTAAACAAAAGCGATCCCCTCTTCCTCTCCTAAATGCGGACAGGCCGTATTTTGGCCATAATATTTTATGCTACATGATTCCGGGAGAGTCGTCAAAAGGGCCAAAGACGTGTTTTTAAAAGGATAGATTGCTTAATTTTCAGCAGATCTACACAATTCTATAATCTCAAGAAAAATTTCCGCTATGTTCCGCCTTCTGTGAATGTATGTCGGTAGACGTTTTTGTTATTGGTACGGGACGAAGGCCACCTGATCAATCAGGAACCGGCCTTCTTCAAATCGGTAGACAAGCTCGAAATCGCCAACAAATTCGGAGGGCGAGACGCTGCCGGAAACGGTCGCGCGCAGCTCGTTAAGGCTCGTGTCATAAACAACGTAGGAAGTGAAATCCAGTGCTGAATAAAAATTGGAAGGGTCGTCATAAAAGTCTGACGGTTTTAAATCAAGCAGTGTGCGCTGTCCTTGGAATGTCACTTCGATCTTGACGGGATGCTGCCCGTCCCGGGCATCCACCTTCGAGGAAGCTTGTGACTGTATGAAGTGCCCCGCATCTTCAACGGGAACTTCCGCAAGCGTCTCCAGATTGACCAC
This sequence comes from Paenibacillus terreus, assembly GCF_042138595.1. NCBI lineage: Bacteria > Bacillati > Bacillota > Bacilli > Caryophanales > Paenibacillaceae > Paenibacillus > Paenibacillus terreus. Next base: position 205,432 of record NZ_JBHIRX010000003.1, on the reverse strand, counting down.
ATGGATATTCTGCACTTCGGTGCCGGTGCCTGACATAACGGTCAAAATTACGACAGCTTCTTTTACGCCATCCTGGTTCACATCCTGGACATACAGCTGGGGAGGAGAAGCTTCTGCTGTGGATCCCGTCCAGTCGTAGGCATCAAACCTGCCGTCCACTTGCAAAAGGGCTTGGTGGAACAGGCCGCCCTCTTCAGGGCCGCGGTATAGCTGTACGGAGGCGTCTTCCGAAGCCGTGGCAATCCGCTGAGCGGAATCCGGTGTGAGGGCCGGAGCGGCGGGCAGCGGGCTGGAGGACGTCAGAAGGGTGGACAGCAGGAGAGCGGCGAGCAGCCTCATCATGGGGAGGCCTCCTTTCTTACTTTAGAGGTAGTTCAAAAAGTCATCTTTTGATCACGAAGGAAATCAGGAAGCGGACTCGACATCGAATCTTGAATTCAGCCGGGACTAAGCAGACGCTTCCGAAGTATGTTTCCTACGGAAACATTTCAGGTGCTCACGTACCCCAAGTACGCTCCGTTCCTCAGTCCCTAGCTTCATCCAACTCAAGCGTTTTGAAAAAACGCACTTCGGAAGCATAGGCTTTGGTGCTGAAAACCTGACTTTTTGAACACGCATTTTTAAATAGTTTTCTATATATTTCAGGTCCGGTGCGGACATTTGAATTTGATTGTTAAAAACAGCTAACTTCAGTATAGAGTAAAGAGCTATAGAAATCGTTACCTCTTCTTAACCTTTTTCTTTTTTTCTCAGACAGAAAAAGCGCGATTTATTTTGTATTTCGGCATGAGTGCCCATTTTATTGAACATTCTGATACGAAGAGGTATATTTAAGGGAAACATGTTTACGCGACAAGCGATTAAACACACAGAAAGGTTGATATGCGTGGAGAAGCCAAGCACTCCCCCGAATTTTATCAAAACGGTCATTGAAGAAGATCTCCGCAGCGGCAAGGTGAAGGAAGTCGTAACCCGCTTCCCGCCGGAGCCGAACGGTTATTTGCATATCGGTCACGCCAAGGCCATCTGGATTGATTTCGCCCTGGCTGACGAGTTTGGCGGACGGACGCATCTGCGCTTTGACGACACAAATCCGGCCAAGGAAGAAGAGGAATACGTCAAGTCCATCCAGGAGGATGTCAAATGGCTTGGCTATGAATGGGAGGAGCTTCGTTTCGCCTCCGATTATTTTGAAGAAATGTATGAGCGGGCCGTGCTGCTGATCAAGAAAGGCAAGGCGTACGTGGATGATCAAAGCGCCGAGCAGATCCGCGAGACCCGCGGTACGCTGACAGAGCCTGGCACCAACAGCCCGTTCCGCGACCGCAGCGTGGAGGAGAACCTGAGGCTGTTTGAAGAAATGCGCGCAGGCAAATATCAAAACGGGGAGAAGGTGCTTCGCGCCAAAATCGACATGGCCTCCCCCAACATCAATTTGCGTGACCCGGTACTGTACCGGATCTCGCATACCCATCACCACAACACAGGGGACAAGTGGTGCATTTACCCGATGTACTCTTATGCGCATCCGCTTGAGGATGCCATTGAAGGTGTAACGCATTCTCTCTGTTCGCTGGAGTTTGAGGATCAGCGCCCGCTGTACGACTGGGTTGTCGCTGAATGCGAAATGGAGCATGTACCGCATCAATATGAATTCGGCCGCCTGAACCTGGCGCAGACGGTGACCAGCAAGCGCAAGCTGAAGCTGCTCGTTGATGAGAAGCATGTCGACGGCTGGGACGATCCGCGCATGCCGACCATTTCGGGAATGCGCCGGCGCGGGTTCACGCCTGAGGCCATCCGCAATTTTATATTTGAGACGGGCATTTCCAAGGCATACGGCGAGATCGACCTGCAGGTGCTGGAGCATTTCGTGCGTGAGGATCTCAAGCTGAAAGCCCCTCGTACGATGGCGGTCATTGATCCGCTCAAGGTGGTCATCACGAACTATCCTGAAGGCCAGGTGGAAATGCTGGAGGCGGAAAATAACAGCGAGAATCCGGAAATGGGCACACGGCAAATTCCGTTTTCCCGCGAGATTTACATTGAACGCGATGACTTCATGGAGGACCCGCCAAGCAAATACTTCCGTCTGTTCCCTGGCAATGAGGTCCGTTTGAAGCATGCGTACTTTATCAAATGCAATGATGTGATCAAAGACGCGGACGGCAATGTGACGGAGATTCACTGCACCTATGATCCGGAAACGAAGAGCGGGACCGGGTTTACGGGCCGGAAGGTGAAAGGAACGATTCACTGGGTTGAAGCCTCTCAGGCAGTGCCTGCCGAATTCCGTCTTTACGAGCCGCTGATTAGTGCGGAAGAGGTGCTGGATGATGAAGACGGGGAGGAGAAAACCTTCCTGGATCAGCTGAATCCCAACTCGCTTGTGATTGCTGAAGGTTTTGTGGAGCCGGACATGAAAGAAGCGAAGCCGCAGGACAAGTTCCAGTTTTTCCGTCACGGATACTTTAATGTGGATCCGAAGTTTTCACAGCCGGGGCGTCCGGTGTTTAACAGGGTCGTATCCCTCAAAAGCTCCTTCCAATTGCCGAAAAAGGGCTAAAGAGGCTGCGGACATCATAGCATCATAGAATTCAGGCGCTTCAGCCGGGAATCGTAGTACAGGCGCGATACCGGCGGGAAGCGTCTGTTCTTTACTTGACGGAAATCTAACGGTTGTAGCAGCTGCTATTTTACGAAAAATAGACCTTTTCGAATTTTAACGGTCGTGATCGGCGTTATTTGCCTTAATCAAGGCGGAAATACCCGGGTTAAGTGAAATAAGCGCCAAGGCAACCGTTGTAATTTGAAATCAACGTTTTTGGAACTAATAGCAGTCGTGGCAACCGTTAGAGTCGTTTGTGGTTAGAAATGTATCTTTGTCAGATTTGTTGCAACGTTATTGGTTCGAAGGAGGAACTATGGATCAGCAAGCTGTATGGGCCATTATTATTTTTCTGGTCGTATATGCACTAATTATCTCGGAAAAGGTTCATCGTACGGTTCTCGCCATGCTGGGCGCCATTCTGCTCATTGCCACAGGCATTATTAATCAGGAAACGGCGCTTGCGCATATCGATTTCAACACCCTGGGGCTGCTTGTCGGCATGATGATCATCGTCAGCGTTACGGCCGAAACGGGACTGTTTAACTACTTGGCTATAAAAGCGGCTAAACTGGCCAAAGGAGAACCGCTGCGCATTCTGGCGGTACTCGGCGTATTGACTGCTTTCGGTTCGGCTTTTCTGGATAATGTCACAACGGTGCTTCTGACCGTACCGGTGACATTCAGTATCACGAAGCAGCTGCGGGTAAACCCGATGCCATACCTGATTACGCAAATTTTCGCTTCCAATATTGGGGGTACTGCGACGCTGATCGGCGACCCGCCGAACATCATGATTGGCAGCGCGGTCAAGGAACTGACATTCATGGCTTTTATCCAGAATTTGACCCCTGTTGTGGTGATCATTATGGTCGTGCTGATCCCGCTGCTCATGCTTATCTTCCGCAAGCAGCTTCGTACAACGGATGAGCTGAAGCGGGGCATTATGGAGATGAACGAAGCTGAAATGCTGGGTGACCGCCAGATGCTGGTTAAAAGCACAAGCATGCTGCTGCTGACGGTGGCGGGTTTCTTTCTCCACCAGCCGCTTCATCTGGAAACGGCGACGGTCGCGCTGGCTGGGGCGTTCATCCTGCTGCTCCTTACCGGTGAGTCCATGATGGAGCAGGCTTTTACGCGTGTGGAATGGACAACCCTCTTTTTTTTCATAGGACTCTTCGTGCTGGTCTCCGGACTGGTGGAAACCGGGGTGATTTCGGCATTGGCCTCCAAGGCCGTTGAGCTTACAGGCGGAGACCTTACCGCGGCCTCCATGCTGATTCTATGGATGAGTGCGATAGCTTCCGCTTTTCTGGATAACATCCCGTTTGTGGCCACCATGATCCCGCTTATTCAGGACATGGGGACGATGGGAATCACCAATCTTGAGCCGCTGTGGTGGAGCCTGGCTCTGGGCGCCTGTCTGGGCGGCAACGGCACGCTGATCGGCGCGAGCGCCAATCTGATCGTGGCGGGCCTCGCGGATAAAGAGGGCCATCAGATTACTTTTCTGAAATACTTGAAGTATGGTCTGCCGCTTATGCTGCTTACCATAGTTATATCGACCGTATATATTTATGTGCGTTACCTCCTGTAGCGCCGTGTGATGCGAGCATCGATCAATTTGCAGCCTGCGCGCAGCAAAAAAGTTCCGGAATTTCCGGAACTTTTTGTGCATTTTGGGGCTCTGGGGTGTAACGGTTCAAATCCCGTTCTGTGGAACCTGCTTTTTTTCAGCCAGCGGCGGACGATAACCGTACTTGTACAGCATATACCACATTACTCCAAATCCAGCCGCTCCAAGCAAGGCCAGCATTACGCCCGCTTTATACATCATTTCGCCGCCGAAGCTCTGGAAGAGCCAGCCCCCGGCAAAGCCTGCCACAATCCCGGAGATGCCGCTCCAAGTAAGCGTGTATAACGCCTGGCCGGAGGAACGGTATTCTGCGGGAATGAACAGCATGGTCAGCTGTGTGCCGACGTAGAAGTAACCGCCGAACGTAATGCAGTGCAGCGCCTGTACGAGCACGACATCGAGCGGACTTGAGGCAGCCGCCATGAGCTGCCAGCGCAGGGCGAACAACAGGCTGACAAGGGCGAGACAGGCCGTAAGGACTGTCATTTTCCGTTTGAGCCAGCGATCGAACATGAGAAAGACGATGACCTCAAATATGGAGGACATGAATACCGAGAAGCCGACCATGCTTTTCGAGCCGCCAAGCTCCGTGATATAAAGGGAGACGAAGGCGCTGTTCATGGCATTGGGGGTCGACACCAGCACACCGAGAATGATAAAGCTCATAAAATATCCGTTATTTATGATCCTGCCGAAGCCGCGCAGGCTGACCGGAGGCGTGTCCGGCGCACTGCGGAGCGGAGGCAGAGCCGCGGCCGCGCCTGCGGCCGCCAGCAGCAGAACGCTGAAAACGGCTGCAATGCTGCTTGTGCCAAAATAATCGATGACCGAGCCGGAGGCTGCGGCGATCAGTGCCCAGCCGAGCGAGCCCCATAACCGGAAGGAGCCGAATTTCCGGCCGGTGCCTTCGATGTAGCTGAGGATCATGCTGTTGGTCTGGGCGAAGAGCGGGCTTTGGAAAAAGAAAAACAAAACCATGGACATGTAGATCATGGTGTAGGTGCTCACAAGAAATACTGCTTGCAGCAGGAGCAGTGTTCCTGCCATCATTAAAAACAGGGTGCGCCGAATGTTCTGCGTCCGGTCGCTCATATATCCCCAGAACGGGTTGGCGAACACGGAAACAAACGGGCCAATGGCCATCAGGCTGCCAATTTCGATTTTATCCATCCCGACTTCCTGCAAATATAACGGGAAGAAGCTTGAGAAAATCGCGATGGCCCCATAAATGAAAAAATTGTACATTTTCAGGGAATAGAGTGAAGGACTGCTCTTCCTCAAGCGCATACATTCCTTTCTTCAACAGCTGTTAAGAGACTCAGGCTAGTTTATCGGAAAATAGAAAAGAATCTTTAATCAATGTATCACTGATTGAAAGGGTTAACAATTACAGCATTAAACATATTACATGAGAAAAAGGAGAAAAACGTCTATCGACGTACATTCAAAGAAGACAGACTGCGTTTAGCGGTAGTTTTTCTTGTGATTTCAGGAATCTTATACCAAGAAGTTTATACTTTTTGAAATCTTCAGAAAAGGGGCGAAGAAGTTGGAGGTAACGGGTATCGTATTGGCGGGAGGAAAATCGTCGCGTATGGGAACGGACAAGTCACGGCTGGAACTGGACGGAATGACTGTCCTTGAAAAAATCGCCGGGGAGCTGCAGCAGGCAGCCGGACGGGTGATTGCGGCAGGCAGCAATGACAGCGGCGTACCGGCAGACCTGGAAACAGTTCCCGATCATTATCCCGGTCAGGGGCCTCTCGCGGGTCTGCATGCGGGACTTCAGGCATCGGAAACCGAATGGAACATCGTATGCGCCTGTGATATGCCGCTTGTGAACGCGGAGGCGCTGCTGGCTTTGCGGGCCGAGGCGGCGAAGCGATGGATTAAAGAAGGGCAGCTGACGGCAGGGGATGAGGCCTGTGACGCGGTGATTCCGGTTATTGGCGGCAGAAGGCAGCCGCTGCTGGCCGCCTATCACCGCCGGGTGCTTCCCGGTCTGGAGGAACGGCTGCGGACCGGCCAGCTGCGGATGCAGGATTGGCTGGATACGATCAATGCAGCGTATGTGGAAGGGAAAGCCCTGGCCGCCTCCGGTCCCCTGTCAGCGGACAAGGTGTTCTTCAATATGAACGAGCCGGACGATTACCGCCGTGTGTGCGAATGGAGCCGGCAGGAAAAAGGCATCGGGGGTCAGGACTCCTGACGTTCAGTCTTTGCCAGCCTGCGCACGATCGCGGAGAGGGCTGGTACAGCGCCGTTCATCTCGGCAGCGGAAGCGTAAGCGTAGGATAAGCGCAGATGCTGCCGGTCGTTCCGGTCATAGAGATCTCCCGGATTCAGTAAAATCCCCTCGGCAAGAGCAGCTTCGAACAAAGCCCGCAGCGGAACGGTTACGGTTAGCTTGATCCATATATAAAAACCCCCGGAAGGTTTGTCCCATTCCGCGATATCGAGGAAGAAGCGGTGCAGCAGCTCAAGCAGATGATCGCGGCGTTCGCGCAGCCTTGAACGGATATGCACCAGATGGGCCTCATGACGGCCGGAGGACAGCCATAATGCGGCGGTTTCCTGAGACAGCATGCTGGAGCCGTAATCCATCTGCATCTTGATATCGGCAAGCCGCCCAATCACGGGCTCAGGCCCGATCACCCAGCCGATCCGCAGCCCCGGGCTGAAGGATTTGGACAGCGTGCCTGTATAAAGCACCCTTCCTTCCGAATCAAGGGATTTCAGGGCAGGTGGAGGTTCATGGTCAATCCAGAGCTCATTGTAGGCCCCATCCTCAATGATGGACAGTCCGGATGCGCGTGCCTGCTCAAGCAGCTGCATGCGTCTTTCCATGCTCATGGTTCGGCCTGTCGGATTGTGAAAGGTCGGATTCGTGTAGAGCAGGCTTGCGGAATATGCCGCAGCAGCATCGGCCAGCTTTTCTGTCTGCAGTCCTTCCTTGTCCATCGGCAGCCCGATGAGCTTCATGCCCGCAGATTGAAAGGCATGAATGGAATAGAGATAGGACGGTTTTTCGGTCAGGATGGCCGCACCACGTGGAAGCAGGCCCACGGAGATCAGGTGCAGGGCCTGCAGGGAACCGGATACAACCAGCACGGAAGCCGCGCTCGCCCGAATCCCGTCTGCGGCCGCATGACGGGCAATCGCCTCCCGAAGCTGAGGGCAGCCCTGCGGTTCGGGATAGCTCAGCCTGCGGCGGCAGCGTGACAGCTCGGCAAGCAGCTGATTGTAGCTGCCATGGGGCAGCAGCTCGGGAGATAGCTCCCCGGTGCCAAGCCTGATGACGCCAGAGGCGGCTTCCATGCGGTTAATCGTCTGAATGACAGGCAGGTTGGGATAGTGGATGCCCTCGTCGGCCGCGTTCATCCAGATTGGAGCCTTTACGGCGGATGTTGATGGCTCCAGCGGCCCGGAACGTACCACGGTTCCCCCGCCGCGGTTGCCTTCCAGCAGGCCGGAAGCGGACAGCAGATTGAGGGCGGCTGCTACAGTGCTGCGGTTGACTCCGAACAGTGCAGACAATGCCCGGTGTGACGGAAGGCGGGTTCCAGGGGGCCATTCGCCATGCAGAACCTTTTCGCGGATATATTGTTCAATCTGTTTATATACCGGGAGCGGAGAAGAAGCATCAGGCTTCCAGTCTGGATTAAGCATGGCGGAACTTCCTTTCACTGAGAGCGTTCTGAACCAGTTAGTCATAACTGATGACTAAGTTCAATATTACTCCCTCTTGATTAAGGATGCGAAAATAAAACATCAAAACAGTTCATGTTTTTTAGGAGAGGGTGTGAACAAGATGCCAGTAATCAGACTTGATACTTTTATAGAAGCTCCGATAAATGTTTGTTTTGATCTCGTAAGAGATGTAGAAATGCACACAAGAACAACCGCAAAAATGAAAGAAAAAGCAGTGGATGGTGTGACAAAGGGATTGTTAAAAGAGGGAGACACTGTTACTTGGGAAGCAATCCACTTTGGGATTAAACAAAGGTTAACGGCTAAGGTTGTAAAAATGGAAGCCCCCTATAAATTTACGGATGTTATGGTCAAGGGAGCATTTCATTCCTTTACGCACACACATGAATTTCTGGAACATGGACAAGGAACGATTATGAAGGATACATTTGAATATAAATCGCCTTTCGGTATTATTGGAAAAATGGCTGATAAGATGTTCCTTGAAAAATATATGCAGCAATTTATTATAGAGCGAGCCAATGAATTGAAGAAAATTGCGGAAGAGATACAGTAATGCAATAGATGGATTCATTGGGAAAGACCCTGGTATTGTTTACCCCCTAAGGGAATACAACCTATTGATTAAATCATTTTATTCAAAAATTGAAAGGCAATAACAACGTCAAAAAACTTGAAAGTATACGCTATTGATTGTAGCCAGTTGTCTGGTGGCTATGGTTTTATAACAAACTGGAAGGCGTCTGAATAATTTGGCTGGATCCGCTGCGGAGATTTGGTTGGTGACAAGCTGACGTTAACGCATTAGAGTATGTACATAAATCAGTTTGTACCAGAGAGGACTTATTCGGATGGAAGCTGCTGTACATGCGTTCCTGCTCGCCATCGGGCTCATTTTGCCCCTTGGCGTTCAGAATGTATTCATATTCAACCAGGGGGCCAGCCAGCCCAGCCTTAGAAAGGCGCTGCCAGCGGTAATTACGGCCGGTGTCTGCGATACGCTGCTCATCTTCCTTGCGGTGGGAGGGGTTTCACTGCTTATGCTGCAGTGGAGCTGGATGACGGATATTTTATATGGAGCGGGCTGTCTGTTTCTGCTGTATATGGCCTGGAGCATCTGGCGTTCGGGACCATCGCGGGCCGGGACGTCTTCCCCGCTTTCTGCCACGCGCCAGGCGGCTTTCGCCGCCTCGGTCTCCCTGCTGAACCCGCATGCCATTCTGGATACGGTGGGGGTTATCGGCACAAGCTCGCTGCAGTATGAAGGAGGGGAGCGCTGGGTCTTCGCGCTGACTGCAGCCCTGGTATCCTGGCTCTGGTTTGCAGGGCTGGCGGCAGCTGGCCGGGGACTGGGGCGGATCGATCCGGCTGGCGGAATCGGCGGGAAGCTGAACAGGCTGTCAGCGCTCGTGATTTTCGGACTAGCTGTATATATGGCGGTCAATTTGTTGATGAAGTAATATATCTGCTTTCTCTCGTGCCGCAAAAAATAGCCGTCTCCCGTTAAGATCATGGAAGACGGCTGTTTCTGTTTATTTATCGGTGCTGACAAGCGATCTTATAAATACGGACAGCTCACCACTGACCGAATTCAACTGGTCAACAACTCTGCTGAATTCAGTAACCAGCTCTGCCTGGGCGTTGGCGGAAGCTGCAATGGATTCGATTTCCCCTTCCATCCGTTTGATGGCATGCTGAACATCCTTCAGGGACACCTCGATATGTTCCGTGGCTTCTTTGGTATGAGCCGAGAGCTTGCGGACCTCGGAGGCCACGACGCCGAATCCGGCCCCCAGCTCACCGACCCGGGCAGCTTCGATGGCAGCATTGAGTCCGAGCAGATTGGTCTGATCGGAAATTTCACGGATAAAACCGGCCACTTTGTTAACCTCCCGGGATTCTGTGACAGCTTGACGGCTGTTATCAAGAATCTGGGTCGAGGCGGCGGACAGCTGCTGTGCCTGGGCGGCTACGCTCTGGATCATATCGACCAGCTGGTTCGTGATCCCATCGATGCTGGAGGTAAGCTGCTCCATTTTTTCTTCATTTTTTAGTGTATAGGCTACTGCCAGTGCTCCGGCGATACTGCCGTCCGTGTCATAAACGGGAACAGCCGCGGAAATAATCGGGAAGCCGTACAGCTCTGCGGGCAGCCGGTTTACGGTAGCACGGCCTTTCAGCGCGTTGGAGAGTGACGGGTCTTCCGGAGGCACAGGATCGCCTTTTTTCAGCTTGAAATCAATGTCCTCAGAACCTGTGTAATAGTGAAAAACCCGGTGATCCGTAATTCCCACCATGATATCTTCCTTGGTCAGACTCTTGAAATATGGCGCGGCAAGCACCAGCGCGTCGATGATGTTCATGGATTCAGCCTCCAGTGATGTTTTGCGTAGGGGTTATGTATCTATCATCGTCAGGACGCAGTGTGGAATGAATGGCGTCTCGGAGGCTTTGCAAAATATTTTTTTATGGAGCTTATTCCGGCGTTAGAACTCCGTATCTTCTTCTTTTTGCCGACGCTGCCCGCAGGGAAATCGTTTATTTTTTTATATAAGAACATGTGTTCCTGTATGGAAATAGAAATTTGTGAGGAGGGAGTCCAATGTGCAAAACGCCTTATGATCTGCCGGATGAACAAATGCCGATTGTCAATTTGTACAGAGCCGAGCTGCGGAAAATCGCCTGGCGGCTGCAATATCGGGCGCGGATGGAACGGAAGCGGGAGACGGCTGTGGCAGTGGAGCGTTTAGCGTCAGGCAGCAGCCTGACTGCGGAGGTGGAAGGACGTATTTGGTTGGAGCAAGTGCTTGATGGACTGCCATCGTCCATCGGTAAAAGAATCATGTGCGGTATCTATGTGGAGGGACTAACCGAAAGGCAGATTGCAGCCAAGCTGCATATGTCACAGCAGGGGGTGAGCCGATGGAAGCGGCGGATGCTGGACCATTTGCGTCGGACCGGGAATTTCTAGAGCTGCTGCACCGTGCCAGACAGAAGGATGCGGGGGCCATGCTGGAGCTGCTGCGCCGATTCGAGCCAGAGGCCGCAGCCCTGGTCCGGCACATTCCCATGGAGAGCGAGGATGCGATGCAGAGCCTGCGGCTGGCCATGCTGGAGCTGTTCGCACGAGCGGAGCAGCTCCCGGCGGCGGCTGATTCTCAAGTCCGGCGTCGTGAAGCAAAGGAGACGTGACGCGGACTACAGCCGCTCCACATGGATGTCCTGCTCCAGGCGCAGGACATCCGCGGGTGTGACCCGGCCGGCCATCGCATGCAGCGCGGCCGCCGTGCCGCAGGCCGCCCCCCGCCGCAGCACGGCGGGCAGGCCGAGGCCCGCCAGGTCGCCGGTCACCAGCCCGGCGACCATGGCGTCTCCGCTGCCAAGCGGGCTGACGATGTCAGCCGCGGGCAGCGTCACGCGGTAGCTGGCGGCGGCGGTGGCCGCCAGCGCTCCGTCCGCGCCAAGCGAGACGACGGCCAGGCCGGCTCCGGCCTGAACGAGCTTGGCAGCAGCTTCGCGCATCGCGTCCGGTCCGCCGCCGGGCGCGATGCCTGCGAAGCGGGCGGCTTCCTCCTCGTTCGGCTTCACCAGGTCGGGCCGCCCGCGCAGCCCCTCCCGGAGCGCCTCGCCGCTGGCGTCGAGCGCCACCCGGGCCCCTTGCGCCTTCGCCAGCTCACAGAGCTCGGCGTACAGCCCCTGCGGGCAGCCGGCAGGCAGGCTGCCGGACAGCACAATCCAGGCGGAATCCGCCGCCAGGAGCCGCACCTTGTCCCGCAGCGCGTCCAGCTCATCCTGCCCGATATGGGGGCCGCCTTCGATAAGCTCCGTCTGTGTGCCGGCAGCCGGGTCCAGCACTGTGATGGCCAGCCGGGTCTCGCCGCGGACGGCAGTGACGAAATCCGCCGTTACCCCTTCCTGCCGCAGCCCCTCGATGAGCATACGGCCGGTATGGCCTGCCGCAAAGCCTGTCGCCCTTACCGGCACGCCCAGCGTATGTATAACCCGGGCGGCATTGACTCCTTTGCCACCGGGTACGGTCACGCTTTCCGTAATCCGGTGCACCCGGTCAGGGCGGAAGCCGGGCACAGTGTAGATTTTATCGACAGCAGCATTCAGTGTAACGGTTGTGATCAACGTTTTTCTCTCCCTGTTTCTGCGGCCGCCGGAGGCTAGGATATCAGTTTCAGTCCGGCGGCGGCGGCCAAAATCATCGCGATAAACAGTATTCTCTTCCAGTCTCTGTCCTCACCATACAGAAGCATGCCGACTACGGTGCTGCCGACGGTGCCAATCCCTGTCCATACGGCATAAGCCGTGCCCATCGGAAGGTATTGCATCGCATAGCTGAGCAGCGAAAAGCTGAGCAGGAACGAGAGACCCATCAGGGCAAAGGAACGCCACCCTTTACCCATGGTAATGCCCTTCATGCCGATAACGCCCAGCACTTCAGAGCTGCCTGCAAGGATTAATGCGAACCAGGCCATCAGGCGTTCCCCCTTTCCCGAGCCCCTGAGTCGGTCACAAGCTTCAGGCCGACTACTCCGGCAAGCAGCACTGCAGTCAGGAGCACCTTCAACCAGTTAAAGGGCTCGCCGAACACCAGCATTTCGGCCGCAACCGTTCCGGCGGTGCCGAGTCCCGTAAAGACGGCATATACCGTGCCCACGGGCAGGCGTCTGGCCGCCTGTATAATCAAATAAAAGCTGGCTCCAATAGCCAGTACAGTGATGATCCATTCTATTGGTGTGACGGCATGCTTCAGACCGGACACCCATACGACCTCTATGATACCTCCCAAAATAACGTACAACCAGCTGCGGTTCATTTTGTCTCCTTCTCCTTTGAGCAATTCATGCCCTGCCAAAATATAGGCCAGGCGGCGTTGACACGTCTGCGATATTTATCCGGGCCTACGAACAGCAGTTCCACGGCTGTGCCGTCAACGAGTGTAATGTAAGCCAGTGCAGCGTTGTCTGCCTCAGCAGTGCCTCGATCCTCCAGCCGGCGCAGCAGCCGAGCAAGCAGCCGCTCCAGACGCTCCAGAAACGGACAAACGATATCCATCACTTCATCACACAGCGCCGGCGGCGGGAAAAAGCACATCCGCAGTACCAGCTTCGCCGTGCTGCTGCCCTCGTACTCCTTTTCCAACCAGTCAAAAAAATCTCTTAACAGCGCCTCGGTGCCTGCATTGCGGCAGTCGGCAAAATAGCTGAAAATTCTGCGTGACTCCAAATGGAATGCATGCACAACCACCTTCAGAAACAGATCCTCCTTGCTCTTGAAATGCGCATACAGCGAAGGCTTGCGGATGCCTACCTCATCAGCGATGCTGCCGAGAGAGGCGCCTTCGTAGCCATGCTTTGCAAAATGGGACAGAGCAACATCCCTTATATGTTCCATACGCACTGCATTTATTCACCTACCTAACGGTCGTTAGTTTATATTCTCACAGTTCGTGTAATATGTCAAAGGGCGGAAGCTGCCTAATATTTTTTGATCGGAAGGGTAGGAGGCGGCATGCTTATTTTTCACATTTTTTGAATTTGCACTGTTATGTTTTCGCCCGGGAGGGATCAAATATTTAGGACGACAAAAAGGCGGGGATTTTCTTGTGTACGCACAGATGAAAAAAGAGATGGGAACCGCCGCCGTCTTGTCCAAAGAAGAAGCGCTGGAGCTGATGATGAGTCATTACGGGGACAGTACACTCAGGCTCGTCTATCTTTTGGTCAAAGACCGGAGTATGGCGGAGGACATTACCTAGGAGGTCTTTTTGGGCTGCAACAGCGAATTCGGCATCAGGTGGCCCTGCAATCTGCCGCAGTTTGATCCGGACGAAGGAGCAGGCTGCCGCCCGCTATAGGCAATAACAACGGGAATCATTAAAGACAGCGCTGCATATAAACAGGGATGTCTCGGCAAGCCTTTAGGCTGCCGGACATCCCTGTCTTCTAGGATTCGATTTTAACGCTAGAACGTCGTCAACCCCAATATGTCCTGAAGCCGGTACAGTATTCCTTTCACAAAGGTGGTATTGTCCCGGTAAGCGCTGAGATCCAGGCTGTACTCGGCATCTTTGTTTTCCCACAGTCTGTCAAAATACTGCCGCACCTCCAGCGCCAGCGGACTGTCAGGCGGAGCCGTAACCTTGAGCATGCTCTCCAGGTTGTAATCATCCAGATTGCGTGGAGTAAAATTGGACGATCCGCCGAATACGATATCGTCTTCATTCGCTTTATCGATGTAGAGCAGCTTGGTGTGGTACTGCTCTTCCGTTGTATTATACCAGCGGATTTTAATGTCTCCCCCGGTCTCCTTGTTCAATTCGGCCGCAACCGGACGATTGGGAATGCCGATCTTCTCCTGGCCAAACGCATTCTGGTTGGGATCAAGCAGCAGTCTGATACGCACGCCGCGTAAAGAGGCATTCTTCAGGGCATCCAGTACGGCACGGTCTGCGAGGTAAAACATCCCCATATCAATGGTGTCCCCGGCCTGGCTGCCGTTTATGGCTTCCAGCACCCGGGCGTACACCTTTCCTTCCGTAAGATAGGACAAGGTATAGCGGCCCTGACGGGAATCATGCACGGCTGGACTGTGGTAGGCCGGCAAGCGGCCTCCGCCGGAAAAATTCAGGACTGCCTGCTCTGTCTTCAAAACATCCCCGATCACCGGTCCGGATACTTCAAGCGCTATATTCGAATGATAGACACTGGCGTCATGCACATTGCCGGAAGAGATGAGAGCGGATTTCTCACTGGCCAACACCTTGCGGTGATTGGCCTTAACATTCATAAGCTTCAGATAGGAGCGCAGCGTCATCTTTGGCCCCTGGTCGGCCATCAGATTCGGCAGCCAGCCATGCCCTTCCTGTCCGAACCACTGGAAGAAGGTGCGCCATACTGCAGAATATACCGGTGTAGAATCTCTGAGCGGGTCGACATCCGTCTGAATGATACGGATACCTGCCCGCTTCATGCGCTCCAGCAGCTCATTCGGGGCGGAACGGTAATTGGTGTTTACTTCATCGGTTATAAAAACGATATCCATTGCCGGATGTGATCTTTTTTTGGCGATTAGATGATCGGCCAGACGGGCGCTGACTGAAGGGAACTGCTGATTTTTATGTGTATAATCATTGAACAGGAACAGATCGATCACGAGAAACTGCTCCGCCTCATCCACGATATGGAGCATTCTGTCTAAAATCCGGCTCTCATGCCTGATCTTCCCCGAAGGCAGCGGATAGGTCAAATCCGTCCAGAAATCGACGCGGTCCGTCCGGTAAACGGGGCTTTCGTATGAAATCATAGGCGGCAGGGGTTTATGTGTCTGATACAGCATCACGGCGATCAGCCATGCAATCAGGCAAAAGACAGCCGTAATCATGATGGTTCGTATATTCAGGTGCCTGAATGCACGCGCCCCAGGTCGTGTTCGTACGAGTTTCGGCAGCATAATTTCATCTCCTTCAATGCAGGGAATGCCATGATGAACACCCTGTCTTGCTGTCTAACTATTAACGCCGGCGTCTGAAGTTGACACAGTGGGTGAAAATTCCTTCTGCCAACATCGTCCATAATTGAGGTTCCTGCCGTTATATTTTGATTTGTAAATGAGGCCTGATGTTATACTGTCTAAATAGGGAATACAGAATGGAGATAAATGATTAACCGATAATCGGATAAGGGAGCTTTACATGAGTGATCAAACTAATGAAAATCGGCGTGGAGTAAAGGAAGGCGAATCACTGCTGCCCACAGGGCGGACCGGAGAACGAAAAATAGAGCATGTGCGCCTGTGTCTGGAAGAGGACGTAGCGGGACGGGGCATCACAAGCGGCCTGGAGAGGTATGCGTTCAGGCATAATCCATTGCCTGAGCTTGATTTTGCATCCATTCGTCTGGACAGCACCTTCCTTG
Source organism: Paenibacillus terreus (assembly GCF_042138595.1). Lineage (NCBI taxonomy): Bacteria > Bacillati > Bacillota > Bacilli > Caryophanales > Paenibacillaceae > Paenibacillus > Paenibacillus terreus. The sequence goes on along the minus strand of NZ_JBHIRX010000003.1, from coordinate 189,552 downwards.
GGCGGACTGTGCGGACACCGCTGCTGATCAGCTCGATGACAGGGGGCAGCGCGGAAACGGGGAGAATTAACGAGCGACTTGCGTCCGCCGCCGAAGCCAGAGGCTGGACGCTTGGCGTCGGATCGGTGCGGGCGGCCGTGGAAAAGGAAGAGCTGGCCGCTACCTTTAATGTCAGACGCTTTGCTCCCAATATCATGGTGATTGCCAACCTTGGTGCAGTACAGCTCAATTACGGATACGATGAGGAAATATGCCGCCGCGCCGTGGATATTGCGGGGGCGGATATGCTCGTTCTTCATCTGAACGGGATCCAGGAGGTGTTTCAGCCTGAAGGAGATACCAACTTCTCCGGGCTGCTGAAGCGGATAGAGCGCATATGTCGAAATCTCTCCGTGCCTGTGGGCGTCAAAGAGGTTGGCTGGGGCATCGACGGTGAGACAGCTTCGAGGCTGTACTCGGCTGGGGCGGCGTTCATCGACGTGGCAGGCTCGGGCGGGACAAGCTGGAGCCAGGTCGAGAAGTACCGCAATCCCGATCCCGTCAAACGGGCGGCGGCGGAAGCCTTCGCAGACTGGGGCAACCCGACTGCGGAGTGTATTGTTGAGGTAAGCGCGCTTGAAAGCAAGGGGGCCATCATCGGCAGCGGCGGACTGCAGAGCGGCGTGGATGCCGCCAAGGCCATTGCGCTGGGAGCGGATTTGGCGGGCTTCGGGCGCTCCTTGCTCGGCTCGGCCGTTGCGTCGGAGCAGTCGCTTCACGACAGGCTGGCCCAGGTGGAGCTGGAGCTGCGGACGGTCATGTTCGGCATTGGGGCTGCCGATGTGGAGACGCTGCGGAACACTCCGCGGCTGCGTCGAAAATCATTTTAACGTTTGTGCACACTCCCTAAGCTTCAAATGCAATAGAGGATAAAAAACAGCGGCATCCTGATTTTTCGGGGTGCCGCTGTTTCTGTCCCGGGCTACAGGTTCACCGTTTTTGCGCCAGGCTTCAAGCTCGCTGTTTCTTAACCGAACCATCATCACGCAGCAGCCAGATGTGAAAGAAGTACTCAAAAATGGCTGCCAGCACCGTAATCATCAGCATATCGGTAAATGAAAGGGTCCAGCCCGCAGCGCCGCCGATCAGCCACAGCATCAGAAATACCAGACCGGCATCCGCAAGGGTCGCCACTTTATTGCCCATACTCGGCAAAATCAGTAAATCGCCGATCGCATAAGCGGTAATCCAGATTCCGAGCGCGGTAAACAGGGCTCCGACCAAAGAAGCATCAGAAAGTAATACAAGCAGTGCGGTAATCATGATCCCGTGCACTGCCAATTTGGCGAGCAGCTTGTCCATTCTTTTCCCTCCTTTCCTATATTGTGTATGTTAATGTCAGGACTATGCACTTCAGATGATGTATTTGAATGGCATTCGTACTATACTCAAAGGTATACTCTTAGGATTCAAGAAGGGCGTCTCTCTGGCCTTCATACAATCCGATGCTAAAGGGGATGGGGCCAATGATTTCACTTAAGCCGATGAACGAAGAACAATATGGGCGTTTTGAGCAACGAACGATTAAAGATTTTGCGGAGGATAAAATAAAGGCAGGGACCTGGACTGCAGCGGAAGCGCTGGAGCGCTCCCGGGAGAGCATACGTAAATTTTTGCCTGAAGGACTGGACACGCCGGATGCTTATTTATATGCCATCGTACTTAATGAAGATGGAAAAGATCTGGAGATCGGGGACATTTGGTTTAATATCATGCAGCACCCATGGGGCAGTGAGGCATTTCTGCTGGATATTCTCATCTATGAGGAATATCAGGGGAAAGGCTACGGCAGGCTGACCATGGCGGCATTGGAAGAAGAGGCACGCAAGGCAGGGGCAACCCGAATCGGTCTGCACGTGTTCGGACACAATGATAGGGCGCTGCACCTGTATAAAAGCGTTGGGTACACCGTTACGGATATCCAGATGAGCAAAGAGATTTAACGGCATGCACAGGCCAGCTTCTCCGGTTGCCGCCTGCACAGGTTGTCCTATATAATGTGGGTTGGTGTATCCAAAGCGGTCTGTCTTCATTGAATGTACGTCGATAGACGTTTTTCTTATTTCATATAAACGGGAGTTGTTCTTACTATGGCTTTAAAAGCAGGAATTGTCGGGCTGCCGAATGTCGGCAAATCGACGCTGTTCAACGCGATCACGCAGGCCGGCGCCGAATCCGCCAACTATCCCTTCTGCACGATCGATCCGAATGTCGGCGTGGTCGAAGTTCCGGACGAGCGTCTTGATAAATTGACGGAGATGGTCGTGCCGAACAAAACGGTGCCGACGGCCTTCGAATTCGTGGATATTGCCGGCCTTGTACGCGGCGCGAGCAAGGGAGAAGGCCTGGGCAACAAGTTTCTGGCCCATATCCGCGAGGTGGACGCGATTGTGCATGTCGTCCGCTGCTTCGAGGATGAGAATATTACGCATGTCGACGGTAAAGTGGACCCGGTCAGCGATATCCAGACAATTAATCTTGAGCTGATTCTTGCCGATCTGGAGAGCGTGGACAAGCGGATTGACCGCGCCCGCAAGAATACGAAGGGCGGCAACAAGGCAGCTCTTCAGGAAGTGGAAGTGCTGGAACGCCTCAAGGACACGCTGTACAACGACAAGCCGGCGCGCAGCCTGGAGCTGACGGATGACGAGAAGCTGCTGGTCCGCGATCTGCACCTGCTTACCATGAAGCCGGTGCTGTATGCGGCGAATGTCAGCGAGGACGGCGTGACGGATGCGGACAGCAATCCATATGTTCAGCAGGTCCGCGAGTTTGCAGCAGGAGAGAACGCCGAGGTCGTGCCAATCAGCGCCAAAGTGGAGGCTGAAATCGCCGAGCTGGAGGGCGAGGACAAGGCCATGTTCCTGGAGGAGCTGGGACTGGAAGAGTCGGGGCTCAACCGTCTCATCAAGGCCGCATACCGTCTGCTCGGGCTGTACACTTACTTCACGGCCGGGGTACAGGAGGTTCGTGCTTGGACGATCCGCAAGGGCACGAAGGCTCCGGGCGCGGCAGGCGTCATCCACAGCGACTTCGAGCGCGGTTTCATTCGAGCGGAAGTAGTGTCTTATGACGATCTGGTGGCGGCGGGTTCCATGAACGGGGCCAAAGAGCGCGGCCAGCTGCGTCTGGAAGGCAAGGATTACGTCGTGCAGGACGGCGACATCATGCACTTCCGTTTTAACGTTTAATTTAAAGTGCGAGTTCAAAAAGTCAGGTTTTCAGCACCGAAGCCTATGCTTTCGAAGTGCGTTTTTTCAAAACGCTTAAGTTGGATGAAGCTAGGGACTGAGGAGCGGAGCGTACGTGGGGTACGTGAGCACCGGAAGGCCCGGCTGAATTCAAGATTCGATGTCGAGTCCGCTTCCTGACTTCCTTCGTGATCAAAAGATGACTTTTTGAACTACCTCTTAAAATCATGCAGGCGGGGCGAAGCTCCATATCCCTTGCCTTCGGGCGGTCGCAGCCGGGCAGTGAGTCCCGGGCGGCCGCTTTTTTTTCGTATTATTCCGATCTGGGGGCATGATTGAACCAGTCTGAAATTTTTTCTGGAAACGCAGATTTGTCAGTAGTTATCCACTTGTTAAGATGGTATAATAAAGTGTTGAAAAGATAGTAATTGTATAAAAACATAGATATGAAACTTTGATGAATAAAGAGGTGAATTCCCTTGTTGGATCGACTGCAATCTTTAGTGGACCGCTATGAGAAGTTGAGCGAACTGCTTTGTGATCCGGATGTGGCAAACGACAGCAAGAAGCTGAGGGATTATTCCAAAGAACAATCTGATTTGCAGCCTGCCTACGAGGCTTATACAGAATATAAAAATGTGACGGAAGAGCTGGATGCCGCCAAAGCGATGCTGGCTGAGAAGCTTGATGACGAAATGCGCGACATGGTCAAAATGGAAATCGAGGAGCTTTCCGCCCGCAAGCAGGAGCTGGAAGAGAAAATCCGCGTGCTGCTGCTGCCCAAGGACCCGAACGACGACAAGAACGTGATCGTGGAAATCCGCGGCGCGGCCGGCGGGGATGAAGCGGCCCTGTTCGCCGCTGATCTCTACCGTATGTATACCCGTTACGCGGATACCCAGGGCTGGCGCGTGGAACTAATGGATGCGAACATGAACGATCTCGGCGGCTTTAAAGAGGTTACGTTCATGATCAACGGCCGCGGGGCGTACAGCAAGCTGAAATTCGAAAGCGGCGCGCACCGGGTGCAGCGGATTCCGGCCACGGAGTCAGGCGGCCGTATCCATACATCCACGTCTACGGTAGCGGTGATGCCTGAAGCGGAAGAAGTGGATATTGAAATTCTTGACAAGGATATTCGTGTCGACACCTTCTGCTCCAGCGGTGCCGGCGGACAGTCTGTTAACACGACCAAATCCGCCGTGCGCGTAACCCATATTCCGACCGGCATTGTAGCGACCTGTCAGGATGGCAAATCGCAGAACTCGAACAAAGAGAAGGCGCTGCAGGTGCTGCGTGCCCGTATCTATGACATGATGCGCCAGGAAGAGGAAGCCAAGTATGCCGGCGAACGCAAGAGCAAGGTAGGGACGGGTGACCGCAGTGAGCGGATTCGCACCTATAACTTCCCGCAGAGCCGTGTAACTGACCATCGGATTGGTCTGACGCTGCATAAGCTTGACCATGTCATGAACGGCGAAATCGAAGAGATCGTATCGGCGCTGACCATTGCGGAGCAGTCCGATTTGATGGCACAAGAGGTATAAAGCTTTGGAACGCGCGACTTATCGGATTGCACCGGGCCGGAGCATCAGAGAAGCCTTATCTGGGGCTTCTTCTTTTTTGGCGGCTGCCGGAGTGATGGAGCCGCAACATAACGCGCGGCTGTTGCTGGAGCATGTGCTTGAACTGGAGGGGGCGGCGTTCTACGCCGAGATGGGCCAGCCTTTTCCGGCGGAACGTACGGCAGATTGGGAAGCGGTGGTGAACCGCAAGGCGGCGGGAGAGCCGGCGCAGTACATTATCGGCTCCCAGGAATTCTACGGCCGTCCCTTCAGCGTAACTCCGGCGGTGCTGATTCCCCGTCCGGAAACGGAGCTGCTGGTGGAGGCCATCATGCAGCACGGAGACCGGCTGTGGCCGGGCGGTACGCCGCATGTGCTGGATGTTGGTGCCGGCAGCGGCGCAATCTCCGTAACACTGGCGGCGGAAAGACCCCGCTGGCGGGTGTCGGCCGGGGATATTTCGGCGGCTGCGCTAGCGGTGGCGGCACGGAATGCGAAGGCGAACGGTGTCACCGTGGATCTGCGCGAAGGCGACCTGCTGCAGCCCTTCACCGGGGAAACAGTGGACATTCTGGTGTCCAACCCGCCATATATTCCCGCTGCTGACATTGAAGGTCTGCAGCGGGAGGTACGTGATCATGAGCCGCGCACGGCGCTGGATGGCGGGCCGGATGGTCTTGATCCGTACCGGGCGATGGTGGGCCAGCTGCCGCTGCTGGCGGCTCCGCCGCGCCTGATCGGCTTCGAGCTCGGCATGGGGCAGGCGCGGGAAGTGGCCCGTCTTCTGGAAGAGACAGGTCATTGGGGCCGTATCGTCATCGTGCCTGATCTGGCGGGAATCGAACGGCATGTGCTGGGAATAGCAGACTGAGCTGCATTTTATTTTTGGCAGCCGATCCTTTACAATGAAGGTAGCTGAATGGTTGGAGTTGTTGGATCAATGTTCAGAATTCGCTTCAGGGGGAAACTATGCTTCAGAAATTTAAAAGAATCGACGGCCCCATAATTACCATTTTGCTCTTGTTGATGGGGATCAGTGTTGTTGCCGTATATAGTGCAGGCCGTTATTGGGCTGGGCATCAGAACGATTATATCAGTATTATTGTTAACTATGCGATTGGTTTTGTGGCGCTGGCCGGTATGACACTGCTTGATTTCCGCATCTTTATCAAATATGCGAGATATATCTATCTGGGCGGCCTGCTGGTGCTGCTGCTGGTGTTCTTTTTCGGGGAAAACCTGAACAATGCGCAAGGATGGCTGAGAATTGGGGGCATCAGTATTCAGCCTGCCGAGCTTTTCAAGCTCGCGCTGATCATCAGTCTGGCCTACATGCTGATGATCAGACGCCAGAGCGAGCTTCGTTTTGTCCGTGATGTGCTCCCGATCGGCCTGGTGACGTTTGTCCCTTTTGCTGTTGTCATGGCGCAGAACGATTTGGGGAATGCACTCGCTTATCTTGTCATTCTTATAGGCATGCTGTGGATCGGCAACGTGAAAGCATCTCATGCGCTTATTGGTCTTATTATATTTACGGTAGCGGTAGTTGGGGGAATCAAGGCCTATACTACCTTTCATGAAGAGATATACACCTTTATGAAAGATATAGGCCGGCAGCATTGGACAGATCGCCTCGATCCATGGCTCATGCCGGATGAAGCCAGCGCTGCGGCCAAGTGGCATACGGAGAACGCCAAGCTGGCGATTGCGTCCGGCGGCATGACGGGTGAGGGCTTTTTAAAAGGGTCTTCAGTACAGTCCGGCCGTGTGCCGTACACTTATTCTGACTCCATATTTGTGGTGATCGCGGAGGAATTCGGCTTTGTAGGCTCTTCGGTGCTGCTGCTGCTCTATTTTATCCTGATTCACCGCATGATTTTGATCGCACTGGAATGCAGGGACAAGACAGGACCGTATATTGTGGTCGGAGTCGTATCCATGCTGTTGTACCAGATATTTGAGAATATCGGCGCCTTTATCGGCATCATGCCGCTGACAGGCATTACGCTGCCGTTTATCAGCTATGGCGGCACGTCGCTCCTGATTAACATGGCGAGCATGGGGTTGATCATGAGCATCCGTGTTCACGGGCAGGAAATAGACGATGATCTGCCTGATCCGGCCCGGTCACGGACGATCAAGCAGGCGCAGCTTTAATACAGGAATGTTCACAGGGGTTCTTTCTCTTGCGGGAGAGGGGCCCCTGTTTTTTTGAGATTTAGTAGATTGCTAGGTTTATCCCCCCGGCAGGTGGACATACTGGTAGACATAAAGACGACCGGGGGGAAACGGGAATGAAGACGGTATTCAAACAAACTGCAATTATTCTAGTATGTTTATTTATATTAGTAATGTCCTGGGAGGGGCAAAAAGTAGATGCAGCCGTACCCGGCTGGGTACAGCAGGCCGCGGTAATTCCCCATGATTCGATCCGGCTCCGTATTCTTGCCAATTCCGATCTGCCGGCGGATCAGCTGGTTAAATTACAGGTCCGGGATGCGGTGGTAGCCGAGATGAATACCTGGATTGATGAGATGGAGCAGCCGCGAAGTCTGGAGGAAGCACGGAGCATCGTACGGACACGGCTGCCGGAAATCCGGGAAACGGTAGGCCATGAGCTTGCCCGACAAGGACTGACGTATACGTATAACGTAGAGCTGGGACAGGTCCCGTTTCCGACTAAAATTTATGGCAGCAGGGTATATCCGGCCGGGCAATACGAGGCCGTCCGCATTACACTGGGAGAGGGTGCAGGCAAGAACTGGTGGTGTGTGCTGTTTCCTCCCCTGTGCTTCGTCGGGGCGGATAACTCCCCGGGAGCTGCCAAGGCCGCTGCAGCCGGTGAAAATGACGGACAAGGCGAGAATAAAGAAGAGCAGGTTGAGGTACGCTTCTATCTGGTGGATAAAGCGGTCGAGTTTTGGAATTGGGTTAGCGGACTGTTTGCGTGAAGAAGGCAGAAAGTATAAACTTCAGAGAAATGTCCTCTGGATATCACAGGAAAACTTCAAGTCAATGTGTAAATATGGCCTGTAACGTAAGCAAAATTTCCGGTGATGCGGTCTATCTTTAGAAATGTGCTCGATAAACGTTTTTCCTGCTATGTTATAATGGGAGGACGAAAGTAATTCTCTGAGTGATGGGCAATTGAGCCCAATCAGGAAAGCATAGGATGAACAATTATGAATGATGACCAAAAACTGCAGTCTGAAGCTCCTGGCGGCCAGCCGCAAGCCGGGCAGCGTCCGACGTACTGGTGGAATGTGAAAAATCTGGAGGAAACCGTGGCGGACGGTACTGAACTGGGAGGGAGCTCGTATACAGGGCATCCCTCCCAGTTTGCGGCGTTGGCCTTGCGGGAAGCCGCTGCGTTGCTGCGTGCGGGCGATACGGTCGCATTCCCGACGGAAACCGTATACGGCCTCGGTGCCGACGCCCGCAATACCGCCGCTGTGGAGGCGGTTTTTGCCGCGAAGGGCAGGCCTTCGGACAATCCGCTCATCGTGCATATAGCGCGGCGCGGCCAGCTCGATGAGCTTGTGCAGCAGGTGAACGGCACGGCCGAAGCCTTGATCAAGGCGTTCTGGCCCGGGCCGCTCACGCTGGTGCTTCCGGTCAAGCCGGGCGTGCTGTCCCCGCGCGTAACGGCCGGGCTGGACACGGTCGCCGTCCGGATGCCGGACCACCCGGTGGCGCTGCGGCTGATTGCCGAGGCGGGCTGCCCTGTGGCGGCGCCAAGTGCAAATCGCTCGGGCCGCCCGAGCCCGACGACTGCCGAGCATGTGCGCGAGGACCTGCAGGGCCGGATCGGCGGCATCGTCGATGGCGGCCCTACCGGCGTGGGGCTGGAGTCGACCGTGGTGCAGGCCGGTGACGACGGCACCGTGACGATCCTGCGCCCCGGCGGCATCACCGCGGAGCAGCTCGCCGCCGTCTGCCCGGCCGTCACAACCGACCCGGGCCTGGCGGGCGCCGCCGGCCCCGACGCCCCGGCTCCGCGCTCGCCGGGGGTGAAGTACACGCATTACGCGCCCAAAGGGCGTTTAAGCGTGGTGGAGGGCCCGTCCCCGGCAGCGGTGACGGGCCTGATCCGGCGCGAGCTGGCCGTAGCAGGGGCCAGCGGAGAGCGCACGGCCGTGCTCGCTTTTGACGAGCATGCGGCCGATTATATCGGGCAGCGTGTATACTCGCTTGGCAGCCTCGCCACGCTGCAGGAGGCGGGGCAGCGCCTGTACGGGGTACTGCGCCGCTGTGACGAGGATGGCATCACCTTCATCCTCGCTGAGGCCTGCCCTCCGCACGGGCTGGGCGCGGCCGTCATGAACCGGCTGCTGAAGGCGGCCGGACACCGGGTGATCCGCGCAGAGGAAACCCGCGGGTAGCCTGCAGCACCTGAAGAGCCGTACCGGAACGGCCGCGATACCGAAACAGCCCGTTGCTGCCACACGCCTCAGCGCCTTCTCCATGAACACAGCATGTACTAGTTTCCTCCTTGTCCGCATATCGTGTACAGATTGAAAATGTACATGGAGGAATGAACATGCTTGAAGCCACTTCCCATATGGGACAACTTCTGACCGTTCTGATCATGGCCTTTGCGCTCGGGATGGATGCCTTTTCGCTCGGAATCGGTGTAGGGATGAAGGGCGTGCGGCTGAACGATATCCTGCGGATCAGTACAGTCGTTGCTTTGTTCCACATGGTGATGCCGCTGCTGGGCATGTTCACGGGGCATTTCATGAGTGAGGTGCTCGGGCATGTTGCGGCGTATGCGGCTGGTGGACTGCTCATTTTGCTTGGCTGTCATATGATATATAATTCGATATATGGGAGCAGCGTTACGCTGCTGGATTACCGATCTTCCGTCGGAGTGATTCTGTACTCCCTTGGCGTGAGCATGGACTCCTTTTCGGTGGGCGTTTCTCTTGGCATGTTCCGGAGCAATCTGCTGCTGACGGTTGCCGCCTTCGGCGGGGCCGGCGGCTTGATGTCGGTTCTGGGACTCCTGCTGGGAAGACGCGTCAGCCGTAATTTGGGTGAATACGGAGAGGCGATCGGCGGGGCCATTTTATTCGCCTTTGGAATGATGTTTATTTTTTAATTTACAATTAGCAGCATGGAGAGCTGGAGGTGGGAATTCATGAAAAATATTATGTTTGTATGCACAGGCAATACATGCCGGAGCCCCATGGCTGAAGCGATGCTGCGCAAGCTGTCCGTTGAACGGGAGCTTGGGCTGGAGGTGCGTTCGGCAGGAGTAGCTGCAATGGATGGCACGTCCCTTTCCCGCCATGCCGAGGCCGTGCTGCGCGATCACGGAATCAGCGAGCCTTTCCGTTCCACATCGCTGCACCGGGAGCTGGTGGAATGGGCGGACCTGATCCTGACTCTTACGCAGAGCCATAAACGGCAGGTGATTCAGCGTTTTCCTGCGGCAGCCGGGAAGACGTACACACTGAAGGAATACGTCGAGGATGACCCTGCTGTGTTGAACGACCTGCAGGAGCTGGACAGTCTGTACGCCTCCCAGGAAATGATGGCTTCCCTCGGCCAGGAGCTTTCTGCAGAAGAAAGAGAGCGCATGATTGAAATCCGGCAGCGGATTCCGAGCTTTGATATCTCCGATCCTTTCGGCGGATCGAGGGAGGATTATGATATCGCGGCGGCGGAGATCCGCACGGCACTGCACCGTCTGGCGGATAAGCTGGAAAACCGGGAATAATATCGCCGGCGGGCGATTTTTGGTACAGATTGCTGTTGATTTCCCCGCTTTGATAAATTAAGATAAGGGTACATGAACGAGAATCCGGTGTGACTGGCGACGAGAGTGGGTTAAACCACGGTGGAGCATCGGATCATACGGCCGGTCGCCTGGGCAAAAGAGCAATTCCGCGAGCAGTCGCGGACTGCTCTTTTTTCGTTTATGATGTCAGACATCAGTGCCCCTTAGTCCATATTTGGAGGAATTGTGTTCTGATATCGCAAGAGAAACTTTTGCAAAACGAAGTCTGGCTTCTTGGGGAATACGCCGATAGAGGTTTTCCTTACATGCTTCTTCTGTTTCGATCTGCAGTCGCCCGTTGTTGTCGAATCAAAGGCGGGCATAATCAGCTATAATGAAAGCTGAAACTATGCTGGACAGCGGAACAAGGGGGGCTTGAGATGGAGCAAAAGAAGACGGCAGCCGATCTGCGTGCGAATACCGCAGCAGTATTAAGAGAACTGGCCGCTGCCGCGGATTTGAAGCCGGGCAGGCTGCTCGTGATTGGTGCAAGCACCAGCGAGGTGGCCGGGCAGCGCATTGGCACATCCGGTGCGCTGGAGGTGGCGGAGCAGCTGTTGGCGGGCGTCAGGGAGGTGCAGCAGGAATACGGCTTTGATGCCGCCTTCCAATGCTGCGAGCATCTGAACCGGGCGCTTGTGCTGGAAAGAGCCGTTCTGGAAAGGCTCGGCCTGAGGGAAGTGGCCGCCGTGCCGCTGCCTAAGGCCGGTGGTTCCATGGCTGCTGCGGCCTTCAGGTCGCTGAAGGAGCCGTGCCTGGCCGAAACGATTGAGGCGCATGCCGGCCTGGATATCGGCGAGACGCTGATCGGCATGCATTTGCGCAGGGTGGCCGTTCCTTTCCGGCCGAGCCTCCGCTATATCGGGGAAGCCCGGGTCAATGCGGCCTTTACCCGACCCCCTCTCATCGGCGGGGAGCGGGCGGTATACCGGCTGGAGCAGGAAGAGGGCGGGGCCGGCTGTAATTGAGTCGTCCGTGCGGCTGCGCCGCGACAGTAAGAATAAGCACACAAACAAGCATATTATCGCGGGGAGGAACTTTATCATGATGGAAAATTTACGCAAAAATGATCCGGCTGTACTGGAAGCGATGGGACTTGAGCTCAAGCGCCAGCGGAACAATATTGAACTGATCGCATCCGAGAATATTGTAAGCGAAGCCGTGATCGAAGCGATGGGCTCTGTTCTGACGAACAAATATGCGGAAGGATATCCCGGCAAGCGTTATTACGGCGGCTGCGAGCATGTCGATATTGTGGAAAATATCGCGCGGGACCGCGCGAAGCAGCTGTTTGGCGCTGAGCATGCCAACGTACAGCCCCACTCCGGAGCACAGGCCAACCTGGCGGTGTACCTGACGGCGCTGAATACCGGCGATACAGTGCTCGGCATGAATCTGGCGCACGGCGGCCACCTGACACACGGCAGCCCTGTGAATGCATCCGGCCTGCTGTACAATTTCGTGGCTTACGGTGTGCGTGAAGATAACTTCCTGATCGATTATGACGAAGTGCGCAAAGCGGCCTTCAAGCACCGCCCGCGTCTCATTGTAGCCGGAGCAAGTGCATATCCCCGCACGATCGATTTCGAAGCCTTCGCTTCCATTGCGAATGATGTAGGCGCACTGTTCATGGTGGACATGGCGCATATCGCCGGTCTGGTTGCTGCTGGCATCCATCCGAATCCGGTGCCGCATGCCCATTTTGTGACCACTACGACGCACAAAACGCTGCGCGGACCGCGCGGCGGCATGATCCTGACTCGCAAGGCCTGGGCGCAGGCTATCGATAAAGCGGTATTCCCGGGCACGCAGGGCGGACCGCTCATGCATGTTATTGCCTCCAAAGCGGTAGCTCTTGGCGAGGCGCTTCAGCCTTCCTTTACCGAATATGCGAAGCAAGTAGTGCGCAACGCCCAGGTGCTGGCGGAAACACTTATCAGCGAAGGTGTGAACATCGTGTCCGGCGGTACGGACAATCACCTCATGCTGATCGATACCCGCAGTCTGAACATTACAGGGAAAGACGCGGAGCATGTGTTGGATTCCATCGGCATCACGGTGAACAAGAACGCCATTCCGTTTGATCCGACCAGCCCGTTTGTCACCAGCGGTATCCGCATCGGTACACCTGCGGCTACTTCGCGCGGCATGGATGAGAACGCCATGACCGAAATCGGTCAAATTATTGCCAAAACGCTGAAAAATCCGAAGGATGAAACAATTCTCTCGGAACTGCGCGGCCGTGTTACCCAATTGACAGACCAATTCCCGATTTACCCTGAAATCCAATATTAAGTTTCTGTCCGAGCGATAGCGTGATGTATGAAACCGCCTGTGTCCTGTAAGGGATGCGGGCGGTTTCTTTGTGTTGATATGCACATTTTCGGGTAATAGCAAATTAGACAGCGGTGGAAAGCCTGGATTAGAAAGCGGAAACTCTCCTGACAGAGAAAATTCAGATCACAGCAAAGGAGCGAAAATATGAACTCAAGCAAATCCGCACGCCAAGTGCAGCAGATTATATTTGTCGGACCGTTGACTCTGTTTTTCGTCCTGATTATGATTGTTCCGTTTTTTCTGGGACTGTATTATTCCATGACGAATTGGGACGGGGTTACCGCCCATGTGGCCTGGATTGGCCTGGACAATTATTTGCATATTTTCCGGCAGGACCCCGATTTCCGCAATGCTTTCTGGTTTACTGTCAAGTTTACGATCTGCGGCGTTCTGTTCACGAACCTTCTGGGCTTTTTCCTCGCTTATTTTCTGACCAAACCGCTGCGTACGAGGAGCGTCCTGCGGACGGTATTTTTTATGCCAAACATGATCGGCGGTCTGCTGCTCGGTTTTATTTGGCAGTTTATATTTGTAAGGGGGTTCGCTGCTGTCGGTGAAGCGACGGGGCTTTCTTTTTTTACGATGCCCTGGCTGGGCAACGGGCCGACCGCCTTCTGGGGCACGGTTATTGTATTTGTCTGGCAGTATGCCGGATATCTGATGGTGATCTACATATCCTCCCTGAGCAATGTTCCCAAATCGCTGCTGGAATCCGCGCAGATCGACGGCGCAGACCGGTGGCAGATTTTACGCAGCATTGTGATTCCGCTCATTATGCCCGCGGTGACTGTATGCCTGTTTCTGGCGATTTCCTGGTCGTTCAAGGTGTTTGAGCTGAATCTGGCCTTGACGCAGGGCGGGCCATTTAAGTCCACGGAATCCGTGGCTCTGGACATTTATAACGAGGCTTTTACAAACAACCGGCTGGGTCTCGGCACGGCGAAAGCGATGATATTCTTTGTGATCGTGGCCATCATTACGAGCATCCAGGTTCGTTTGACGAAGAAGAGGGAGGTCGAAATGTGATGCCCAAAACATCCGGCATTAAAATTGGCAGGCTGCTCGTTGAAGCGCTTCTCATTGTGATCGGTCTTCTTTTTCTCGTACCGTTCTATTTTCTGCTGGTGAATTCAGTCAAGACATTTGGCGAGATTTTGAGCAGTTCGGCTGCTCTGCCGTCTTCGCTTCATTTCTCTAACTATGCCGAAGCCTGGGAATCCATCAACTTTCCTTCGGCCTTTGGCAATTCGCTGCTTGTCACCATCGTCAGCAACGCGCTGCTGCTGCTCATCAGCTCGATGGCGGCTTATCAGATGGTCCGGAACAACTCGCTGTTTAACCGCATTTTGTTCGGCTTGCTTGTGTCGGCCATGGTTATTCCGTTCCAGTCCATCATGCTGCCGCTGATGGAGATTTCGAACGTGCTCAGCCTGAACAACAGCATTCCCGGGCTCATTCTCTGTTATCTGGGGTTCGGTGCGCCGTTGTCCGTCTTCCTGTTTCACGGCTTTATCAAAACGGTGCCGATTGAGATCGAACAGGCGGCCCGTGTGGACGGCTCGAACCGTTACGGGGTATTTTTTCGAGTAGTGCTGCCTTTGCTGCAGCCGATGATCATTACGGTGCTCATTTTGAATACGCTCTGGATCTGGAACGATTATTTGCTGCCGTCGCTCATCCTGACCGATCCGGACAAGCGTACGATTCCCATTGCGACCTATACGCTGTTTGGTCAGTACACCAAGCAGTGGGATCTGGCTTTGCCTGCGCTGGTGCTTGGTATCCTGCCGATCGTGATCTTTTTTCTGGCACTGCAAAAATACGTCGTATCGGGAATCGCAGCCGGTGCGGTAAAGGGTTGAACAGGGAGGGGATGAACCGATGAGGAGACCGATGCTGCTTGTCCTTGCGCTGTGTACGGCCATGACGGTGATCCTGTCCGGCTGCGGAAACGCTGCACAGGGGAATGGGGATGTGAAGACGATTCATATTTTCCAGTTCAAGGTGGAGCTGCTGGAGCCGATGAAGGAGATGAAGGCAGAGTATGAACGGACACACCCGGGCATTAAGCTGGACATTCAGTCCGTGGGCGGCGGGGCTGATTATGCTTCGGCATTAAAAGCGAGATTTGCGTCCGGCGACCAGCCTGATATTTTTACGAACGAGGGTTATGAGGACCGGGAAACGTGGTTTGAATATATGGAGGACCTGTCCGACCAGCCCTGGGTAAAGGATCTTGACGATTTTGCCCGCGAGCCGATGACCGTGGACGGGAAAATCTATGGCCAGCCCATGAATTTGGAAGGCTTCGGGATGATCTATAATAAGGATCTGTTTAAAAAAGCGGGGATTAGCAAGCTGCCGCGTACGCTGAACGAGCTGGAGGAGACGGCCAAACGTCTGAAGGAAGCGGGAATTACACCTTTCGCCAACGGCTTTGCGGAGTTTTGGATTCTCGGCAACCATCTGGGCAACATTCCTTTCGCCCAGCAGGACGATCCGGCGGAATTTATTGCAGGGCTTAACGACGGAAGCATGCAGATCCCGGGCAACCCTGTTTTTGAAAAGTGGCTTGATTTGCTTGATTTGATGGTGGAATACGGGAATCCGTATCCTTTGACCACGGATTACAACGCACAGGTGACCATGTTTGCGAACGGGAAGGCCGCCATGATGCATCAGGGCAACTGGACGCAGCCGCAGATCGACGGAATCAATCCGGATCTGAATCTGGGCATTCTGCCCGCCCCGATCGATAATGATCCAGCACATGGCGATAAAATCGCCGTCGGGGTGGCCGCCAACTGGGTGGTCAACAAAAACTCGCCGGTGAAAGAGGAAGCGAAGGAGTTTCTGAACTGGCTCGCCACCTCGGAATCAGGCAAGAAATTTATTACGGAGAAATTCCAGTTCGTTCCTGCTTTCAAGACAATGGAAGCCAATCCGGAGGTTACAGGCGATCTTGGCATGGTTGTATCCGAGCATGCCAAGTCAGGCAGGATTTGGACCTGGAATTTCCCGAGGTTTCCAAAAGGGTATAACCATGATAACAGCAGCAGCATGCAGGCGTATATTGCCGGCGTTATTACGAGGAAGGAGCTGCTGCAGCAATTACAGGACAGCTGGGATAATCTGAAGTTCAGATAAGTGGAGAATGGAGGTTATACTCCGAGCCATGGGCTCCGTCCGGCATAAATGCCTGGCGGAGTTCTTACGTTTTTGGGAATTTGGATGGAAACAAGGAAAACAGGGCCGCGACAGGTGTTAAATCATGCCTGGGAATGATATAATAGACGGGATTTGTGGCAGGATGTATGTACAGGTATTTTATTGAGTGACACCGGAGGGACTTTTTATGGGCAAATTGGTGATATGCGATCACCCTTTAATTCAGCACAAGTTGACTTTTATTCGAGATGTACGTACCAATACCAAAGACTTTCGTGAATTGGTGGATGAAGTGGCCACTTTGATGGCTTATGAGATTACGCGTGATATACCGCTTGAAGGCATCCGGGTGCAAACGCCGGTGGCCGAAACGGAAGGTAAGGTAATCTCCGGCCGCATGCTGGGACTGATTCCGATTCTGCGGGCCGGGCTGGGCATGCTGGACGGCGTGGTCAAGCTGCTCCCGGCTGCGAAGGTAGGGCATGTGGGACTGTTCCGTGACCCGGAAACGCTGCAGCCTGTGGAATATTACACCAAGCTCCCTACGGACGTGACGGAGCGCGAACTGATTGTGATCGATCCGATGCTGGCTACCGGCGGTTCGGCAATTGCGGCCATTGACGTGCTCAAGAAGCGCGGCTGCACGCAGATCAAGATGATGAACCTGATTGCCTCTCCGGAAGGTGTGAAAGCGGTACAGGACGCTCATCCGGATGTTGATATTTATGTAGCTGCACTGGACGAGCGTCTTGATGATCACGGCTATATTGTGCCGGGGCTCGGCGATGCCGGCGACCGGCTGTATGGCACGAAGTAAGTGAAGCCGTAAACCCGTTAAAAGGAGTATGAAATGTCTAAAATTAAAGTAATGACCATTTTCGGTGTGCGTCCCGAAGCGATCAAAATGGCTCCGCTTATTCTGGAGCTTCAGCGCCACCCTGAGCATATTGAATCGATTGTTTGCGTAACGGCACAGCATCGTCAGATGCTGGATCAGGTGCTTGAGGTATTCAAGATCGCCCCCGATTACGATCTTGACGTGATGAAGGACCGGCAGACTCTGAACGAAATTACGCTGCGTGTTCTGGCAGGACTGGAGCCCGTCCTTCGCGAAGCGAAGCCGGATATTGTGCTGGTGCACGGAGATACGCTGACGACGTTCCTCGCCAGCTATGCCGCCTTCATGCAGCAGATTCAGGTCGGCCATGTTGAAGCAGGGCTGCGGACGTGGAACAAGCTGTCCCCTTACCCTGAGGAGATGAACCGGCAGCTGACAGGCGTGCTGGCCGATCTTCATTTCTCCCCGACGGATTGGTCGGCTGGCAACCTGCGCCGGGAGAACAAACCGGAAGACCGCATTTACGTTACAGGCAATACGGTAACGGATGTCTTCCAATATACGGTGCGCGGGGATTATGAACATCCGGTCCTGAAATGGGCGGAAGGCAAGCGCCTGATCCTGATGACCGCGCACCGCCGCGAATCTCAGGGAGAGCCGCACCGCAACATTTTCCGGGCGGTCAAGCGCATCGCGGACGAATTCGAGGATGTGGCGATCGTGTATCCGGTGCATCCGAGCCCGGCGGTGAAAGAGCCTGCATTTGAAATTTTGGGCGATCACCCGCGCATCCGGTTGATTGATCCGCTGGACGTGGTGGATTTCCACAATTTCTATGCTCATACTCATCTCATTCTGACCGATTCGGGCGGAATGCAGGAGGAGGCACCGTCCTTCGGCGTGCCTGTGCTGGTGCTCAGAGATACCACGGAGCGGCCTGAGGGCATCGAAGCGGGGACACTTGAGCTTGTCGGCACGGATGAGGAAAAGGTATATGAGCGTACAAAAGCCCTGCTGACCGATTCCGCAGTTTATGAAGCGATGAGCAAGGCGGCCAATCCATACGGTGATGGGCATGCTTCGGAAAGAATTGTCAATGCGATACTTCACCATTTTGGCATCCGGGAGCAGCGTCCAGAACAGTTTCACAGAATGTTCACAAAATAACTTTGGATCAAGTTCTTATAAACCGGCAGTTGAACATACAGTTCAACTGTACGGTTTGCAAGGGTTTGAACTGCTTTAATACCTTGTTTTTGGCCGATTTTCCCGCTTTAGGGCGCTAAAATCTGTTCATTGACAAAAAGTCTGGTCATTCAGTAAAATGGACTGGAATTGCAGGGGTGACGTGGAAATGGCCGAGCCGAAGAAGCCGGATCGCAACCGGAATAACGGGGGAAATCCCTGGAAGGCAATTGGTCTTGTCAGCGCTCTCGGCATTGATTTGGCTGTATGCGCTTTTGTTGGATTTTATGTGGGCAGATGGCTGGATGAGAAGCTGGGAGGGACAGGTATATGGATTGCCGTAAGCGTTCTCGCGGGATTGGCTGCCGGCGGACTCAGCGTTGCCATGGTCATCAGAAAGGTATTGAGGAACAGCAATGAGTGAAATGGCCAGATTTCAAAGAGTACTGTGGGTTGTCGCGCTTTTTTTTATGGCTCTTTGCTTCCTGGTGGCGGCCTTGATGCCGCATCACCGTGATGTAGCTCACGGTTTGGTTCTGGGAACCGTAGTAAGCTGTCTAAATGTGCTCTATATGTCCTATAAAGTCGGGAAGGTGGCATCTGCCGCGGCGGGCGAAAGTGGCAATAAGAGGGTTATAGGGATAGGTTTCGGCGTAAGAGTTGCTACATCTATCCTCGCTATGGTTCTCGCCTTGGAGTTTCCGTCTTATTTTCATGAAATCGCGGTTGCGGCAAGTCTTGTCTTCGGACAACTCCTTCTTTTAGTGATAGGTATCATATTTGCACTTCTGGAAGATAAACAGCGAGACTGAGAAAGGGGTGAGAAAAAATGCATGAATCACCGATTATCGTACTGGGCGGATTGCGATTTGATCTGTCGATCATATTGATGCTGATTGTGACCTGTACTATTGTGTTTATTCTTGCCCGGCTAGCTACCAGAAATTTATCGGTCGAAAATCCGGGGAAGCTGCAGAATTTTATGGAATGGGTTGTCGAATTCATTCAAAATATGATTTCCAGTACGATGGATTTGAAGAAGGGCAAGCCTTTTCTGTCTCTCGGCATGACGCTTATCATGTTCATTTTTGTAAGCAACCTGCTGGGTTTGCCGTTCGGTATCGTTACCAATTATGAAGATCCCGCTGAGGCGACATTCTTCGGTAAACCGCTCGTTTCAGTGCAGGAGCTGTTTGCGGAGGCACATGAGAAAAATCCTGAGGAACACCCGCACGCGGCCGTACAATGGTGGAAATCACCTACGGCGGATGCAGGGGTTGCCATGTCTTTGGCCGGCATGATCTTCTTGCTGGTACATATCCTAGGCATGTTCCGAAACACCAAGTCTTACTTTAAGCATTATGTGCAGCCGTTCCCTTTCTTCCTGCCGATCAACCTGATCGAGCAATTCTCCAAGCTGCTGACACACGGAATGCGTTTGTTCGGTAACATTTTCGCAGGCGAGGTTCTGATTTCCGTATTGCTCAAGCTGGCGGCCCTGGGTGTGGCAGGCTCGATTGCTTCCGTACTCGGATTGATTGTATGGCAGGGCTTCAGTATATTTGTCGGGGCGATCCAGGCGTTCGTCTTTACAATCCTGACGTTCGTTTATATCTCTCAGGCAACAGAATCGCATGATGAACACTAGGTTTCAAAGTTAAGTTCAGGAGTATCGCTTCGCGCTTAACTGTAAATATATGAATAACACAATTTCACATCTCTAAGGAGGATTATTAACAATGGGAGTTTGGGCATTTGTAGCAGCAGCAATCGCTGTAGGTTTGGGCGCGCTTGGCGCAGGTATCGGTAACGGTCTGATCGTAAGTAAAACAGTTGAAGGTATCGCTCGTCAGCCAGAAGCGAAATCCACTCTGCAAACGGTAATGTTTATCGGTGTAGGTCTGGTAGAGGCCCTGCCGATCATCGGTGTCGTTCTGGCATTCATTTTCTACGCAGCAGCTTAATTGAATGGAACAAGGTTTGGCGGGGAAGGCACAGCCATCCGCGCCTTCTTTGTTGAATTTAATATGATCATGTCAATAGAACCGACGTTTACCGGAAAGGAGTGACTTCAATTGCATTTGGAATGGACATCTATCGTTCTCACGTTAATCGCGTTTTTGATTCTGTACTGGCTGTTGAACCGTTATGCTTTCGGTCCCCTCTTTTCCGTCATGGAGAAGCGGCGTGAGCTTGTCACACAGCAAATGAACGAAGCGAAACAAACCCGCGAGCAGGCAGCGGCCTACGTGGAGGAGCAAAAACAGGCTCTGCAGCAGGCACGCAAGGAAGCCTACGATATCATTGAGCAATCGAAGCAAACCGGCAGCAAGCAGGCTGAGCAAATTATCGGTGAGGCACGCAGTGAAGCGGAACGTCTCAAAGACGAAGCCGTGCGCCAGATCGAAAGTGAGCGCAATAAAGCGATTGCCGCCCTTCGCAGCGAAGTGGGCAAAGCATCCGTGCAGATTGCTTCCAAGCTGATTCAGAAAGAAATCAAGGACGATCAAGTCCAGGAAGAACTCGTTGACCAGTACCTGAAAGAGGTAGGGGGCAGAGCATGAGCCAGGACACTGTAGTTGCCAAACGGTACGCAAAGGCCCTGTTTGAGGTAGCCGAGCAGCAGCAGAGGGTAACGGAGACGGAACAGGAGCTCAGAGCCTTCGTGGAGGCTGTTTCAGGAGATACGGATATCCGGGGTTTCATCAATTCCCCGAATGTGCCGGAGCCGGTGAAGCTGCAGGTGCTGGCTGGAAGCTTTGAGGGTAAGCTGTCCGCTCCTGTCCTCAATACGATCAAGCTGCTCGTTCAGCGGGGCAGAGCAGATCTGTTCGGGGCGCTGCTGGACGGTTATCTGGCGATTCAGGAGGATAAGCTTGGTCTTGCCGATGCCAAAGTATACTCGGCATATGCGCTTGATGACGAGGAAAAAGCGGCAGTCGCCGAACAATTCGGCGCGCGTGTAAATAAAACGATCCGGGTGGAGAATATCGTGGACCCGGAACTGCTCGGCGGATTGAAGGTGGTCATCGGTGACACGATGTTCGACGGCAGTGTGGCCGGCAAGCTGGAGCGGCTCGAGAAGTCTTTCAATAGACGAGTATAGAAGATAGGGGTGAACACACTTGAGTATCAGACCTGAAGAAATCAGCACATTGATTAAAAGTCAAATTGAGCAGTATAAAACGGACATTGAGGTTGTTGAGGTCGGCACCGTTGTAGAAGTCGGTGACGGGATCGCCCGTGTCTACGGTCTTGAGAAAGTTATGGCAGGCGAGCTGGTTGAATTCGAGAACGGCGTTTTGGGCTTGGCACTCAACGTGGAAGAAAGCAATGTCGGTGTCGTTATTCTGGGTGAATACTCCGACATCCGTGAAGGCGGGCAGGTAAAACGTACGGGACAAATCATGCAGGTGCCTGTGGGCGATGCTATGATCGGCCGTGTCGTGAATCCGCTGGGTATGCCGGTAGACGGCAAAGGTCCGATTGCCACTACGGAATTCCGTCCCGTGGAATACAAAGCCCCTGGCGTTATGGCGCGTAAATCCGTCCATGAACCGATGCAAACAGGCATCAAGGCGATTGACGCGATGATACCGATTGGCCGTGGCCAGCGGGAATTGATTATCGGTGACCGTCAGACTGGTAAAACCTCCATTGCTATCGACGCCATTCTGAACCAAAAAGGCAGCGGTATGAAGTGTATCTATGTTGCCATTGGCCAAAAGCAATCCACAGTGGCACAGGTTGTTGAAACACTGCGCCGCAATGGAGCATTGGAATATACAATCGTTGTAACGGCATCGGCTTCCGAGCCTTCGCCATTGCTGTACATCGCACCATATGCAGGCGCTGCGATGGGCGAGTACTTCATGTTCAAAGGCGAGCACGTCCTCATCGTATACGATGACCTGTCCAAGCAGGCTGCGGCATACCGTGAATTGTCCCTGCTGCTTCGCCGTCCTCCGGGCCGGGAAGCTTATCCGGGTGACGTATTCTATCTGCACTCCCGTTTGCTGGAACGTGCGGCCAAACTGAACGACGAGTTGGGTGGCGGCTCCATGACGGCACTGCCATTCATCGAAACTCAGGCTTCCGACGTGTCGGCCTACATTCCTACAAACGTGATTTCGATTACGGACGGACAGATCTTCCTGGAAGCAGACCTGTTCTATGCAGGCCAGCGTCCGGCGATCAACGTAGGTATCTCCGTATCCCGTGTCGGCAGCACTGCGCAGATCAAAGCCATGAAGAAGGTTGCAGGCACCCTGCGTCTGGATCTGGCTCAATACCGCGAGCTTCAGGCGTTCGCACAGTTCGGCTCCGATCTGGATAAATCAACAAAGGCCCGCCTTGACCGCGGTGCCCGCATGATGGAAATCCTGAAGCAGGACGTGAACCAGCCACTGGCTGTTGAGCTGCAGGTTGTAAGCTTGTATACAGCAGTTAAAGGTTACCTTGACGATATTCCAGTGGGCGATGTTCAACGTTTCGAAAAGGAATTCCTGCTGTATATGCAATCCAACCATGACAGCATCCTGCAATCGATCCGCGATACGAAGGATCTTGTTGCAGATAATGAGACAGCGCTGAAAGCGGCCATTGAGCAGTTTAAGAAAACCTTTGCCGCCTCGGCTTAAGCTGTACCTTGCAAATAAGTGATTTTCAGCCAAGTCCGCTCTGCCAGCCGGGCTTGGCTCATCCATAGGATCGTACGTTATTTTGCTAGCAGAAAGCTTTGGCTCGGTCAAAGCTTTAAATTAGCGCTTTCGAAGATAACTTTGACTCCGTCAAAGTTTAGCTTATGCTTACGAAGATAGCTTTGACTTCGTCAAAGCTTTAAGCTAATGCTTACGAAGATAGCTTTGACTTCGTCAAAGCTTTAAGGTGGTGAAATCATGGCAAAAGGCATGCGCGAGATTAAACGCCAAATTAAAAGTGTGCAGAACACGAAGCAGATCACCAAGGCGATGGAAATGGTGGCGGCCTCCAAGCTGAGAAGAGCACAGGAGAAAGCCAGCGCCGCTCGTCCTTATGCAGAGAAGCTTAAGGAAGTGGTCGCCAGCATCGCTGCCGGGACCAAAGGCATCAAGCATCCGATGCTGGAATCCCGTCCGGTGAAGAAAACCGCATATCTGATCATCACTTCTGACCGCGGCCTTGCGGGCGGATACAACTCGAACATTTTACGTGCTGTCACTGCAACCATTGCTGAACGCCACAGCTCGCAGGATGAGTTTGTGCTGTTCGTCATCGGACGCAAGGGCCGCGACTTCTTTACCCGCCGGGGTTATGCTCTGGCGGATACGGTAACGGATCTGTCCGATTCGCCGGCATTTGCGGATATCAAGTCCATCGCCTACAATGCGGTGCAAGGATTTGAAAAGGGCGAATTTGATGAGCTGTATGTATGTTATAACCGGTTCGTGAATGCTTTGACCCAGATTCCGACGGTGGACCGTCTGCTGCCGATGGCGACTCCGACTGCTTCTGAAGCGTCTCTGTCTGCCAGCTACGAATATGAGCCGTCAGCAGAGGGCGTACTAGAGGTGCTGCTGCCCCGTTATGCGGAAACCCTTATTTACGGAGCTTTGCTTGACGGCAAGGCGAGTGAGCTGGGGGCGAAGATGACGGCGATGGGTGCAGCGACGAAGAATGCAACGAAAATGATCAACGAGCTGACGCTTACTTATAACCGTGCCCGCCAGGCGGCAATCACCCAGGAGATTACGGAAATTGTAGCGGGAGCAAATGCGCAAGTGTGATCGGAGTTTTATTAATATCATAGCCTAGCGGAGCAAAGCAACAGGCAATGTATCGGATTTTGCTGTGCAAAGCTTGTAGGAGGGAAACAGGAATATGAACAAAGGACGCGTTGTGAGCATTATGGGTCCGGTAGTCGACGTTGAATTTGAACGCGGCCAGCTTCCGGAAATTCTTAATGCCGTCACAATCCAAGGTGAATTGGAAGGCGGCAATAAAATCGACCTGACACTGGAAGCTTCCAAGCATTTGGGAGACAACCGTGTACGGTGCATCGCGATGTCTTCCACCGACGGTCTTGTCCGCGGTATGGAGGCAGTAGATATGGGGGCTCCGATCTCGGTGCCGGTAGGTGAAGCTACGCTCGGACGTGTATTCAATGTGCTGGGGGAACCCATTGATGATGCAGGCTCTGTGGACAGAACTGTAATCAATCCAATTCACCGTCAAGCACCGGCGTTTGATGAACTTACAACCCAGGCGGAAATGCTGGAAACAGGCATTAAGGTTATCGACCTGCTGGCTCCTTATGCCAAGGGCGGTAAAGTCGGCCTGTTCGGCGGTGCGGGTGTAGGTAAAACCGTAACCATCCAGGAATTGATCAATAACATCGCACAGGAGCATGGCGGTATTTCCGTATTTGCAGGTGTAGGCGAACGTACCCGTGAAGGTAATGACCTGTACCATGAAATGAAGGATTCCGGCGTTATCAGCAAAACGGCGATGGTGTTCGGACAGATGAACGAGCCGCCGGGCGCCCGTCTGCGCGTGGCCCTGACAGGTCTGACCATGGCGGAATACTTCCGTGATCAGGAAGGCCGTGACGTACTGCTGTTCGTTGATAACATTTTCCGCTTTACCCAGGCGGGTTCCGAAGTATCGGCCCTGCTGGGACGCATGCCGTCCGCAGTAGGTTACCAGCCGACACTGGCAACGGAAATGGGTCAATTGCAGGAGCGTATTACATCCACTAAAAAAGGTTCCGTTACCTCCATCCAGGCGATCTATGTGCCTGCGGACGACTATACGGACCCGGCTCCGGCGACTACGTTCGCGCACTTGGATGCTACGACCAACCTGGAGCGTAAAATCTCCGAGATGGGCATTTATCCGGCGGTGGACCCGCTGGCATCCAGCTCGCGTATTCTGACTCCTGAAGTCGTAGGTGAAGAACACTACCAGGTAGCCCAAGGCGTTAAGCGAATTCTGGCTCGTTATAATGAGCTGCAGGATATTATTGCGATTCTTGGTATGGATGAGCTCAGCGAGGAAGACAAAATGCTGGTTGCGCGTGCGCGCAAAATTCAGCGCTTCCTGTCTCAGCCATTCCATGTGGCCGAAGCCTTCAACGGCATTCCGGGCAAATATGTGCCTGTTAAAGAAACGGTGCGCAGCTTTAAAGAAATTCTGGAAGGCAAGCACGACAATCTTCCGGAAGCAGCTTTCCTGTTTGTAGGCACAATTGAAGAAGCGGTTGAAAAGGCCAAAAATCTGTAATTGCGCATGACAGCAGGTAAGCCTTACGAAGTGGGCTGTCAGTGGACAGCCTGTCAGGAGGGATGGAAGTGAGCACCTTTTTATTGGAAATTGTGACCCCTGAGCGCCAGGTTTATTCGGAGCAAGTGGAGAGTCTGAACGTTCGGGGCGTGGAAGGGGAACTCGGCATTTTGGCCGGGCACATTCCGATGGTCACTCCTTTGCAGATTGCTCCGGTCAGCATCAAAACCGGCGGCAGGACTGAAATCCTGGCGGTCAACGGCGGTTTTGTGGAAATCCGGAAAGATAAAGTCGTCGTTCTCGCTGAAAGCGCGGAGCGTCCGACTGAAATTGATGTGGAACGCGCCAAGGCGGCTCGGGAACGTGCTGAGGTCCGTTTGCAGAGCAAACAGGATGAGTATGACCACCGCAGAGCGGAGCTGGCGCTGCAAAAAGCCATGAACCGCTTGAATGTGGCTGGAAAATAAAATGTATTTGCAGGACTAAAGAATCAAAAGTATATAGGTCGAAAGCCCGGCGGCTTAAACCGCACGGGCTTTTTTTTGTTGAGACGGGCAGCTAACAGACAAATAAAGAGAATGCAAAAAGTAGATGTTACATGAATTTTGAGTGGAATTTCATGCATAATAGGATAACAAATATTGAAAAATGTCGAAACTTATTGAAAATAACGTAAATGGGACTGGATTGTTATGCCTGCGGCAAGTATTATAGAATAGTCCGAGCTGGCAAGCAGGCATGAAAGATTCCTGATTTCATCGTTTGCATTTTTAGCGCTGACGCATATGATGCACATATAGGCTGTTCACGGTCTGAACAGTCGGGTGGCTATCAATGTACTGCGCTCAGTGATCCGGAGGTGCTAAATCGTGGCGGATGAATTAACTCGGCAGATCGGCCAGACAACAGGCATGAGCAGCATGGTATCCATGACGGTATCTCTCATATGCATTGCATTTGCCTGGTGGGCGCTGCAGAGTGTTAAGTTCGACTTGTGGATCAGAAATCCCAAAAGTCCGCAAGGAAGGCTTTTGCATTTGTTTTTGGCTGTAGTGCTTGGACGGCTTGTGGCCGGTTTTTTACTGGACTATATTTCCTGGAGCCAGCTGCTGAGGTATATGTTTTGATATTAAAACATTTGGTTATATCTCTGTATGCCTATAGGTGAGAGTTCAAAAAGTCAGGTTTTCAGCACCGAGAAGGTTGGATGAAGCAGGGACTGAGGAGCGGAGCGTACTTGGGGTACGTGAGCACCGGAAGGCCCGGCTGAATTCAAGATTCGATGTCGAGTCTGCTTCCTGATTGACTTCGTGATCAAAAGATGACTTTTTGAACAACCTCTTTAAGAGCATGAATTGTCGAATAGGATCGACATCAGTGGTTAACAATGTGTTTACATGGCTTTGACTCGCAGCCAATATCAGTGTAAACGGGCGCGGCAGACATGCGTAATGAAAAAATGCTTGTATAAGCGCTTTGAACGATGATATGATGGAATTTAGTGAGTTACCAAGTCGATGCGATTTATTTCGAATTTTAATCATTTCTTTACACTACATTTACAGAAAATGAACCTCGTTTGCCATGGGAGTCTGATATTGGAGCTGCCGGGCTGCGAGACACGAAAATAGCGGATACCGTTCTTTTTTTCCACACCGGAAAAGGAAAGTGACGCGCGGAGGGAAGCATGATGAGCAAATTTATCGTCCGCGGCGGCAATAGACTGGTCGGAAGCGTGAAAGTAAGCGGAGCTAAAAACTCCGTTCTTCCGATTATCGCTGCCTCTCTTTTAGGGGAAGAAGGAGAAAGCGTCATTGTTGACGCGCCTCCTCTAGACGATGTAATGACGATTAATAAAGTATTGGAATCGCTGGGAGCAAGCGTTACATATCAAGACGAAATCATTCGTGTTGACGCACGGGCGATCACATCCTGCGAAGCGCCGTATGAATGGGTACGGAAAATGCGCGCATCTTTTCTGGTCATGGGGCCGCTGCTGGCGCGGATGGGGCATACAAGAATATCCCTTCCGGGAGGCTGTGCAATCGGTACACGCCCAATCGATCAGCATCTGAAGGGCTTCGAGGCGCTGGGGGCTGAAATCAGCATGGGCCAGGGCTATGTGGAAGCGAGAAGCCATGGCCGCCTGCGCGGTGCCAAAATTTATTTGGACGTTGCCAGTGTCGGAGCGACCGAGAATATTATGATGGCAGCTTCGCTGGCCGAGGGGACTACCATTATCGATAATGCGGCAAGAGAGCCTGAGATCGTGGACCTGGCCAACTATCTGAACGGAATGGGGGCCAAAGTGCGCGGCGCCGGTACCGGAGTGATTCGCATCGAGGGTGTGGAGAAGCTGCACGGTGTCCGTCATACGGTCATTCCTGACCGGATCGAGGCCGGTACTTATATGGCGGCGGCTGCCATTACAGGTGGTGACGTCTATGTAGAAGGCGCCATCTCCGACCATCTGGGGCCCGTTATTGCAAAGATGGAGGAAATGGGTGTGACGGTCCAGCCGGATGAAAACGGTATTCGTGTCATTGCCAGCAAACCTCTTAAAGCGGTTGATGTCAAAACATTGCCATATCCCGGCTTTCCGACAGATATGCAGTCCCAGATGATGGCGCTGCAGCTTGCCGCGGAAGGCACGAGTGTCATTACTGAAACGGTGTTTGAGAACCGCTTCATGCATGTGGATGAATTTCAGCTGATGAACGCGGAAATCAAAGTGGAAGGACGCTCGGCGATCGTTACCGGCAATGCCAAGCTGACAGGCGCTAAAGTATGCGCTACGGATTTGCGGGCAGGTGCCGCCCTGATTTTGGCAGGTCTCGTTGCTGAAGGGGCTACCGAGGTCAGCGGCGTTCACCATATCGACCGCGGATATGTGCATCTGGCTGAGAAGCTCACAGCTCTTGGCGCCGACATCTACCGGGTTTCGGTAGAAGAGAGCGTGCTGGAAGCCGCTTCTGCCGAAAAGGTTGTTAAGGAAGAAAAGAAGGGGACTTTTAAAATACAGCCGACCCTTGCATAACCGCTTTATTTCAATAGTATACCCGCACATCAAAGCTGCTCGCCCCGGGCCAAAACCGGCGGCCGGGCGGCTTTTTTTGTGCTGCAACCAGGCATGGCGGCTTTCTGCTTTTCTCTCAAATCCGGTTCTATCAAGCGGGAACCTCTCATATGATTGACTATCCGGTCCGGTCAAGCACCCCGGTCTCACTTCATAGAACGGAGGTTTCTCCAAAATGAAAGATTCTCGTGCCAGGATCCGCATTCCAGTCGTTCCGCCAGCAGATGAAGCGGCAGGCCGCGGCAGCGAGCCCGGGAAGCTTCTTTCCGCTCGGGAGCAGGACACATCAGAATCCCGTCCCTTATACGCTGTACCGGCCCAAATAAAAGCTCAGCCCGGCAGTAAAAGAGCCACCCGCCCAAAGACCTTTCGCACTTGGGGCCGGCGTCTGCCGCCGGGTCCGATAGCAGTATTAACAGGCTTGATCCTGATGGCTCTTATTCTGCCAGCCGTATTGGTCTGGCCCCGCGGGACGCACCCGCAGCCTGCACCTCCGGGAAAAATTCAGCCGGATACAACGGTACAGCCAGAGTCCACCGATACGAAGAAGCCAGCCCAGACCAAGGCCGTTAAGGTCAGCGTCTTCCTAAGCTCCACAGGCACAATCGAGACGCTTCCTCTAGAAGACTACATAGCAGGCGTGGTTGCAGCCGAGATGCCGCCTGAATTCGGGTATGAGGCTCTTAAAGCGCAGGCAATTGCGGCCAGGACCTTCATCGTCCGCCGTTTACTGGCCAATGATACCAGCGGCGCTCCCAAAGGGGCCGATGTTACGGACACCGTTCAGCACCAGGTATATTTGCCGCTGTCAGCGATCCGGCAGCAGGAGAAGGACCCGCAGCGGGCCGCAGAGCTGGCTTCCATCCGGAAGGCTGTTAAAGAAACGAAAGATATTATAATGACGTATAAAGGGAAGCCGATCACTGCGTCTTTTTTCTCAACAAGCAATGGATATACGGAAAATTCCGAAGATGTATGGACGGCTTCCGTCCCTTACCTTCGCAGTGTTCCAAGCCCCTGGGATCAGAAGATTGCGCCAGGCTATAAAGAAACGATAACGATGAAGACCACGGATGTTTTGGACAAACTCGGCCTGAGAGGAGAAGCTGTACGGGCTGCTTCGGGATCGGGAATTTTCCCGGAAATTAAAATTCTTTCCACCACCGCAGGGCATCGGATTAAGAGCATCCGAATCGGAGATGCCGTTTTTAAAGGAACTGACCTGCGCCAGCGGCTAGGACTTCGATCCAGCGAATTCACGTGGACAATCCGGGGAGACCAAATGGTCATCACTACTTATGGCAATGGCCACGGAGTTGGTATGAGCCAATGGGGTGCCAACGGGATGGCCAAGGAAGGTTATACGGCAACCCAAATTCTCAAACACTACTATACGGGAATTAATTTTGCCAAGGCCTCGCAGCTGCTTTAAACCAATGCTATAGAAAAATTTTCAAATTTTCTGAGAATGCAAGTATAAAAGAGTAGCACCCGGTAACACTTGTTACTGAGGTGATGAAACCATGAATGAACAAAACAAAAACCAAAATCACGAAGAATCTTCCAAAAATATAATGGGAGAAAGAGCTTCACAGCCGTCTTCGTGGAAAAAGCTGTTGTCCAAAAGGTGGGTATATCCTGCAGCCTACATTGCCGCAGCAGCCATCATACTAACTCTTGTGTGGGTCTATCAGGATACCAGCACAAAACCATTGGGTCAGGATTCTGCCGCTCAAGAGACAGCGAACAGTGTAACGGATGATGTCGGTCTTAATGGTCAGCAGGAAAGTGTAGAAGTGGTCGCCCAGTCCGAGAATTTGGTTTGGCCAGTGGCGAACGCTGCCGAAGTAACTATTGTAAAGCCGTTTTTTGATGAAACCGCATCGGAAGATGAGCAGGCTGCCGCGATGGTGGAATATGACCAAACTTTCACGGCCAATACGGGTATTGACCTGGCCCGCTCCGATGACGCGGCATTTGATGTAAAGGCTGCGCTGAGCGGTAAGGTAACCCGTGTGGAGCAGCACCCTCTGATGGGCAACATCGTTGAAATTACACATGATGATAATCTCAAAACCGTGTATCAAAGCCTTGACCAGGTAAAGGTTAAAGAGGGCGATGAAGTGAAGCAGGAGCAAGTTATTGCTACATCCGGCCGCAATGAAATGGAGAAGGACCTGAATAACCATCTTCATTTCGAGGTGATTCAGGAAGGCAAACCGGTAAATCCTACAACACTGCTTCCGCAAAAATAATCGTGCTCGTCCGAAGGCAGGGGGAACCGTCCCTCTGCCTTTTTTTGTGCTTTCCAGGGGCTTTGTCCATATCCTGCAAGGAAATAATTAGGGCTTCGGAAGCTTGTCACAGCGCCAAACCGAGCATATCTATCCCTGCCACTCATATAATGTACCAAACTATCCACAGTGGGGAGGCGGGAGTGTGCACGATTACATCAAGGAACGGACCATCAAAATCGGCCGCTGCATCGTAGAAACCAGACATACGGTCCGTACGATCGCCAAGGAGTTCGGTGTATCCAAGAGCACGGTGCATAAGGATTTAACCGAACGGCTGCCTGAAATCAATCCGGACCTTGCGGATCAGGTGAAGCATATTTTGGAATACCATAAATCCATCCGCCATCTGCGGGGAGGGGAAGCGACAAAAATTAAATACAAAAAAACGAACGACAGTACGCAGGATGTTATGGTCTCCGGAAAACCCTGAATTTTTATAGAAATTGCATGTACTTATCCATTGAATCCTTCCCCTGAAGTATGATATGTTAAAAGATGGTACAAGATCGAATTATGTCACGAAACACTCCAATATTGCACATACATTTGCCGGTTCTTGTCACTTTTTAAAATATGACTTTGGGGGCTCTTTTATATGATTAGCAAGGATATCGGAATCGATCTGGGCACGGCGAACGTGCTGATACACGTGAAAGGAAGGGGGGTCGTATTAGACGAACCTTCTGTCGTTGCCATAGAAGGGGATACGAAGAGAGTCCTTGCTGTCGGAGAAGAAGCACGCCGCATGGTCGGACGGACACCTGGCAACATTACGGCTATCCGCCCGCTGCGTGACGGGGTTATTGCAGACTTTGAAATTACGGAGTCCATGCTTAAATATTTTATCAGCCGGGTTGGGGGCAAAAGCTGGTACAGCCGTCCCCGGATTTTGATCTGTGCGCCTACCAACATCACGTCGGTGGAGCAAAAGGCGATTCGTGAAGCGGCTGAACGAAGCGGGGCCAGAGAAGTTTTTCTGGAGGAAGAGCCCAAGGCAGCGGCGATTGGCGCGGGTATGGATATTTTCGAGCCGAGCGGAAATATGGTTGTAGATATCGGGGGAGGAACGACGGATGTTGCCGTCCTGTCGATGGGGGATATCGTTACGGCTTCATCGATTAAAATGGCGGGGGACAAGTTCGACGAGGCCATTTCCAAGTTTGTGAAAGCAAAGTACAAACTCTTGATCGGGGAACGTACCGCCGAGGATATCAAAATTGCGATCGGAACCGTTCATCCGGACGGACGCCAGGCAGAAATGGATATCCGCGGACGTGATATGGTATCAGGCCTTCCCAAGACGATCTCCATTTCCGCAAGTGAAGTGCAGGAAGCGCTGGAAGACCCGGTAACCAGCATTGTTGCCGCGGCGAAGTCGGTGCTTGAGCGGACACCGCCGGAATTGTCGGCGGATATCATTGACCGCGGCGTCATTCTCACTGGAGGCGGAGCGCTGCTCAGCGGATTGGACGAGCTGCTCGCGCAGCAGCTGCGCGTGCCTGTGCTCGTGGCCGAAGATCCTATGCACTGTGTGGTTAAGGGAACAGGAATTATGCTGAATAATTTGGATCAGGTCGTTAAAAAAAGATTCTGATCTGCCGATATAGATACTTAGACAAATTCAATGGATGAAGAATGCAGCACGTTGTGCTGCATTTTTAAAATAGATGAACCGAGGAGCTGAACCGCCAGTTATGCTGAGAGGACTTTATACTGCCGCCGCAGGTTTGATTACCCAGCAGCGCCGTCATGATACGGTCACACAAAACATCGCCAACCTCAACACGCCGGGCTATAAGCAGGAAACGGCTGTGCAGCGTTCTTTTCCGGAAATGCTTGTCGCTATGACAGGAGGTTATGCGGACAACCCCAACCGTACCGTAGGCCGCTTGAATACGGGAGTGTTTGCGGAGGAGAGCCTCTCTCCATATGTTCAGGGACCGCTCAAGCAAAGCGGGCAAACCACCGATTTTGCTTTGGTATCCGATATCATCGTCAATGATCCGGCGACAGGGCAGCCTGTTCGTTTTGATCCTTCCGGAAAATACGTGGATGCCAACGGACAAGTTACATATAAGCCGGAAGCTTTCTTTACGGTCAGGGATGAGACGGGCAATGTTCGTTATACACGGGACGGGCATTTCAAGCTGGACGGACTTGGAACACTTCGCACATCTACTGGATCCGAGGTTTTGGATGCAGTTGGCAATCCCATCACCTTGACCGGAGCTGTGAAAGACCTTAAAGTAAACGGACAGGGAGAGCTTCTGAACGGGGATCATATGCCAACAGGAATTACACTCGGCATAAGCATTATCGACCAGCCTTATCAATTGGTTCGTGAAGGCGACGGCAATTTCAGGCTGGACACGCAAAGTGGTGCAACCGCAAGAAGGCTGCAGGCCGGGGATAACGTGGAGCTCAAACAGGGGTATCTTGAAGGCTCCAATGTGGACGCCACTCAGTCCATGGTCGATATGATGGCGGCACAGCGCGCATATGAGTCCAATCAGAGAGTCGTTCAGTTCTATGATGCAAGCCTTGACAAGGCTGTTAACCAGGTAGGACGGGTATAGGGGGAATCAAGCCATGAATAACTCCATGATCGGCGCTATGGTTACTATGGCCAGTGTGCAGAAACGGCTGGACACGATTGCCGATAATGTAGCGAATGTGAATACCGTAGGTTATAAAAGCAAGGAAGCTTCCTTTGAGGATGTGCTGGCACGGGTTCAACAGCAGCCCGAGACATACCGCCAGGCCGGACGGGCTGCGCCGCTTGGCTTTAATCTTGGTTTTGGGGTCAAGGCAACTGGCATAAGTACAGACATGGAGCAGGGGGCGCTGCAGGAAACGGGCAATCCGACGGATTTGGCAATTGAGGGGGACGCGCTGTTCGCCGTTGAGATCAATGGCCAAAAGGCCTGGACACGGGATGGCAACTTCGGCTTTACCCCGGATCCGCTTGGCACCGGCATGCTGCTGACTACATCGGAGGGCCATGCGGTGCTTGATCGTAACGGTATCCCGGTAACAGCGCCGATAGGTTCCAAGGTGGCGATCGACAGGCAGGGCAACCTGTTGGTGCGGGATAATGGTACAGGCGTGCCTTACGTTGCCCACCAGCTTCAATTTGTTGAGCCACAGCGGCCCGAGGGTCTTGTGCAGGGGACTGACAATACGTTTGTTTTGGCTTCCGGCGTCGCTGAGGATGATGTATTCGGGCAGGGAGCAGCAACTGTGGTTCCTGCAACTTCGGCGATTCGTCAGGGCTACCTTGAGCAGTCCAACGTGGATTTGACGGATGAGATGACGGAAATGATGCAAATTCAGCGGATGTTCCAGATGGCTTCACGGGCGCTCACTTCCAGCGACACGATGATGGGTCTGGCGAACTCTCTGCGGGCATAGGCGGTAAAGTGATGACAGAACAGAAACAAACGGCAGTTGTAAGAAAATCCGGATGGCGGATCGCCCGTCATTTTGTGATTCCGCTGCTTCTTGTCATTTCCCTGCTCGGGGGGATGATTGCAGGTTATGTTGTTGTGGGCAAGCATAGTCTCGGGGATGTGTTTGACATCGCTACATGGCGGCATGTGTTTGATTTGGTGTTTGCTCCATAGCTTCCAGATGTTACTCATATATAAATTTTTTTAAAAACTAACCGTGCGGCGAAAGCTGCGCGGTTTTTTTATGTCATTGCAGAGAAACTTAAATCCTTGGCATGAACAGGCTGATAATAAAGCTTCAGCGGCATCTAAAATGGTACTTGGGCGGAATTTTCTTTTTAGCCTCGGAAAATGTATAATGATGGGGGAGTTTTGCGCATATTCGTGTCAAAAGGGCTTTTTCACGCCCTCTTCTGATGGTCGGCGGAAAAAGCCCCTTATCTTAACCTTCACTTCTGCAGCAAGTGTAAGGATATCAATATTTATTACCGCTTTGAACTGTTTTTATGCAAAGGATATGGAGATGATTATTATGGAAAATGTGCAGTTGGATATCAATCAGATTCAGGAAGTTATTCCGCATCGCCCGCCGTTTCTGCTCGTAGACCGGATTGTTGAACTGGAAGAAGGCAAGCGGGCGGTTGGCATCAAGAATGTCACCATGAATGAACCGTTCTTCACAGGACATTTTCCCGGTTATCCGGTTATGCCGGGCGTGCTCATTACAGAAGCGCTTGCGCAGGTCGGTGCGGTGGCGATTCTTAAGGTTGAAGCCAATCGCGGCAAAATCGGCTTTCTGGCCGGGTTGGACAACTTCCGGTTCAGGGGGCAAGTCGTGCCTGGAGACACTTTGCGTCTTGAGGTGGAAATTATCCGTCTGAAAGGCTCCATCGGCAAAGGGAAGGCAACCGCCAGCGTAGGCGATAAAGTCGTTGCCGAAGGCGAGATCATGTTTGCCCTGTCATGATACATAGGCAATCCCAATTCTAATAATAATAGTAGGAAGGGGAATCACTATATGTCACAATTGAGTACACAAGCCATGGAAAGCATTGAGCGCTGGCTTCAGGATCCTGCCATCGATGAGGAGACAAAGCAGGAGCTACGGGCTCTGGAAGGCAACGATAAGGAGCTTGAGGACCGTTTTTATAAAGAGCTGGAATTTGGCACTGGCGGGCTGCGGGGAGTTATTGGCGCAGGCAGCAACCGGATGAACCGCTATGTGGTTGGCCGGGCTACCCAGGGGCTTGCACGGTACATTTTGGAGGAGCATGGGGACCGGGAAGGCAAACCTTCCGTCGTTATTGCCCATGATTCCCGCCACTTTTCTCCCGAATTCGCGCTGGAAGCCGCACTGGTTCTTGCAGGCAACGGCATTGTAACAAAGCTGTTCCCGTCGCTGCGTCCAACGCCGCAGCTCTCCTTCACGGTCCGTCATTTGCAGGCGACCGGAGGCATTGTCATTACGGCCAGCCATAACCCGCCTGAATATAACGGGTATAAGGTGTATAACCATGAGGGCGGCCAGCTGGTGCCGGACCAGGCCGAGAAGGTGATTGGTTATATTCGTGAAGTTTCTTCCTTCTCCGATGTGCGCCGCATTTCGCGCGAAGAAGCGGAGGCGCAAGGGCTGCTTGTATGGCTTGGCGAGGATGAGGATGAAGCCTTCATTAACACAGTCGCCGAGGTCAGCGTCAATCGCGAGCTGATTGCGAGTGGTCCGGGCAAGGATTTCAAGCTGGTATATACCCCGCTGCACGGCACAGGCAATCATCCTGTACGTGAGGTGTTGAAGAAGCTCGGATTCCAGCAGGTGCATATTGTGCCTGAACAGGAACAGCCTGACGCCGAATTCTCTACCGTGAAGTCACCAAATCCGGAGGAACGCGATGCCTTTAAGCTGGCTATTGAGCTTGGCAGTCAAATCGGGGCGGATCTTCTGCTCGGAACAGACCCGGATGCCGACCGCATGGGTGCGGTTGTAAAAAACAAGAGCGGCGAATATGTGGTTCTTTCCGGCAACCAGTCCGGTGCAATTATGGTATACTATTTGCTGAACCAGCTTAAAGAAGCAGGCAAGCTGCCGAAAAACGGGGCAGTGGTCAAAACGATTGTGACTAGCGAGATGGGGGCCGTCATTGCCGAGCATTTTGGCGCAACCGTATTTAACACGCTCACTGGCTTCAAATATATCGGCGAGCTGATGAATGAATTCGATAAAACCGGAAGCCATACCTATTTGTTTGGCTACGAGGAGAGCTACGGCTATCTCGCCGGCAACTATGCGCGTGACAAGGATGCCGTTCTGGCTGCGATGCTGATCGCTGAAGCCGCCGCCTATTACAGCACACAAGGGAAAACATTGTATGATGTCCTGGAGGAATTGTATGAGAAGTTCGGATACTTCCAGGAAAGACTTGAGTCACGAACCTTGAAGGGGAAAGACGGGGTTGAGAAAATCCAGTCCCTGATGACCCAGTGGCGCAATAACCCGGCCGATGAAATTGCAGGTGTGAAGGTTAAGGAAGTGTTGGACTACTCCAAAGGGCTAGATGGACTTCCGAAAGAGAATGTCCTCAAGTTCATGCTGGAGGATGGTTCATGGTTCTGCCTGCGTCCATCGGGGACTGAGCCGAAGATCAAGGTGTATTTTGCGGTACGCGGCTCATCCACTCCGGATGCGGAGGACAAGATTACGCGTCTGGTGGAAGCTGTTATGTCCCGTGTAGACGCTTAAGAACAAAAGCAGGAACACATCGGTGACCTCTCACGGCAATGGGCAGCAAGCCGGGAGAGGTCATCTGCTTTTGAACTGGAATTTCATGGTGAATCCGCAGCCGTGGCCTGGCCTGAGCGGAAGTTCGTTTTAGGGTGTGCAGTACAAGCTGTTTCTAACGGAACGCTTTGTATTTGACGCCGAATGATGAGGAGGTACTTTGGTGTATCAGAAATGGCAGTATTGGAATACCCGCGCCCGCAAATGGCTGTGGGCCGTGGTCGTAATCGGTCTGATTGCGGCTATGCCGGTCATCAGCGACCGACTGCAAACAGAGAGAACAGCCAAATCGGTTGAATTTGTATTTGATTACCGTGACTTGACGGACGCCGCATCTTATCAGGCACGTCCCCAGGATTATCTGAATGAACAGCTAGACAAGCTGAAGGAAGCGGGCGTCACTTCCATGGCGTTGTTCGAAAGCACTTTGAGTGATCTGGAAAAGGCCCGCCGTATTGTAACTTATAATGAAAAAGACGTTTCCCGCATGACCGGACAGCCTGTGCCGGAAAATCAGAATTATACCTATGTCCAGTTTTTGAACAAGGAAAATGCGGATGCATACACACCGATGATCAAAGAGACCTTTGTCAGCCTGGGCATTGCGGTTAACCCGTGGAGCTATGAAGGCCGAAGTGGTCTTGTCATTGAAACCTCTCCCGAGGACGCTTCCCTGAAGCCCATGCAGCCGGACCCGGTTGCCATGGCGATGCTCCATTCCAAAGGCTTTAACATTATGCCACGGATGACGGACAGCCTGCCGTACAACCAGCAGCTGGTGGAAAGCACACTTGCCAATTTTGAGGCCAACGGGGTAAAGCGCATTTTGTTTGAGGGCGAGTCTGTCAAGGGCTTCCATGATGATGCTGATTTGAACAGCATTACCGCTTTTGCCGAACTGCTGAACAAGCATGGCATCGGCGTGGCGGCCATCGAAGGCCTGAAAGCTCCTCAGCTTGGCTTTAACAAGCTTGCTTATTTGATCGATTATAACGTGGTCCGTCTGATTTCACTGAGCGAAGCCGATTCGTCATTGGATGTTCAGACGATTGCCGACCGGTTTGTTCTGGCAACCAAGGACAGAAATATACGGATTATCTATTTAAACACAGTCCCTACCCGCAGTGTTGCCGAAGCAAAGGTGAAAGACTCTGTCGATAACTTGGTGCACTCGCTGGCTGCGCCCGGCAATGCTGTACAGCGTATAGAGAATAACGGCTTTACCATTGGACAAGCCGAGCCTTTCCAGGTAAGCGATTCTCCAACGCAGCGGTATTTTAAAATGGTGGCTGTTGCGGGTGCTGTTGCACTGACTGCCATTATGATTTCCTATTTTCTCCCTGCATTGACGCTGCTTGCTTTTGCCCTCGGCCTCATCGGCTGCGCTGGCTTGTATGTGTTGAATTCCAGTCTGATGGAGCAGGCGCTCGCACTGGCTGTTGCGATCAGCGGTCCTACAGTGGCTACGGTGCTGGCTGTGCGAAAAATATCGGCACTTCACGATCAAAATTCTGGACTTTCTACGGGAAGCCGACTTGGCAAAACCGTGCTTCTGTATGCGCAGACTTCGATTTTGTCGCTGGCAGCCGTACCTTTTGTTATTGCACTGCTGAACAACATCACTTACAGTCTTGTGCTTGATCAGTTCAGGGGAGTAAGCTTGCTGCACTTTGCTCCTATTTTTCTGGTAGCCGTGTATTTGTTCTTCTATAGAGGAATCTCTCTTAAAACGGAAATTCCGAAGCTGCTGCGGATGCCTATTACGGTATGGATGATTGTTGCGCTGGTTATTGCAGCGGCGGCCGGTTACTACTATATCTCCCGTACGGGAAATGCGGGTTCTGTCTCTTCAATCGAGCTGGCCTTCCGTACGTTTATGGAAAATACGTTTGGTGTGAGACCGCGTACCAAGGAATTCCTGATGGCACATCCGCTGTTTATTGTCGGAGCATTTGCGGCACTTAGATACCGTAAAGCGGTTTATGTAATGATTGTTGCTGTCATCGGACAACTGTCGATGGTGGATACATTTGCCCATATCCATTCTCCGATTCTGATTTCCTTGATTCGCGGACTGCTTGGTCTGGGCATGGGCCTTATTATCGGTATTATTGGCGCAGTCGTATGGCGGGTGCTGGAAGGAGTTTGGACTAGATGGTCTCCTCGGCTCCGAAAATTGTAATTTCCGGCTATTATGGCTTCCGCAACAGCGGAGATGAGGCTGTCCTGAAATCGATTTTAACAGCCCTCGAGGAAGCGGGTAAGCAAGCCGGGGTAACCGTCCAGCCCATCGTGCTCTCTTCCGATCCCGCATGGACGGAGAAAATGTATGGCGTGCGTGCGGTACACCGGATGAGCCTGAAGGAGGTCAGGGCGGCCATACGAGAAAGCTCGGGGCTTATCAGCGGAGGCGGAAGCCTGCTGCAGGATGCCACAAGCCCCAAAACGATACCTTATTACTTGGCCATATTAAAGCTGGCACAGTGGGCAGGCAAGCCGACGTTTGTCTATGCGCAGGGAATTGGTCCGGTGCAGCGCAAATGGTTTTACCCGCTGATTAAGTCAGTATTCAACCGTTGTAAATATATATCGGTGCGTGATGAGCAGTCGGCGGATCTGCTGGCGGCGATGGGAGTGCAGCGTTCCTCCGTGAACGTCGTCCCTGATCCCGTGATGGGGCTTCCGCTGCCCGCGAACGCGGATTCCGGTGCAAATGGATGGTCTCCTACCGGCATGCCGGTTATCGGCATCTCGGTACGTTATTGGGATAAGGAAAGAAGAGAGCTGAAGGCCATTGCCGACGGATTGCGCAAGCTAAGTGCCAAGCGTCCCGTGCATCTGCGTTTCCTCCCTTTCCACCTGCCCGATGACATCGAGGCCTCCCGATATGTTCTTGGACAATTGGGCGATGTCGCTGCCAATGGGAGCAGCATCAGCGTGGAGGAAGAGATCACGGACCCGCAGCAAATGCTTTTGGAGGTCAGCAGATGTGACCTTATTATCGGCATGCGGCTCCACAGTCTTATCTATGCCGCTTCCAGAGAGGTTCCGCTGCTCGGCATATCTTATGACCCGAAGATTAATCATTTTCTGAGCAGGATTGGAAGCGAGCCAGTCGGTTCATCGGATACGCTTAGCGGGGACAAGCTTGCGGCAGAGGCGAGTGCGCTGCTTGATGGCCGTGAAGCCTGGCGGGGCAGCCGTGCAGCAGCTATTCAAACGCTGCGCCAGGAAGCCCGGCTGCCTGCACGGCATATTATCGAATATTTGAGTCGTAAAGGATGATTGAAAGTGATGCAGCAGCAAACTGTTCCGACAGTCCCGATCTTTGGAATACCGGTATCAAGGCTCGACATGCAGCACACCGTAGCGTGGCTGACAGAGGCTGTTGATTCCGG
Source organism: Paenibacillus terreus (assembly GCF_042138595.1). NCBI lineage: Bacteria > Bacillati > Bacillota > Bacilli > Caryophanales > Paenibacillaceae > Paenibacillus > Paenibacillus terreus. Next base: position 149,191 of record NZ_JBHIRX010000003.1, on the reverse strand, counting down.
CAAGCCTCATCAGATCATTACAGCCAATCCGATTATGGTCATGAAAGCTCTGGAAGAGCCTGATTACTTGAAGGTGATGCTGGATGCGGAGCTGCTCGTGCCTGACGGCACCGGCGTTGTCTGGGCGGCAGAGGTGGCGGGCATGCCCGTGGCCGAGCGAGTGGCCGGATTTGACCTGATGCACGAATTGTTCAAGGTGGGAGAAACCCGCGGCTGGAAAGCGTACCTGCTCGGCTCGACCCCTGAAGTGATTCAGGCGACAGCCGCCAGGTTAAAGGAGCTTTATCCCGGAGTTGCGATATGCGGTATAAGGGATGGATTTTTTGGGCCAGAGCAGGATGAAGAGGTGATCCGGACCATACGGGAGGCCGCACCCGATCTGCTGTTTGTAGCGCGCGGAGCGGAGACGCAGGAACCGTGGATTGCCAGACACAAGGAACGTTTGGGCGTGCCTGTGATGATGGGGGTAGGCGGCAGCTTTGACGTCATTTCCGGGAAAACGAAGCGGGCTCCTGTAGTCTTTCAAAAGCTGCGGCTCGAATGGTTTTATCGTCTGCTAAAGGAGCCAAGCCGGTATAAAAGGATGCTTGCGCTGCCAAAATTCGCAGTGAAAGTGCTGCGTGCAAGAGAAAACGTGACGAAAATGGGCCGATAAGCGGAAATATGGCGTTTAAACAACCTAAATTGCCATAAAATAAAGGTTGGTATTTATTTTTGATCGGAGTATAATTCAATGCGGTTGGATCATTTTCACCAAATCTTCACATGGTAAAGGTAACGGTGAAAAAGATTCACGTTAAAAATGGGGGTCGAATGATCAAATGTTGCCGATCTATATCATTGGTTTTATCGCAGCACTGGCACTGGCTTTGGCCTTAACGCCGCTTGTAAAAAAGTTCGCTGTCAAGGTGGGGGCCGTTGATGTGCCGAACGCCCGTAAAGTTCATACCAGAATCATGCCTCGCCTGGGAGGGTTGGGAATATTTCTGGCATTTATTTTAACGACGCTGGCGCTGCTGCCGCTCATACCGGAAGGGGTACTGACATCACGGGATACGAACTTCATTGCTGCCTTTTTGATCGGTGGGGCCATGATTGTTATCATCGGCGCTTTGGATGACCGCTTCGATCTGAATGCCAAACTCAAATTTTTGGTGCAAATCGGTATCGCTTGCATCGTTGTTTTCGGATTTGATATTCGCGTTGATTTTGTGGATATTCCGTTTATGGATGCTTACTCTTCGCTGGAGATATGGATTTCCGTTCCGCTGACCATTTTCTGGATCGTTGGCGTAACGAATGCTATTAACCTGATTGATGGACTGGACGGGCTTGCAGCCGGTGTGTCCGCCATCGCCATCGGTACCATTTTTGTGATGTCCATGCTGATGGGCAATGTGCCTGTCGCTTTGCTGTGTCTGGTGCTGCTGGGCAGCATTATCGGATTTCTATTCTTTAACTTTCACCCGGCTAAAATTTTTATGGGAGATACAGGCTCGCTGTTTCTGGGCTTCTGTCTGGCGATGCTGTCACTCCTTGGATATAAACAAATCGCGGTTGTATCCTTTATTACCCCGCTGATTATTATCGGTGTTCCGCTGTCGGATACCTTCTTCGCCATCGTGCGGCGCAAGCTGCAGAAGAAGCCGATTTTCTCTCCGGACAAAGGACATCTTCATCACTGTCTGCGCGAACTCGGTTTCAGCCACAGACAGACTGTACTAATTATTTATGGCATTGCCGCCTTCTTCGGTGTACTGGCAGTCATTCAGACGTCGGCAGCGATGGCTGAAGCTAACTGGGTTACTTTTGTTGTCATCTGTATCATGATGTTCTTCCTGCAGATTGGTGCTGAAGTGATTGGACTTGTTAGTAAAACAAAAAAGCCGATTATCAACTTGCTGCTTCGCCTTCGGGTGAAGCCGGATGAATCCCGTTCGAAATTATAATAAAAACCTTTTATCGATGCACCTGCAAAGAAGACAGACTGTATTTAGCGAAAGTTTCAGTGAAGCCCTAGGCTCCGGATTAACGGAGTTTTAGGGCTTTTTTTATTTCCGTTGTTAAAGGAGATGCTGCGAACCCGCGCCGTTACAAGGAACTTTCCCTTTTTTAGGGAAAGCCTAAAAAATTGGATACCCCTGACCGATAAATAACTATGCACTCATTACGTGCCAAAAAGGTACGGCTGAATCAAAGGAGGACAATCAAGTTGAGAAAAATGCTTTCCATGTTGCTGACGGTCGCCTTATTGGTAACCTTGGTGCCGACAGCTTGGATGGGTACGGCGGAGGCTGCCTCGGGAACTTATTTTATTTTCCCTGGAGAGAACTATGATCAGAATACATCTTCACGTGTAGTCAACACCGACCGTGTTACGCTTACAGGTTCCATCAACGGGGTTATTGGCAATTCGATAACTTATAGTGTATTCCAGCTGTCCAAAACAGCGAACGGGTACACTGTCGTTAATTCTTCTGAAGGGATAGCCACAGGCATTGATGTCAGCGGCTCCAGTATAAAAGTTACCGATATCAAACTGTTTTCAGGATTAAACCGGATTACATTCCAAAGTAAACAAAATTCATCGCAAATTCAGGACTCTATTTATATTGAATATCGTAATGGTCCTATGTTGTATGATCTCAAAGCGGCTTTGGGCAATAAGGCTGCTGTAGAACTGTCTGAAACAAAACCTGCCGTCCTGATGGGCGACGGTTCAACCAGCGACAAAATTATCATCACCGGTAAAGCGCCTAATGCTGATAAAGTCGTTGTACTTGTGGATGATAACGGAAAAACCAACAGCTGGACTTATACCACATCCAGCTATAATGATTACAAATTCACGGCTTCCAATATACCGGTGAAGCCTGGCAAAAACCTGATTACCATCCGTGTGTATAATGGGGACCAAATGGTCGAAACCACACGCGAGGTAACATACTACAACGGAAAAGCTACTTTTTATGATACTTTTCTCCAGCAGGGGACCCAAGCAGCATCCGCTGATTTGTCCAGTTCACCGGACTATAGCGTAACTGGTGCTGGTAACGGGATTAAAATGACAGGCAAGGTACTTATTCCGGTGACTGGTACCGTAACCAATCCTGCAGTCACGATTGACTATCAATTTTCCAGTGGTGCAACAGGAACGGGCAGTGTAAATGCGAGCAACGTTACGGTGAGTCCAAATAACGATTATCTGGTTGCGGAATATTCCATAGATGTGCCTGTTACAGGCAATATTTACAATCAGACACGTGTACAGCTGGAAGCAAATACAACCATTGATCCGAACAGTGCGCCCGTGAAATCGGATGCAAAAATATTCTATTTCACGCTTCGCAACGCTAGCGAGCCTTATATTTATCAAGTGAACTATCTGTCGGGCTATTCCGCACAAACTACTCCGGAACAAGCATTCAATCTTACTGGATCGGCAACCGCCGGGGTAAGCACCAACGTATCCAGTCTGCCGGCCGGCTTTGAAATCATTGTAGTGAACGGGACTGATTCCACTACTATTCAAACACCAGCAGGTACGACAATGAAAAATGTCGATAGCAGATACGAGAACAAAACGATTAATGGCGCTACGGTCAGAGTCAAGAGGTTTATTGTGGCTCTGGAGCAGCTTGCTTCTGAAGGCTCTCAAACCATTAACTTTGACTTGAGTCCGGGTACTGGGAGCCCAGTTAGTGTTAAATTGAATTTGCTTTATGGACCATACGTAAAATTCGATACGTTGTATGACGGACAAAATATCCCTCTTGATACTTCAAGAGCGACCGACGATAAAAAACTCGAAGCAGTAGGTTATTTTGCTGGCCAGTTATTTAACATCGCCAATCCAGCTAAAGATATAGTGTACACGGATGGGGCAACCCGTACGGTATATTTGTATATCAACAACGTGCTTGTTAACTTAGAAAAAAATGGGTCAGACAATACCAAGTTCAAGCTTGCGAGCGGTGACAATGCTAAGGCAGCCAAAGCCTTGACTACAGGCGTGAATGAAATCAAATTTGTGTATAAATCGGGAACGAATGCGTATGAAAAGACCGTAAAGGTAAATATTACGCAAACCAATGTGCCTACTATTCCTGTACTGGATGACAAGGGTGTAATTCCTTACAGTGTGGTTGACAAGCTAGGGATAACGCCAGACTACGATGAGATTGCTCCGAAGAAAGCTGATCCAAGCTTTGTGGGCAGCAACGGGGTTTACAGCACAAGCAACAAGGCAATGAACGTCATAGGGACATTTGACTTTGTTGATTTGGGTGGGAAAAATAATGTAGAAACCGAATTGGGCCTACTCAGCGGCAAGGATAACTACATTCTGGAGATTAAATCCTCCAATCCTAAATTTGATGAAATTAACTGGACTTTGAATGATAAATTCTTCTCTGATGACAACAGCAAGAAGGAGTACAATAGCAATGGCAAGTCATATGATAATCTTATTGTTTACTATCATCCAGATGGACAGTATTTCAGCTTTATTCTGAGAAATCAGGCCATTCCGCAGGATGGATCGAATCTTGTTTATAACTTCACGCTGTACAACAATGGTAAAGGCGGCCCTTCAGCAACCTATCGACTGCAAATAACCGGTCAGTCCACAAGCTTTGATGTACTTCGACCATTGCCTGAAAAACGGCTGGTGAATCAAAACTTTGTGGAAGTCGTTGTAGATGCCGGGAATGCAGACAGTGTAGTCGTTAACAAGATACAAGCGGAAAAAGCAAGCTTTGACGCTGATTTTGACGGTAAATATGACGGCGAGAATGACAAAACCTCTGTTTGGAAGGCGATCGTTACCGATCTGAAACCGAACAAGGAAACGAAAATCGATATTACGGCTACAGTCGGGGACGAAAAACTGAAACAGACTATTAAAGTAACTTATGTTCCAACTAATATTCCCGGCGCACAATACATGTCTACAATGAAAAACTCACTTAAAATATTCGATGGGGCTGTCCAGCTCAAGTTCGCTAAAGGGACAAGCTTGATCCGCCGGGATTACGATCAGCCTCAACAATTTAAAAACCAGGTTTTCTCAGGTCATAATCTTTATTTCGCTATTGCAAACAGTGAAGATGGGGTAGTTGACCGTCATGAATTTGAAATTGATATGAACCAGGTGGATATTGACGATCTGGTGAGCCAGGGAGCCCAGTACTTCTCAAGCAGAAACTTCCCTGAGCGCTTCTCCAAAACGAGCCCGGTTTATTGGATTGATGCAGGTGCTGCGGATAATATTGATACAGAAGAATATGATCCCGTAAAATATGGAGCAGATCCGTACCAGCTCTCTGACAGATCCGAAACAGCCAACAATCTGGTGAAGAACTTCTTTTGGAGAAATCCGGAGAATGAACTTGTGCCTTCCAAGCGTGCAACATTAACGCTGAAATATGATGACAATGTTGCGCAGGAGGCAGGCAAACAGGTGACGGCCTTCCACTTTGATCCGGACATTAGACAATGGCAAAATGTTGGCGGTATTGTGGATGCGAAGAAACATACAATCGAAGTGCCGTTTGACAGATTTGGCTATTATGTTGTCGCCAAGCTGGGAGAAAATTATCAGGACGTCATTTCCCACCCGTACGCACGTGACCATATTGAGGCGATTTACGCCAAAGGCGTAATGAATCCGATTGATCCGCTGCAGCGTTTTGGACCGGATGTGAACATTACAAGAGGCGAATTTACGGCGATGATCGTGAAAGGCTTGCAAATTCCGCTGAACTATAGCGGAACAAAACATTTTGATGACGTGCCAGATTCACTTGCGAATGTCAACACAGATAACCTGTGGGATTTCCGTTATATTGAGACGGCAGCACGTGCAGGGATTGTAAAAGGATCACAGCCAAGAGTTTTTGAACCTGATAATGTAATTACCCGTCAGGACGCAGCGGTTATTATAGCAAAAGCATTAAATATGAAGCTTGAAACAGATCGTACAAAAATCCAGAAAGGCCTTACAAAGTATTTCAAGGACACTTCAAATATTGATTACTATGCACAGGCTTCTATTCTCGCTATTGCGAAAAAAGGATTTATCAACGGTTCACCACTAGATCCGAATGATCCGAAAAAAGGCGCCATGTTCAATCCCAAGTCCCTGATGCTTCGTGGAGATGCCGCGATCATTATGGCAAAAATCATGGTTGATCAGAAGAAACTGCCTAAGATGTAACAGATGAAGGCACCCCTCATGCTGCACAAATGATTCCGAAATTTATGCAGCATGAAAGGGGTGTTTTTGCTAATTAGAGGCATTTGACTAGGCTGAGCGAACTATGCCATAATAGGTGGCAAGGGCCTAGTTTTGAGCATTTATTTTAAATTGTAATGGTTCTAAAAAAATATATAAATTTTGCCTGCCTTATTGAAACTTCCTTGCTGGTTAACACGTAGTATCGAAGGTATGGCAATCTATACTTATATATAGAGATCATATGGGGAGTGAGGAGATGTCACAGTTTTCAATACGCCGTCCCGTAACCGTCTTTATGCTGGTTCTGGTTTTGCTTATCGGCGGCGGTATTTTTTCGTTGAGGCTTCCTGTTGAACAGATGCCCGATATGCAGTTTCCTATCGCGGCAGTTGTAACAAGTGTGCCAGGGGCCACACCTTCGGAAGTTGAGGAGCTTGTGTCCAAGCCGATTGAGAGCAGTCTTGCATCGGTAGAGAATGTGGATACGATCAGCTCGCAATCGCAGGAAGGCTCATCTATGGTTATGATCGAGTTTAACTGGGGGGTAGATCTCGATCAGGCTACTCTGGATATTCGGGATGCCCTGGACAAAGTCAGGGATTCTTTGCCCGATTCAGCCAATTCCCCTCGGGTTATGAAGCTGGATTTGAACTCCACGCCTATCATTAATCTGGCTTTCACGGGGGATCGGGATGTCAATGCACTAAGACCTATTGCAGAGGACATTATCCAGCCAAAGCTCGAAAGGATTTCAGGGGTTGCTTCAGTAAGCGTTGCGGGGGGACAAGACCGTCTGGTCCGTATTACGCTTGACCCTACAAAGCTTGAGAGCTATGGAATTACGTTGGATCAGGTAACACAGGCGCTGTCGGCTAATAACCTGGCTGGCTCCGCTGGTGCGGTGACTAAAGGGAGCACCGAGGTGCAAATCCGCGTTCAGGGTGAGTACCAGGCTGTTTCCGAGATGGGGGAAACTCCAATTGCAGTCGGCTCGGGCATCGTTAGGCTGAAAGAAATTGCTACAATAAAAGACTCCTATGATGATGTAACCTCTATTTCTACATACAACGGGCAACCGAGTATCAATATTGGGGTTACGAAAGCAACTGGTGGCAATACTTTGCAGATTGCGACTGCTGTAAAGGAAAGTCTGGATTCGATCCGTAAGGACCTTCCGGAGGGAACCAAGCTCGAGATGGTTACGGATTCTTCCGAACCGGTCAGTGATTCGGTCCATTTGTTGGTGGAACATGCTATACTTGGCCTTATAATTGCGGCCGCCGTGCTTTTACTGTTCCTGAACAGTACTCGCTCGACCCTTATTGCTGCCATCGTCATTCCGATCTCATTTGTTGCTACATTTGCGATGATGTATTTTACGGGTCAGACGATCAACGTTATATCGCTTAGCGGCTTGCTGCTGGGATTGGGTTCCTTTGTAGACTTTGCGGTCGTTATCATCGAGAACATATTCAGGCAGCGGCATGAAGGAAAAAGCATGCTGCAGGGTGCCATTGATGGTTCCAAGCAGGTGGGTAATGCCGTTATGGCGTCTGCGCTTGCTCAGATTGTCGTTTTCCTGCCGGTTGTATTCGTAGAGGGAATCGCAGGAGAATTGTTCAAGCCGCTGGCATTGACGGTTATCTTCTCCCATATCGCGGCATTGGTTGTTTCCCTTATGATTGTTCCGATGCTCAGTTCCAAATTCTTGCCGAAAGTTCCTGATGAATCAATCTATACGTCGGGCACTTACCGAGGCTTCAATCCGATCGTATGGTTCAATATCGGTTTTGAGAAGTTTAAGAGTGGGTACACCAAAACGCTGAAATGGAGCATTCATCACCGTAAAACGGTAATGGCTATTACAATTCTTATGTTCATTGGTGCCGGGCTGTTGGCATCGTTCGTTAAGGCTGAGTTTATTCCGAGCTCAGACCAGGGGCAATTTAACGTTAAGGTAGAACTGCCTGACGGAACGAAGCTGAAGCAGACCGAAGAGGTTACTCAGCAGATTGAAAAGGAAATAAATGATATTCCCGAGCTGGATAAGATGACGGCTACCGTCGGCTCAGCTGGCGGATACAGTATGAGCAACCCGACCAACGCTGCGACAATAGACGTTACCCTTGTTGACGAACGTACACGTTCCACGGATCAAATCGTATCCGAGCTGCGGGGTAAAATCAGCAATATTCCGGATGCGGAGGTAACGATCAGTGCAGCCGAAGGTTTTTCTGCCGGTTCTCCCGTTCAGATCAACCTTAAAGGTGACGATATGGATGTGCTTAGAGAGCTTTCGGATCAAATGGTTGCGCAAGTTAAAAATATTCCGGGCGCAGTTAACGTTGCAAGCACGCTGGATACCGTTCGTGAGGAGTATGAAGTCACGATCAACCGTCAGATGGCTGCCCAGTACGGGTTGTCCGGATCCCAGATTCTTTCGGCGGTTCGTACCTCATTCAACGGCTCGGTTGCAACGACCTATCGTACTGCGGACGATCAGATTGACGTAGAGATTTCACTGCCTGAGCAATATAAACAGGACTTCTCTTACCTGGAAAAGCTGCGAATTACGACCGCCCAGGGACTTGATGTACCTCTTTCATCAGTGGCAACTCTGAAAAAGGCGGAGGTTCCTGTCACGATTAGCCGTGAGAATCAGACGCGCCAAGTTCAGATTACGGCGGACATTGAAGGCAGAGATACAGTTGGCGTCAACCAGGATGTGACTAAGCTGTTGAATAATCTGCAGATGCCTGAAGGCTATTCTGCGGATACAGGCGGCGGCGAAGCTGAGCAAATGATGGAATCCTTCGTAAGTCTGGGGATTGCCGTATTGCTCTCCGTAGTACTGATTTATATGGTTATGGCCGGGCAATTCGAGTCCTTGTTTACACCATTTGTTATTATGTTCTCGATCCCGCCGACCTTTATAGGTGTTGTTCTTGGCTTGGTTTTGACAGGGACCGCCTTGAGTGTAATGGCCTTTGTCGGATATATCATGCTCGTCGGGCTTGTTGTTAACAATGCAATTGTCATGATTGACTTTGTTATTCAGCTTCGCAAGGAAGGAATGGAGCGGGAAAAGGCGATTCTGCTGGCAGCATCCGAGCGGCTGCGGCCAATCCTGATGACCATGCTTGCGACCGTTCTTGCCCTGCTGCCGATGATGCTTTCCAGCGACCCGGCAAACCAATCCATGGCGCCTATGGCCGTCGTCGTCGTATTTGGCCTTTCTTTCGGATCTATCATTACGTTGATTCTGATCCCTGTCGTATATATTTTGCTTGATAATATTACAATTAGACGCAATAACCGCAAGTTGAAACGCCAGCAGAAAAGAGAAGCAAAGAAGCAGGCGAAGCTTCAGCAAAACAGTTTACAGGTCTAATAGATAAAGCAGGACATAGTGAGGTGGGAAAACCATGAATAAAAAAAGCGTAGTATTGTTATCGGCCTCGGCTCTGGCCTTGTCCATTGCGCTGACCGGCTGCTCGGGGGGAGCTGAACCCCCTGCGGCCGCGCCAGCGGAGCAAACAGCCGTGTCTGTTGAAGTTGGCAAAGTATCGAGAGGCAGCATTGAGGCACAGGCAGGTGTTGTCGGTACTCTGGCGCCCAACAAAACCGTTCAGGTTGCACCGAAAATCAACGGTACGATCCAGAGCATCAATCTGAAAATCGGTCAGACTGTAAGCAAGGGTCAGGTACTGTTTACCCTTGACCAGAAGGATATCAGGGACAACATCAAGCAGTCCCAGGAATCCTACAACGTTGCTCTTGCCAACCTGAAGCAGGCCCAAAGCAGCTCCGACCAGTCGGTGCAGCAGGCGGAGTCCAGCGTCGATCAGGCGAAGGCTGCCCTTGTTCAGCAGCAGAGCTCCATTGATCAGGCGAATAACTCGATTAAGGACGCTGAAAGCTCTCTGCGCGACGCGCAGAATAACCTGAACCGCACACAACAGCTGTTTGCGGCAGGTGCTGTATCCCAGACAGAGCTGGAGCAGGCTCAGACCACAGCAAGACAGGCGCAAAGCGCGCTGGATAATGCCAAGCTGACGCTGAGCAACGCCCAATCTTCATTGGAAAGTGCTCAAACGACATACCAAAACTCTTTGAAGTCACTTGAACTGGCTCGTAAAGGAGCAGGCATTGATGTCGCGAAGGCTAATGTTGAACAGTCGCGGTCTGCCCTTGAGACAGCTCGCAGCCAGCTGACCGATGCTACGGTGAAAGCTCCCATGTCCGGGACTATTTCGGCTGTCAACGGAAATGTTGGTCAGATTGTGAGCTCTCAGTCATCTGTTGTCACGATTGCAAATACAAATCCGATCCTTGTGAAGGTGAATTTGGCTGAGTCTGAAATGATGAACGTCAAAGTTGGTTCCTCTGTGAAAGTGGGAATCCCATCCTTGGAAAAGAATATTAACGCCAAGGTCACGGCCATCAACTCTGTCATGGATCAGGATCTGAAGGCTTATCCAGTTGAAATCTCTATAGAAAATACTTCCAATACGCTTAAAGCAGGTATGGTTGCCAATGTGTATATCCAGTCCGGGGCAGCGGAAGGTCTGCTTGTTCCACAGGCGGCTATCTCTGAAAAGGCTGGCGAAAAGTTTGTATATATAATAGAAGGAAATGTAGCCAAACAAGTGAAGATTCAGACCGGAGAAGAGAGCGCAGAGCAGGTTGAAGTAACTGAAGGGCTCTCCGAAGGCCAGCAGATCGTTGTGAAGGGCGCAAGCCTGCTTAATGATGGTGCACAGGTAACCGTTGTAAATCAGTAGAATAATAGCTGTCTGCTTGGCATATCTTGATATGAGGCTTCCGATATCCGAGCAATTGGCAGTCTGGTGTTCTTATATGTGTCTTACTTTATATTTGTCGTACCTTTCCTGGGCAGAATGATGCGTTCTAACCCCTATACGCATTATTCTGCACCTTCTTTTTGTAGATATTAGGAGAGGTAGGGAATAATTGTTGGATGACGCTAGATAAGGCTTTGGAGTATAATTATGACTGTAAGAGGGCGGATACATATTTTTTAAAAAAATCAAAAACTTTTTTTAAAAGGACGCAACTTTTTAGAAACTCGCCACGTCTAATTGTGTGAGTATGATGCAGAGGGGTTACAATCTCGAAAAGACAAAAAGTGATAAAAAAATTCTTTACGACATTGTAATGACATTGTATAATACTGGAGTAAGTTGTGATATGTACGCTTTCTTTATTATCTTGATTCCAAGCTTCTGTGATATTGTCACAGATATCATTTTATAAGGGTTATGAGAGCTCGGAAAGGAGGTGTAACGACTGATGAGTGACAAGATCCGACACAAAGAAAAGAATATTGCATTGCATGATATTCAAGGAGGAGAAAAAAAGGTTATGACAAAGTTTAACAAGAAAATGATCAACGTGCTTGCTACTGCAACTCTGGTTGCTGGTGTAGCAGCACCTGTAGCAGCACTGACTGCTCCAACTGCTATCCACGCTGCTGGCGGCGGAGAAATCAAGCCTACTAACACTCCAACTGTTGGCGACGGTGGAGTTGTCCAAATGGGTTCTGTAACATTTACAATTCCTGAAGGCACTACCCTTACTAAGGGTGATTCCGTTGCAATTAAATTGGATTATGATATTGCGACTAAAGAGCAAGCCAAATCCAGTGTAACTGAGAGTACTTACAACACCCTTACTGACAGTAAAGGTAATAAAGTAGTTTATGACTTCGCCTCTTTCCCAATTACAGGTGCTGGAAACGGTGTTTCCTTGACTAATAACGGTGTAAACGTTAAGGAAGGCGCTTTTTCAGCTAAACTTACTGCTTCGGACCGTATCGAAGTAACTTACAATGGTGAAACCACTGAAGTAACTGGTGATCCAGCTAAATTTACATTGCGTCTGGGTTCTATCTGGGTTGATGAGGGCGAAAACGATGATGCTGAAGTTTCATTTGAAGCTTCGTCTTCCAGCGTATTCCCAGCTGGTAAAGCAACAGTTGCTAAAATCACCGATTCTGATGATCTGAACCTGGCGTTCTCAAGCCTGGATACTTCCAATAACAGATTCACACCAAAAATCGTTCTGGAAGAGCCAAAGGCTGGTGCATTCTCAACTTCGACAGAAGTGAAAATCAAGCTGCCTAGCGGATATTCTTGGACATCACTTCGTGATGACGTTGATGTCATCTATGGTGATGCTGATCCTAAAGGTCTCAAATTTAATCCGAATGGTGATAATGGCCGTGAGTTGGTAATTACGTATGATGGCGCTAAATCAACAAAAGCAACCAAATTCGAAATTCCTTTCGATTTTGAGGTTGATGATTCCAGCTCAGTGAAAACTGGCGACATTAATGCTAGTATTTCCGGTAAAACAAGCACTAACGTAAGCAGTGCTAAAATCGGTACTTACGGCGACTACGGCAGCACACTTTCTGCAACTGATGCTCCAACAATCACTGCAGGTAAAGATGAGCAAGAAGTAGCAGATATTAAGTTGACTGAAACTATTGGCGAGAGCTTGGTTAACGGCCGTACACTTGAACTGACACTGCCAGAAGGTGCTGCTTGGCAGCCTGTTTATAAGGCGGTTTATACAGATGCGTATTCCCCAGATTACCGTAACCTTGAAGCTCCTGGCGGAAAAGAAACAATCAAAGACGAAGGTGTAACACTGAAGTTTGCTGGTTACACTGGTACAGACCGTCGTACTGCGAAGTACACAGTTACAAGAAATAGCAGCGACACTGACGAAGCAACTCTGGAATTTGAAGATCTGGAACTGGCACTGGCCAGCAACTTCACAGGTGATGTGAAAGTTACTGTTGGCGGCAACGCTGGTGTTGAAGGTGAAGTAGTTGTTGCTAAAGCAGTAGCCCCTATCACTGCAGCAGCATCCAGCAAGCCTAACGTAATCATCGGTGCTACTGGTCAAACTGCTTCTTCCTTCACGCTGACTGAAGGTAAAGCAGAAGCACTGGAAGATGACGGCACAGTGATTCTGGATCTGCCAAACGGTGTATACTTCACTTCTACTCCAAAAGTTGAAGTAACTTCCGGTGATGCGAAAGTTACCAACGTAAGAAGAGCTTCTGACGATAACAGAGTATTGTTCACAATTGATTCTGACAGCACTACTGCTAGCACAATCACTGTATCTGGCGTAACTATTGATCTGGATCGTACTGTTCCAGAAGGCGACATTGTTTTGGATGTTCGTGGTAGCGCAGTTTCTGAAACTGAAGCTTACACGAAATGGGCTGACAACGATGCAGCTGCTAAAGTAGCAATCGCAACTGTTTCTACTCCAGCTCCTAACGACCAAACGCTGAAAACTGTATTCACAATTAACAGCACTTCTTACTCTGTTAACGGTGAAACAAGAACAGCTGACGTCGCTCCTTACATCGAGAATTCTCGTACTTTCCTGCCAGTTCGTTACGTTGCTGACGCTCTGGGTGTAGGACCTAAAGACATTCTGTTTGATAAAGCTACTTCCACAGTAACTCTGATCAAGGGTGACCGTGTAGCATCCATCAAACTGAACACTAAAACTATGGTTATTAACGGTACTACAATCACCATGGACGTTAAAGCAGTAACTAAGAACAACCGTACAATGCTGCCTATGAGCTATGTAGCACAAGCTCTGGGAGCAACTGTTGACTACGACGCTACTTCTAAAACAGTTACTGTTACCAAGAAGTAATTAGTTCTTAGCACATTTTGAATAATGAGAAAGGGGTTCCTTCATGGAACCCTTTTTTCAATAATATGAACAATTTTATGTGATTTTATACTTTTTCATTCTTTATTTTTAGATTTGGAGGTATTCCTTGATATGAAACGACTAGGCTCCGCTTTGTTGTCCACGGTATTGCTATCTTCGGTTGTCTCGGGCGTAGGTTCTGCTGCAGCCGCTGACAACATTAAGGTGGTCATTAATGGAGTGACTCAATCTTATACTCAGCAGCCGGTATTAAATCATAATGTAACTTTGGTTCCATTTCGAGCCATTTTTGAATCTCTGGGAGCTCAAGTAAGCTATGATGAAGCGAACCACAAAATTACTGCATCCAAAGGTTCAGACACACTTGAGTTTCAAGTTAACAGCACCACTGCATATAAAAATGGGCAATCCATTGCTTTGACTACACCTGCTAAGTCAATAAATGGCTCAACCTATGTTCCTCTGCGTTTTGTTGGTGAATCGTTAGGCGCCAAAGTAAATTGGGATGCAGCAGCTTCGACTGTAAAGATTGAAACAGCTTCAACCACATCTACTGATCAAAATGCACCTGCTGCTCAAAACAGCCTCAATCCACTTGAAACAGCTGTTACAAGCACATATGCCACTTATGAAACGAATACAGAACCGCTTGCTTATAAGGATGCAGTAGCGCTTGCGATTAGTAACAGCAACTCCATCAAGTCACAGGAAACGTCTCTTAAGGCACTAAACAACAGCCTGGAGGATGCAGCAGATGATATCGACTTTATCCCTCCACGCAACGGAACCAATGATGCAGCAAATGCGGCGTTCAATAATTATAGCCAGCAGCAAATTAACTATTCTATATCTCAAAAGAAATTGGAAACCGAGAAAGATGGCGCGAGTCTTCAGGTTAAAAATAAATATAATGCCATCATTGATGCCATAGAGAAAAAACGTATTGCCGATTTGAATGTGGCTGATGCAGAGTGGAAGCTTCGTATCGCACAGACCAAACGCGACAACCAAATGGCCAGCGACTATGATGTAACTCAAGCTCAAAATACACTGACACAACAAAAGGCTGCACAAGAGGTAGCAGCTAAAAGTTTGGATGATGCTTACCGATCCTTAAATGCACTAATTGGTTATAAAGCTGACCAAAAATACGAAGTGACGGATATTCCTAAATTTGAAGTGTTTGAGGACGATGTAGAAGCCCACGTTGGACGTGTTCAGGCTGATAGCCCTACCGTATGGATGGCTGAGCGTGGTATCGAGCAAGCTGAACTGGATATTAACTATTTCAACTTTACTGGAAGTACCAACAACGCCTATGAAAACAAAGAAATAAATGTTGATTTGAAAAAAATCAGCGCTGCAGATGCCAAAAAGCAGTTGGAGGATGCAGTTCGTCAAACCTACAATCAAATTAAAGAGCTTGAGACGCAATATTCACAGCTGCAAGCTTCCATGACAAGCGCACAAAATGCTCTTGACATGACGAAAAAGCGTTTTGATCTCGGTATGTCTACAGAATATGAAGTGTTTCAAGCAGAGCTTCAACTCGAATCTCTGAAACAACAAATGACAACTATTGTGACTAATCTGGATAACGCAAAAATGGCTTATGAGAAGCCATGGCTCGCTGCAGCAGGTGCACAAGGTTAATCAATGCTCTGAAGATCTCAATCCCCTCTCGCAGGGGATTTTTTCTTGTCCTCTCTATACAAACCTATTATGATAGGGTTAACTATCTACAAAGTTAAGAGATAATCTTAAAAATGATGTGGGAGGAAGTACATGAAATCCGGTTATAAAGCAGCATTGGCAGTTATTCTGATTGGCGGAGGCATCCTTGCGGGATCGGTGTTGAATAATCCTGCAAATGGTGCGTCTAATGGAGGGCAACCGGGAACGGCTGATGATCCGGTTGTTACTAAAAGTTATGTAGATGAACAGATCGCCAAAGCACTTGGGGGAAATGTTCCTTCGAGCAGCAGTAATTCAACATCAAATACGAAAAATGAGACAACAAAGACAACCGTTCCATCTGCGAGCGCACCGACTGACACTACCCCTGCTGCCAATAACGAAGTTAAGGTAGTCGAACTAAAACCAGGCAAGAAGCTTATTGCCAAAGCGGGTGCCGAGTTCATCGTCCGCAATGGTTATGCTGTCGTATATAGTATGGATGCCAGCGGGGCCATTGATATTACAGATGGTACAGAAATATTCCATAATCAAGCGGTAAAGAAAAATCATCTGTTATCTTTCCCGCGTGACGGCAGAGGGATACAAGTCCAAGATGGGCAAACTTATAACGTAACGGTCATGGTTCGCGGAGGGTATTCGGTTCAATAAAAAAGAAATCATTAGACTTCATTTTCTTGTAGCACTCATTTTCTTGATTTCATTTGCCTATTTTAACAATAAGTACATGTCTTAACACAGCTCTTTCTCGGCAAAATAACCATACTACACTATGGAGGTGGCACAAATGCCGGGAAAACGCCGTAATCACATCGTGCCTGCAAGTCGGGGCGTGCTGCAGGAAATGAAATATGAAATTGCCGCAGAATTAGGATTGCCGGTACACAACCCTTTATATGCAAGCTCGGCGACCGGATCATTTGATACTGAATTTGCAGGGGAATTGGGCGGAGCTCAAGGAGCTGGTACAGTTGAGTGGCGTAATTTATCTTCCCGCCAAAACGGGTCTGTTGGGGGACAAATTACCAAGCGCTTGATTCAAAGTGCAGAAAGTGAGTTAACAAAGCTTGGTCTAATGTAACAAATCACTTGATTGCTGATAAAGAACTTATGTCATCCATAGTTTCATTTCAATTGACACCATATCTCAAATGCGATAATATGGCAGTTGAGGCTTGTGCAACCTTTTCCACTCGGAAAAGGTTCATTTTTTGAAGATTTCAGAAAGTATAAACTTCTTGGTATAAGCTTCCTGAAATCGCAAGAAAAACTTCCGTTAAACGCGGTCTGGCTTCTTTGAATATACATCGTTAGATGTTTTTCTTTATACGGAAAATTGTACTGGGCACTGCTGAACATATGCTTGCATATGCTGTACGACGTCAAATATGTCATAATCATTATTTCTCTAGCGGGAGGTTTAATATTCATGTCTGTAAAAGGCCGTCACCTTTTTACGTCCGAATCCGTAACGGAAGGGCATCCGGATAAAATCTGTGACCAGATTTCGGACGCTGTTTTGGACGCATTCCTTGCTAATGATCCAAATGCACGTGTAGCATGTGAGGTATCTGTAGCTACAGGGCTTGTCCTGGTCATTGGGGAAATCAGCACAAAGTCGGAGTATGTAGATATTCCATCCATTGTACGCAATACAGTGAAGGAAATTGGTTATACTCGGGCCAAATACGGCTTTGACTATAACACATGTGCAGTCCTTACTTCTTTGAATGAACAGTCTCCCGATATCGCTCAAGGGGTAAATGCTGCTTTGGAAAGCCGTGATCCGGCTGAGATGGACAAGGAGACGGAAAACATCGGCGCAGGTGACCAAGGTTTGATGTTCGGTTTTGCAACGAACGAGACGCCTGAACTCATGCCATTGCCGATTGCTATGTCTCACCGCATTGCGCGCCGTCTGTCAGAAGTCCGCAAGGACGGCACTCTGAACTACCTGCGTCCGGATGGCAAGACTCAGGTCACTGTGGAGTATGAAGACGGCAAACCGGTACGTATCGACACGATTGTCGTGTCCACACAGCATGCAGAGGAAGCAACCCTGGAGCAAATTCAAAAGGATATCAAAGAGCACGTCATTTTGCCGGTCGTACCTGCGGAATTGCTCGATGATCAAACAAAATATTACATTAATCCAACCGGCCGTTTCGTTATTGGCGGACCGCAAGGAGATGCAGGCCTGACTGGCCGCAAAATTATTGTAGACACCTATGGTGGCTATGCACGCCATGGCGGTGGAGCTTTCTCCGGTAAAGATCCGACAAAAGTTGACCGCTCTGCAGCGTATGCAGCGCGTTATGTTGCCAAAAACCTCGTTGCAGCAGGTCTGGCCGATAAAGTCGAAATTCAGCTTGCTTACGCGATTGGTGTGGCAACACCAGTCTCCATTAATGTGGATACTTACGGAACAGGTAAAATCAGCGACGATAAGCTGGTTGAGCTGGTTCGCAACAACTTTGACCTTCGTCCTGCGGGTATTATCCGCATGCTGGATCTGCGTCGTCCGATCTACAAGCAAACAGCTGCTTATGGGCACTTTGGCCGTACAGATCTGGATCTGCCATGGGAGCGTGTCGATAAGGCTGAGGTCCTTAAGCAACAATCCGGACTTTAATACAATTGATTTTACTCATATTCAAATAAAAAGACGACTGAATACGCTCAGTCGTCTTTATTATTCTCACAAACCCAACAAATCTCTCAGCTTTGCACAATCTTCCTTTAGTTCATCCAGCCGTTCCAGGTAAGATAGCAGCGCCTTAAGCAGCCCGGTGGAGGCATCTTCCGCCGAGGTTTCCTTCCTCAGCTGACTGATGATATCCAGAAACTCCTGCCTGGTGCTATCGCTCAGGCTTAGGCGCATAAGCTTCGCTTCCAATTTCTCGAGCAATCCGGCAATTTTTTTCCCTTCCTGGAGAGGGTCAGATCCTCTGCTGCTGGTAAACCAGGCCTCCAAGCCCCACAAGAAACTGGGGGGCTCGCTTTGCTGACGCACTCCTGCAATCAGGGAATCGGTGATATAAAGTAAAAAGTCTGCCAGCTTGTCGATACTTTTCTGTTCCATGCGCTCTTCGAACACCCGGATATATTCAAAGGTTACGCTCATTAAAATAAATGTGATATCCCAGATATGTCCTTCCACATCGGGGCCGTACACATCAAGCAGACAATCGCGAATCCACAAAAAGATCCGCTTCTCATGTTCCTGTAAAGCCTCGTTTGTCGGCTCATCATGGGTATTGGCCGGGAACGGTTCGGTAATAATCAGAAGATAAACTTTATTGCCGATAATGTTATTCAGATAGATTTTAATTAACCGAAGAAGCTTATCCCTGGATGAGAGGCCTGTCTGGCTGTACAAAGCTTTAATATCTTTCCCGATTTCCTCTTCCATTTTGAAGCAGATAGCCAAAGGCAGCTCATGCTTCCCCTGAAAATATTTATAGAAGGAAGCCTTGGCCATCCCGCTCTCTTTGGCTATTTCCTCGACAGAGGTCGCAGCAAAGCCTTTTTTGGAGAACAGCCGAATGGCCGCCTGTACAATATCATCCCTCTTGTTATCCAAGTTCGTGTTCCTCCCAGCGATACCTAGTCGATACTTTACTGCTGCAGATACCTAGTGTCAGAAGCGTCAAACTCCGCAGTGGCTTTCTTTTCCTTGCGCTGTTTGCGTCTTAGCTTGTATTTAGCCATCAGCATATAAAGAGATGGTACCACAAACAATGTCAGGAGTGTAGAGAACAGCAGGCCGAAAATAATGGCATACGCGAGCGGCTTGAAAAGCAGGCTGCCCAGCAGCGCGATCGGGATCATCCCCACAATGGCGGTGAGTGACGTCAGCAAAATCGGCCGGAAACGGGCGGCTGTCGCCTGTATAACCGCATCTTCAAGCTCTGCCCCCTCATGGCGGGCATCCTCAATAAATTCAATCATCACAATGCCGTTTCGCACAACGATACCGGCAAGCGCAATGATGCCCATAATGCTCATGAAGCCAATCGGCATCCCTGTCAGGAATATCCCAAGAATGCCGCCTGCAGCTGCCAGATAAACAGTTGTCATAATTATCAACGGTATTGAAATGGAATAGAACTGGATCGTAATCAAAATTAAAATCAAAAAGACAACAACAATCGACAGTGTGCCCAAATCGGCAAAAATTTCGTTCTGATCCGAGGTTTCACCGCCGATTTCCCAGGAGTATCCTTCCGGGAACGAAATTTTCGCAAGCTCTGCACGTACATCAACAGCTGCATCCGTGGCCGTCCGTCCTTCCAGATCCGCCTCCACGGTAACCGTCCGCTCCAGATTATAATGACTGATCTGCTGGATGGCAAAGGACGGCTTGACCTGTACAAGCTGTGACAGCGGAATTTGCACACCGGAGGCGTTGGTCACGCTAAGCTGCTGTAACAGTACATTCGGGTCTGTATTATCCTTATTCAAGTACACCTTGATGTCAATCAGCTCCGAGCCGGTATCAAACTGGCTGGCGTCCAGCCCCTCATTCAGCAGCAGCAGAGTTTGGGTCAAGTCGGCATAGCTGACCTGGTACTGGTCCATGGCCTGCTGATGGACCTCAAGGTCCAGGGCGTAACGCTCGATTCCCATGTCATCCGTAATCCCTGACGTCCCCTTTATAGAGGCTATGGATTCGCGCACCTGCTGGGTAAGCGCCTGCAGCTCCCCGGTCTCCGGGCCGGAAATACGAACAGATACAGGTTTGCCGACAGGGATTCCGAGGCGTGGAGTGCTTTCTGTAATCGTAATTCCCGGATAGGATTCATCAAAATGCCTGCTCCAGGCTTCAGGTGTCTTGTCGAGGTCAAAGCTATGTTCTTTGCCAACAACGGTAATCTGACCATAAATGTCTCCTTCTTTTGAAGCAGTGCTACCATCCAGGTCACTGTAAAGCTGCGGCGCGCCGCCTCCAGCGGCGTAGGCCACCTTCTCCGTTTCCGGCTGCTGCCTTACCCAACCGGCGATTTCCTGTACCACACGGTCCGTTTCCGATAGCGAAGTCCCGACAGGCATTGTAATCTTGATGGTCATATGCGGGTCCTCAGCTTCCGGGAAAAGCTCAATTGGTGTAAACAGCACAAGCCCATAGGCGGCTGTTCCGATAAGCAGTCCGGCGAGGCCGGTAAAAAGCGGCCTTTTCACAACTTTAGTCATGATTTTACCGGAGTAGAGATGAGTCAAGCTCTGAATTTGGCGGCCCAGCAGCCCGGCTGGTTTGGCCGTTGTATCCTTGCGCTTGCGGGGTCTGCGTGTTTCGTACCATTCCCGAAAAATGGGGATGATGGCCAGGGACATGAGCATGGAGGCCAGCATGGCCAACGAAATCACGACCGGGATTGGTTTGATGAACGCGCCAACATCTCCGCTGAGGAACATCAGAGGCATAAATGCCGAAATGGTCGCGAGCGTGGCCGTCAATATCGATACCGCCACTTCCTTGGTGCCGTTTACGGCAGCCTCGGACGGCGTTTCTCCCAGATCCGTAAGCCTGCGTTCGATGTTATCATTCACGACGACCGCGTCATCCACCAGAATGCCGAGTACGATGATCAGCCCGACCACGGAAATTTGGTTAAGGGTGACCCCAAGCATCGGAAGAAAGATCATGGCAATAGCAACGGAGACGGGGATAGCCAAAGCGACAAATGAAGAAGTCAGCAGGTTTAATCCCAATGTACAGATGAGGATTACGGCTGCGATGGCCATAAGTGTTTCACGGGACAGGTCGGCGAAGATTTCATCGACATTGTCCTTCTGAGCAAACAGGGTAACGAATTTCACGTCTTCCGGGAGAGTCTTTTGCAACTCGGCCAGTTTGGCGTTGACCCTCTCGTTCATCGTTCGAATGTCCGTACCCGTCTCTGCGCCGAGTGAAATGCGGATAGCCGGTTTGCCCTCAGCATACGCATAAACATCCGCATCGGCATGAGCGAGCTGAACGCTACCTATATCACTCAGATACACAGGAGAGCCGGATTCTGAGCGGGTGATCAGGAGCCTGCTTAGCTCCTGCGGGTCTGAGGCTTCTTTTACGATAAGCTGGTAGGTCCGATCATTATATTCCACATCACCGGTCGGCACCAGATCCATGCGGGCTTGAACGGCCTGCACAACCCGCCCCCAGGGCAGCCGGTACTGCTGAAGCTTCTGTGTATCGATCGCAATCTTGACCTCTTGATCCGGCAGGCCGGAAATCGTCACGTCAGAAACGCCATCAAGCGCTCCGAGCTGATCCTCCCAACTGGTCATCAAGCTGTTCAGGTCATAAAGGGAATCTCGTGAGTCCGCAATGATGGCATAAGAGCCGATAAAGGAGCTCGCAAGATTATCGTTAATCACCGGCACCTCGGCGTCCTCAGGCAGGTCGGCTTGGGCGTCCTGCACTTTCTTGCGCATTTCGTCCCAGACGGTTTCCGGCTTGGCGTCCCCCTCGGTTTCAACCAGGATGGACGAAAATCCGTTTCCGGAGGTCGAAGTTATGTTGCCCACTCCTTTAACCTCCTTGATTCGCTGCTCCAGTTTTTTGGTGACCGTCTGCTCGACCTTCTGCGGCGCAGCCCCAGGGTAAATGGTGGTTACCATAGCCTGTCTGACGACGACATCCGGCATTTCCTGACGAGGGAGCTGCATGAAGCTGAACGCCCCGACAAGAACGGCCATCAGGAAGAAAAGGATCGTAATTTTGCGTTTTTTCACGAAATAAGCGATCATTCGCTGCCGCCTCCCGTTTGCCGGAGCGCATCACCGTTAAAGAGCGAGGCTGCTCCTTTCGTTACGATACGGTCCCCCTCGCTGAGCCCCGAGACAACCAGCAGCTTGTTATCAGTCATTTGTCCCCCCAGCTCGACATTTGTTTTAACGGCTTTGCCTTCAACCTCCTTGAATACATACGGCTGTTCCCCAGTCTGAATCACCGCTTCAACCGGGACCAGAACTCCCTGCTTGTCTGATAGCTCGCGTGCTGCTTTTATGACCTGGCCCGGCAGCCAGTCATGTGATGAATTCGGAATGACAACCTCAACGTTGATGGTCCCGGTGTTTGCATTTGTAGAGGCATAGATGGCGGACACGCTCGCGGTACGGGTTTCACCATACAGGCTGACACCAACCTTCTGCCCCTTTTTCCAATCCTGAATTTCACTATCCGGAACAGGGAGCAGCACCTTCAACCGGTCAATGCTGCCGATCCGGTAGACGGTCTGACCGGAAGAGACAAGCTCTCCGGGCTCGATCAACTTCTCCAGTATAGCGCCGTTAAAGGGGGCCGACAGCGTTGTGCGGGACAGGGCCAGTTCAGCCTGCTCCTTGGCAACCTTTGCCTTTTCATAACCTGCGTCGGCCTGCTCCTTGGAGGACTGGGCCTGCAGCTGTGCAGCAGAAGCGGCGGATTTGCCTGCAAGTGCTTCCTTCAGCGCGGCTTTCGCAGCATCCGTGTCTTCAGCGGTGGCTCCTTCTTGAAGCAGAGACAGCGACTCACGGGCGGTCTCCAGATCCTTCTCGGCACTGACCAGCTGAAGCTGGGCACTCTCGTTCTCCGAGGCGGAAGCCGCTCCTGCTTCATACAGCTTGCGAATGCGGTCGGCGTCGGCCTTGGCTTTGTCATAGGCGCTTTGCGCCTTGTCGGCAGCCGCACGTGCCTGCGCTCTCTCCTGTTCTCGCGCCCCTTTATTCACCTTTCGCACATTGGCTTCGGCGCTTTCAACCTGGGCCTCCGCCGATGCGAGCGAAGAAGCCGCCGAACGGATGCCTGCTTCCGCATTTGTTACTGCTGCCTGTGCCTCTTGAATGGAGGCTTCCGCTTGGGCAAGCTGGAGCCGGTAATCCGATTGATCCAGCTGAGCGAGGACGCTGCCCTTGCTGACCGAGGCTCCTGCTGCAAGGGAGGCCGCTGCGACCCGTCCGCCGATTTCAAAGGAAATGGACCGCTCCTCGTAGGCCTGCAGTGTGCCGGAAAGGTCGTACACCGTGTTCAGTGGTTCTTTTTTGACAACCATCGTATCTACAACAGTACCGCTGGTACTGGCATCGGCTGCAGCTTCGGAAGCGGGCTGTTCCGCTGAACAACCGGCGGTAACGACAGTGATGGCAAGTATGGCCGACAGCAAAAGTGGAATTTTATTTTTACTCATCCTCAACTATATCCTCTCCTTAAAAAACAAACGTTTAAACCAATAAGTATAATTTGAACTCATTAGTTCAAGTTGATTATAGAAGGAGGTCATGCCCCTGTCAATATGTGGGCGGGTTTGAATCCGGATGGACATTAAACCAGGAAATTCGCGAGATTCCGTAACTTTTTGCTATTTTTTAAGTCTATTAATACTAGGGCAACAATTTTACGGACTGCTATCCAGACAATTGTTTTACTATATTAAATAAGCATGCAGATGGGAGAGTTTAAATCCAAATGGTTTTGCGTCGCACCAAACAAAAGGGCAATGGGACAGGCCGGGGAAAAAAATGGGCGATTATATCGCTTGCAGGCATATTGTGGATTGGACCGGTTATGGGAACGGGCGGCTTTGCGCCGCTGAATTGGACAGGAGGTTCGGTGGCCAGCGCCGCCTCCGCGGTCAAGCTGGGGGAGGAAATTCTCACTTCGGGGGCTATTTTGATGAAATACCGGTACAGCACCTCCTCGGGAACAGCCTTGGCGGATGTCGTTCGTGTTGATCTTAACAACCCGTATGTAAAGCTGGATGTCATGACAGGCAAAGGAGGCCAGTTCACGACACGGCAAAGCACGGAAGGCATGGCCAAAGAAACCGGGGCTGTGGCGGGAGTTAACGGTGATTATTTCAACACCTCCCGCGAAGGCGCGCCGATCGGCGGACAGGTATCTGACGGAGAACTGATGTCCACCCCTTCCGATCTGTCGGGGATGTATGCTTTTGCCGTGACGAAGGACGGCACTCCTATGGTTGAGCAGTTTACATTTGAAGGCACCGTTACTGCGGAAGACGGTTCTTCGTTTGGACTGGCCGGCATTAATAAAGCTGCCTATACACCTGAGACGGCGGGCGGCAGCTATAGCCACTCGAATGCTGCCTATATCTACACATCTGCTTGGAAAGCGCTTGAACGGCCAGCAAACAGCTCAACGACTCCGACAGAGGTTCTGGTCGAGAACGGAGTCATTACCCAAATCTCGGAGAATGCAGCGCTGCCGATTGCGGTGCCGGAGAACGGCTATATTTTGCGCACACATGGCAAGGCGGCCGATTTTGTCAAGCAGCATCTGGCTGTAGGCCAGTCGATTACGACAGATTATAAGCTGCGTGTTAAATCCACCGGCAAAGAAATCGATCCTTCAACCCTGCAAATGATGATCGGCGGCCATACCATCCTGGTTAACGAGGGCAAGGCATCTTCTTTCTCCCGCAGCGTTTCCAGCATTGGGGGAACACGCGCCCGCACGGCTATAGGGTATTCCAAGGATAATCGGTATGCCTATTTGATCGCTGTTGAAAAGAACGGCAGCAGTGTCGGTATGTCACTGAACGAGCTGCAATCATTCATGACCAGCATCGGCGTGTGGAAAGGCATGAATCTGGACGGCGGCGGCTCGACAACGATGGTTACCCGCGACCTGGGCAATACCGAGGCTGATCTGACGTTCAACACCGAATACGGTACAGAGCAGCGCAGCATTGTCAACGGAGTGGGTGTTTATTCGGAAGCTCCGCAAGGAACACTGAAAGGCTTCACGGTCAGCGGAAGCAAAACGCTGCTGATTGGTCAAACCGGAAGCTACACGTTGAAAGGTTATGATACCTACTACAACCCTTACAATATCGGAAAAACCTCCGTTACCTGGTCGTCCAGCAACCCGGCGATAATCTCGGCCAACGGCAGCACCGTCAAAGGCGTGAAACCGGGCACGGCGACCCTGACGGCCAAGAGCGGCTCTGCTAAAGCGACCATGAAGGTAACTGTACTGGGGGCTGACAGCATTTCTTCCCTGACGGCCGGCAGTGGTACAGGCTCTCTCGGCAAAGGAACGACCATTTCCATTCCGGTGACAGCCAAAACAACGGACGGACAGAGTGTGAGTATTTCTGCCGACGCGCTGAAATGGGAGTTTATCGGATTTAAGGGCAGTGTGAAAGGGAACGAGCTGACCGTATCCTCTGTGGATTCCGGAGCTGAGGTTGGATATGCCATTGGCCGTTATGACGGCTTCAGCGCGGTGGTTACGCTGACGGCAGACGGCGGAAGCAGCATGTGGGAGGATTTTGAAAATGTCGGCTACGATGTGAGCTTTACCACGAACGCCCAGGGAGTGACCGGTTCGGCAGCGATTACAGCCGGCAGCGGCGAGAAAGCGGGATCGAAGGTTCTCCAGCTGGACTACGACATGACAGGCGGTGCCGGCAAAATGTACGCTTATGCGCAACTGAACGGCACCTCCGGCAAAACCATTCAAAGCCCGGCAACAGGCATCTCCATGGATGTGCTTGGGGACAAGAGTCTTAACTGGCTCCGTGCCGAAATTTCGGATGCCGATGGGAAAACGGTTTATGTAGACCTTGCCAAAGCGATTGACTGGAACGGCTGGAAGTCGTTGAGTGCGGATCTGAGCGGACTGAACATTGCTTACCCTGCGAAGCTGAAGCGTCTCTATGTTGTCAACGTGGAAGAGGGACAGGATGAACGTGCCAAAACAGGAACCGTAGGGTTTGATAACATTTCGTTAAATGCGCCCGGCACGGTAAGCAGCAAGGCGCTCAAAACCGGAACGGCCCAAATGAGCATCGGCAGCAAATCTATGAACGTGAACGGAAACAAGACGGTGATCGATGCTGCACCGATTACCCGTGATGGATCTACCTATGTGCCAATCAAATATATTCTGGATGTGTTTGGAGGACAGGCGCAGTGGAATGCCTCCGCGCAGCGCGTGACGGTCATCCGCGGCGGGGTGCTGATGGATCTTACTGTAGGTGACAAGAAATTTGTCCTGAATGGAAAACGAAAAAGTGCAGATGTGGCTCCTCTGGTATTAGGAGGTAGGACTTTAGTCCCTCTTAGGCTTGTATCTGAGCAGCTTGGACTTACTGTAAAATGGGAACAAAAAACTAAGACCGTTACGATCCAATCATGATATGGTATGATATATACCTGAAAAGCTAGGATTGGAGATTAAAATTCGTGGATTTTCAAGCCGATGTCATAGACCGAGTCATCAAGAACGCCATCCAGGTGATGGAGAAGAGCAAGTACCAAATGTTCGAAGTACTGGATTCGGCACGGTCCGAGCTCATTAATTTAAACCAGGAATTGCAGGCGGTTCTTAAGGAAACGGCCGAGACGATCGAGAAGGTCGATCAGCTGGAGATGAACTACCGGCGCTCGCGGATCCGGCTGACGGAAGTCAGCCGGGATTTTGTCCGCTATACGGAAGAGGATATTAAAACGGCTTATGAAAAGGCTACACAGCTTCAGCTCGACCTGATGATCTACCGTGAGAAGGAGATGTACCTTAAGGCGAGAAGGGATGATCTCCAGAAGCGGGCGAAGAGTGTTGAAGCATCCGTGGAGCGTGCGGAAACGATCGGCTCGCAAATGGGCGTGGTGCTGGAGTATTTATCAGGAGAGCTGGGTCAGGTAACCCGGATTATCGAATCTGCCAAGAATCGACAGCTTATTGGTTTGAAAATTATTTTGGCCCAGGAAGAAGAACGCAAACGCATTTCGCGTGAAATACACGACGGACCTGCGCAACTGCTCGCTCATCTAGTGCTTAGGACGGAAATTGTAGAAAGAATGATTGCCAAGCAGGAATTCAAGATGGTACAGGACGAAATAATAGATTTGAAGAGACAGGTCCGTTCCAGCCTCGAAGAAATGCGCAAGGTTATTTTCAATTTGCGTCCGATGGCGCTGGATGATTTGGGGCTTATTCCTACCCTCCGGAAATATGTTCAGGATTTTGAGGAAAAGACGAAAATAAGAGCGATCTTTGAAACGAGGGGGAAGGAGCACCGTCTCTCTTCCGCGATGGAAGCGGCCATTTACCGTTTGATCCAAGAAGGCCTCACCAATGCCGCAAAACATGCCTATCCAACTCATGTGCTGGTAGAAATCACATACCAGGCACAGTTGGTTAAAATCGTTGTGCAGGATAACGGACTGGGATTCAAACCTGAGTTATTCGAACAAAAGGGCAAAGATCACAATCATTTTGGCTTGATTGGCATGCGAGAAAGGGTTGAACTGCTCGAAGGGAGAATGGAGATCGAGTCCGCGGAGAACCAGGGGACGAAGATCGTCATTCATATCCCGACCAACGTGGAGAAGGGAAAGGAGTAACAGGATGGAAAATCATGACAACGGAGCTGCAGCAATCAAGGTCCTCCTGGCTGATGATCATCAGCTGTTTCGAGAGGGACTAAAACGTATTTTGAATATGGAAGAGGATATAGAGGTAATCGGGGAATGCGGTGACGGCATTCAGGTGCTCGAATTTTGCAATGAGGAGAAACCGGACATCGTGCTCATGGATATTAACATGCCTGTCGAGAACGGTGTAGAGGCTACCGAGAAGCTGCGCGAGATGTTCCCGGAAGTGAAAGTGATCATTCTGTCGATTCATGATGATGAAAGCTATGTTTTTGAGACGCTGCGCAAAGGAGCCAATGGTTACCTGCTGAAGGATATGGAGGCGGAATCTCTGATCAATGCGATCCGTTCCGTCCATGAAGGCTATGCGTTTATTCATCCGAAGGTGACCGGCAAGCTGATTCAGCAGCTGCGGCGCATGACCTATCTGAATGAGACTGGTGCCATGGCTGAAGGACATTCCGCTGAAGCGGGTGTGAAATTTGTGGCTGGCGAGAACAATCCGTTGACACGCCGCGAAGCTGAAGTGCTTCGTCTGATGGCGGAGGGCAAGAGCAACAAGATGATCGGCGAATATCTCTTTATCAGTGAGAAAACAGTGAAAAACCACGTCAGCAGCATTTTGCAAAAGATGGAGGTAGACGATCGCACCCAGGCGGTAATCAACTCCATCAAGTACGGCTGGGTTACCCTGTAACCGGCAAGGCTGCTGAGGCTGTCACTCCTACCCTCGTACCGGCATATATTGGCGCTATGAGGAGGTGGGGCTTCCATGGCAATTCAACTGGCATGGATTTTGCTTGTGTACGGTCTGGCGGCCGCCGTGGTTCGTTTGCTTTATATACGGCATGCGGCCGAATTGCAGACAGGGCATCGGAAGTGCCCTGATAAACGGCGCATTCATTATATCCTGATTACTTCCAACCATGAGCTGTGGGTGGAATGGGTAGTCAGAGTACTGGCGGCATATTCCTATTTGCTGAACCGATCCCTGCACATATCGGTCATAGATGATCAGTCTGAGGACCACACGGTGGGTATTTTGGAACGGCTCGGCCGAACGGGCGGATTTGAACTGGCCGTAATCTCAGGCCCATTAACTACGGGATCTCCTGCGATTGAGTCACAGGCTGGAGAAGCTCAGGCGGTGCTCGATCTGAGAACGATGAAGCCTACCGACAAGATTCCGCTTGTCCGCTGAATCGTAGGGGCTTTCGATATGATTTTAAAAGTTATAGATGAATGCAGTGACTGAGTGGAGCACACTTTTTGCCAATCGGCATGAGGGGGTGCTTTTTTGCTATAAAGCGTTGCTCCAGAAATGGGGTTCCGCAGAGGATGGAACATATAAAGAAAAGGCCCCGGAGGCTCCGGAACCTTTAAACCTGGTAGTTGTGAATGGCAGTCTATTTGGAGGGGATGTCGACTTTTATGCTCATTCCGTCTATAAATTGGCTGTCTTTAATTGTAGTATAAGGGAACGCATCATGATCATCTGTGGTGAAGAGCTTGAATATCAGATACGCTGGACGCTGCTGAGCTGAAGCAAAGCTGTACTGCGAATCAGTCTTGTTGCCTTTTTCATTGTTTTCCAGCATTCCTTCCCCGTTCAACCCTTGCAGCAGATTTCCTTTGTCATCATAAACG
Source organism: Paenibacillus terreus (assembly GCF_042138595.1). Taxonomy (NCBI): domain Bacteria; kingdom Bacillati; phylum Bacillota; class Bacilli; order Caryophanales; family Paenibacillaceae; genus Paenibacillus; species Paenibacillus terreus. The sequence goes on along the minus strand of NZ_JBHIRX010000003.1, from coordinate 119,499 downwards.
GCCACCCGATGGTTCATAAGAGCAGAAGCTTCGTCATCGCTAAGCTTGGTTTTTCCAAGTGCGCTTAATGAATATTTTACGTTGGTTGTGATCGGAGTGACATCTACCTCAGAGAGGGTGAATGACAGGCTGTCATTGGTTAATGTCTGTTTGGGATTCAGGTGTACAATATCTTTTTCGGATTTTGTGAGTGGGACATCCAGTTTAAATTCATGGTCAATGCCTTCCAGCATAACGGTAAGCTCTCCTTTAACGGAATCCGGCAGGCTGGAAACGGAAGCAGAATCGAGCGGCTGCTCCAGAATCAGTGTGTTCGGATGCTCTTCCCCTCCTCCAAAGTAAAAGCCGCTCTCGCCGACCACTTTGCCGTTGATTTTCAGGTTAAAATTATGGACGGCATTCTTCAGTTCAATATCTTCGCCTCCACTACTAAGAATACCGTCTTTAAGATAAGGGGAAGACACCTGAAGAGTAAATAAAGCTCGTTCCCTATCAAAGACCGTTTCTGTGACATTCAGCCGGATATCCTGATAAGAAACCGTACTGTCAGCCGTGGAGTACATGCCGCTGTCCACAGCCCGCTGAATCCCGAATTCCTGCCCGACACTATCAAATATAGTGCCAATCAGAGGAATGCTTCTGATGGACTGTGCCATCACCGGGGAAACAAAACCGGAAGCGAAAACGGCGATGCCAAGGACTGCGGCCGCCGTGGCGGCAATCGTCGTACGATGCTTCCATGTCCGGAGCGGACGATTGGCTGGTTTGGCGGGTGAATCAGCTATAGAAGCGTATACTTCATTCAGCCGGGTCCGAACGAGTGGAGACATAGTCGCATCAGACTCCTTATATGTTTTTAATTGTTTTTCCAGATCAAAGTGGTTCATAATTAACCCTTCCTTTCTTAATTGGCTGCAGCTCCTGAAGCAAGGAATTTCTTGCACGGTACAGGCGAGTCTTCACGGCGCCTTCGGATAAATCGAGCATATCGGCAATCTGCTTGAGCGGCAGGTCCTGAAAATAATGCAGGACGATCACAATTCGCTGCTGCGGTTCCAGCCGGTCGACAGCTTCCCTTAGCTCCACCTGTTCATAGGATTGGGAGGAAGCGCCGGCATCAGGGAAGTCGGCAACAGCTACGCTGCGCTTCCGCTTCGATAGTAGGGTATTGCATTCATTAATCAAAATCCGGAAGATCCAGGTTTTGAAATAAGCAGGCTCTCGCAGTGTTGAAATGGATTTATAGGCTTTCAAAATGGTCTCCTGCAGCGCATCGGCAACGTCTTCCTCTTTTTTGACGATAGAGCGGGCCGTATTATACAGCGCCTGCTCGATGCTTTGAATGACTTTGATAAAGGCATCTCGGTCACCCTGCTGCGTGGCAGTAATTTCCTTTTCTGTGATCACTCGTTTTCACCACCTTTACGGTTAAGCTGTGTTTGTATTGATTTACAGTAATTAGACAGAGCAAGGGAATGAAAGGTCACAGGAATTAATAAAGCTATAGTATCAACTGAGTTTTCAGGGGAAATGTGCTGGAATTGGGAAGCAGAACAAGTGTATAATAAAAATAATTCAGTTGTTAAAAAACTTAGCTGCTTAATGATTCATATTATAAACCTTAATTTAGCTGAAATGCGTGAAGCACACGCCGATGCCTGCGGGCCGGCGTGTGCTTTTTTTGTGCGTTAAAAATGTGGAAAGGGGCGGGAGCATGAAGGTGGCTGTCTATGTGCTGCGTGGCTGCAAAGGCTGGGAGATGCACCTATCTCTGGATCTGGGGGTAGATCGCATGTGGAGAGAAGCCAGGCAGAGGGAAGGAGGATCTGACGAAGGGGCGAAGATGATTCTGCTGGGTACAGCCTATCCGCTTCCGTGGGCGTTTAAGCTGTGCGAGGGCTTTCGCAGCCTGCCGGTGATGGATTCTTGGTCACTGCGTGGGTGGGAAAGGTATGCTGCTGCCCGGCTGCAAGAGGAGCTTGCGGCAGAGCGGTCTTCCGGCTGCGAGCCCGTGCTGGAAAGAGCAAGTCTGTTGGAGCGGGCAGATGGCCGAAATGACGGACCAGGCTTCGATGGGAAGGGGGAAAGCGGAAACGGAGAGCCGGTCCGCGAGGAACTGCAGCGAGGGGCGGACGAGCTTGCCGGGCTGCTGGCCGGCCGGAAGCTGCTCGTACCCGAGCTGGAGGCGCTGCTGGCGGAGGCAGCGCCAGCGTTAAGCGCAAGCTGGCGCGCCGCCGCGCAGCTTGCGCACCTCCAGGGCCGGCTCGGCTTTGCCGCCGGCCTGTCTGCGCCGCGCCCGCGGAGCGCGCGGCGGCAAGAGCTGCGCTGCCTGCGCTGCGGCAGCGCAGCCAGTGCCCGCACGGCTTGCGCCTCGTGCGGGCTGGCGGGCTGCGCCTACTGCGAGGCCTGCCTCGCGCTGGGGCGCAGCCGTGCCTGTTCGCTGCTGCTGCATGGAGCAGCAGCGGCAGGGCCGGCCTTGCGCAGCCAGGCCGGCGGTGTACCCGCCCCCACCATCGAGAGGTGGGGGCTCAGCCCGGCGCAGCGGGCCGCCGCGGAGGCGGCGCTGCGCTTTCTGGCCGCGCCGGCTGCGGGCGCGGCCACCGGCTCTGCTGCGCCCGCGTGGCTGCAGCGGCTGCACCGCATCGGCAGGCCGCCGGGAGAAGCGGCGGGCTCCGGGCATTGCCATCATGCCAACCGCCGCTTCCTGCTCTGGGCCGTAACGGGCGCGGGCAAGACAGAAATGATCTTCCCATTGCTGGACGATGTAATCCGCCGGGGAGGGAGCGCGCTGGTGGCATCACCGCGCCGGGATGTCGTACTGGAGCTTGCGCCCCGGCTGTCCAAAGCTTTTCCCGAAGTTGACATGGCTCTCTTGTACGGAGGCAGCCCGGAACGCTGGAAAAAAGGACGGCTGACACTGGCCACGACGCATCAATTGTTAAGGTTCCATCAGGCCTTTGACCTCGTTATCATCGATGAACTCGATGCGTTTCCCTATCACAATGATCCCATGCTCGCATATGCGGCGGAGCGAGCTTGTCTCCCGGAGGGGAAATTCATCTATTTGTCGGCAACACCGCCTCCCGCGCTGCAGCGGGAAGCGAGAGAAGGCAAGCTGGCACATGCGAGGGTACCGGTGCGTTTTCACCGTCACCCGCTGCCCGTTCCGCTCAGACTCGCGGGGGCATCCGTAAGCCGCTGCCTGCAGCAGCGGAGGCTCCCTTCTTCTCTGCTTTCCAGACTTCATGAATCCCTTGATCGAGGCGCGCAGGTGTTTTTGTTTGTGACACGCATTTCACAGATTGATCCGCTGGTAAAGCTGCTGACCGGCTGCTTCCCGCAGTTCAGGGTAGCAGGCACCTCTTCCCAGGATCCTGACCGGAGCGCCAAAGTCAGCAGCTTTCGGAACACGGAGATCCGGCTGCTGGTCACTACGACGATATTGGAGCGGGGAGTCACAGTTCCAAGGAGTGATGTTTACATCATGGATGCCAATGACTCATTGTTCGATGAGGCTTCGCTGGTACAGATGGCTGGCAGGGCAGGGCGGTCCAAGGATGATCCCAAAGGGAGGGTTGTTTTTGTCTCACCTGAATGGACCAAAGGGCAAAAACAGGCGATCGCTCATATCCGTACCATGAATAGGCTGGCATCAAAACTTGGTTACTTAAGGTGATTCTTAGGTGAGCCTATGCTGTTGCTTTTCTCTGTCCCTTCATCAGTAGTGCCTCGAAGAGGCACGGATGTCTGTAATGTTCAAAGGAGGTATGAAAATGACTTTGTCTTTGACGTCCCTTGCCCGTCAGCTACAGGATCTGCTCAAGCCCCCGGTTGAACACTGTCTCACCTGCGGGGGCCGGGCTGTATTGAACACCGGGCTCCCCGGCATATGCAGCCGATGCGCACAGCGTATTCCATGGATCGGCAGAATCCGCTGCACCTGCTGCGGCCGCCCGGTCGGCTGTCCGGATTGTTCCCGGTTTGACCGGGCGACCAGGGCATTTGTCTGCAACCGCAGTGCTGTTGCCTATACCGCCGAGATGAAAGAATGGATTTCATGGTACAAATATAGGGGAGCTGAAGGCTATGAGCCCTTGCTGGCTGCCATGCTAGGGAGGGCTTATAATGCCATGCAGTCAGAGCTTACGCTCCGAATACGGACATCCCACCCTGCAGCCGCAGGCTCCTTTGGCGTCTTCAACAGAATGCGGAATGAGCACAAGCAAGAGCGATGGCAGACCGATCTGATTACCTGTGTGCCTGTAAGCGAAGCAAGACTGGCTGAGCGCGGTTTTAATCAGGCGGAGAGACTGGCTGTGCTCCTGGCCGCGGGCAGTCATGTTCCCTTTTATCCACTGCTTGTCAGGAACCGGGATACCGGAAAACAGAGCTTTAAATCCCGCAGCGAGCGAAATGAATCCATGAAGTCCGCGTTCTCCGCCTTTCCCGGTATTCGGGTACGGATGCTAGAAGTGATGGAGCGTCGCAAGGTTACCCTGACAGCAAACAAGGCGCTGCGCGTGCTGCTGGTTGATGATATTTACACCACAGGGAGCACGCTGGAGGCGTGCAGCCGTGTGCTGCGCAGCGAAGCCGGGGCCATTGGGATGAACATCGAAGTCTATGGTCTTACCTGGGCAAGATCCTGATACAGCCCAGCCTATGAGCTTACCAGGAAAAGGGCCAATTACGGAGATTAAAATTGCTGCAGCGGATTGCCGATATATTTACCTAAGGGAAGAAAAATGCACGTTCACGCAAAAATGCGCTGAGAACGGTAAAGCCCCACTAGACGAATCACCCGTAAATCATGTACTCTAGAAGTACTAGAGTTGCGTGTGTCGGAAATGAGAGGAGCAATGGAGCAGGATGAACATTGACAACTGTCCTCGCTGTGGCAAGCTGTATGTGATTAATATCCGGGAATTATGCCAAAATTGTATTAAAGATATTGAGAGAGAATATGAAATATGTGTGCAGTACCTGCGGGAAAACAAGGGTGCCAACATTCAGGAGCTGTCTGCGGCCACGGAAGTGAGCATCAAGCAAATCACCAAGTTTATTCGTGAAGGACGCATTTCCATTGCAAATGCGCCGAATATGATGTATCCGTGCGAGGTGTGCGGAACTCTGATTCGTGACGGTCACATGTGCGATTCCTGCAGAACGCGACTTACGAAGGAATTGTCTGAGGCAGCACGCAACGAAAACGAACGGGACCATGGTAACAACATGGGCTCGTCTACCTATAGCGCTATCGACAAGAAGCGAACTTTCTAGTACAGTGGTATTAAAAACTTTTCATGCTATTCAAAATGATTTATAAACCGCCGATAATCTTAAATAGAGCTTATCGGTTTTTTCATTTTTCTCGATAAATTAGTATTTTGAAACACTAGGAAGGTGGAGGTTAAGGTTATGAAAATTAACGAGCCCAACCGCATCGGCGCCATTAATCCATATCAACGCAATATTGAATCCAATATTCAGGAAAGCCAGAAGAAAAACTCGCGCAAGGATGAGGTAAGCTTTTCTGCAGAGGCCATGGAAATGCTGCAGCGCAGCAGCAACACGGACCGCGCGAAGCGAATCCAGGAATTGAAGCAGCAGGTCGCTTCCGGAACATATAATGTGGATTCCCGAAAGCTGGCCGACAAATTGTTGCCTTATTTTAGCTCATCCAACCAGACGGGGGACAACAAGTGAGTCTACAGCTCGTTATTGCAGCCATGGAGCAGTTAATCGAACTGCACGAAGAGCTGATATCCGTTGGTCACAACAAGAAACAGGCCATCATAGACAATGACATCAGCGCCCTTTCCCGAACATTGGCGCAGGAAACCAGACTTCTTAAAAAGGTGTCTGAGGCTGAAGAGCGGAGAATCGAGGGTCTGAACGGATTTCTTCGTGAGAAGGGGATTCGCTCTCAATTGAAGCTTAACATCACGGAGATGACCCGTCTCGTTTTTGATCCGGAAGAGAAGCAAAGATTAATTAGCGTTCAAGAACGGCTATCTAAAGTGCTCCACACACTTAAGGAGCTGAATTCCGTGAATAAGGAACTGGTTGAGCAGTCCCTGGCATTTATCGATTATTCATTGAATTTATTAGTAGAAAAGCCGGAGGATAACATGCTGTATCAGCACCCGGTTAAGCAGCGAAATGATTCCCCCAGTCGGAGTTTTTTCGATACGAGGGCATAGAAGGCGAGGAGTATAACAAATGCGTTCCACATTTCATAATTTGGAGATCGGCAAAAGAGGTGTAATCGCCCAACAGACTGCCATTAGTACGACTGGCCAGAACATTACAAACGCGAATACAGAGGGCTATTCCAGACAGGTCGCCCGCTTGACGGCCTCGCTCCCGATTGAATATCCGGGCATGAATAGATCAATGAATCCCAACCAGTTGGGGACGGGTGTGGAAGTAGAAAGTATCCGGCGTATTCGCGATTTCCTTACCGACATCGAATACAGAAACCAGAATTCTTCGATGAAGACCTGGGAAGCGAAACAGGAAACGTTAGGGAATATTGAAGGTATCATAAATGAACCCTCCGAGAACAGCATAGCCAAAACGGTCTCTGAATTTTGGACTTCCTGGCAGGAACTAAGTAAAAATCCGAGCAGCACGGATTTGTCCTCAAGAACTGTCGTGCAGCAAAAAGCGATTGCTCTTACCGAGACCTTTAACCATATTGCCTCACAGTTGAATACCCTAAGTACCAGCCTTACTGCACGCGTGGATTCTCAAATTTCCGAAGCGAATAACTATATTGATCAGATTGCCGAACTTACTCAGTCTATCAAGCGAATTGAAGCATTTGGGGATAACGCCAATGACCTGCGAGATAAGAGGGACTTGCTGGTGGACCAGCTTTCCGGTCTTGGAAATGTACAGGTGTCGGAGGCAAATGATATTTACTCGCTGACCTTTGGCGGGGTACAGGTTGTCAATGACATGCAATCTGCTGATTTTACGATCGCAAATGCAGGCGGTCTGACCCAGGGCTCCATTTTGGGCAATATACAGGCCCGGGATGTTCACGTCGCGGAATATACCAATCAGCTAAACATTATGGCGAACACCTTGGCGACGGGCAAGATTGAGGTAACGCTTCCTAAAGGTTCTATTTTGCCTCCAGGAGTGACGATCCCCAATGCGGTTATGGATGCTACGAATCCACGCATGCTCGCCCAGGATACGAAATACGAAGTGAATGGCTTGAACGGATTGCATAAGCTGGGCTACACGCTTTCTGATCCGGCCACGGCTGGACAGGACTTTTTCGTAACATCTGACGGCAGTGCCACGATTACGGCGGCAAATATACGTGTGAACAGTGCTATTGTGAATGATGCATCCAATATTGCGGCTTCCATGCGTACTGAAATCAAAACCAACGCCGACGGTACAACCTCCGAGAAGGTTTTGCAGGGTAACGGAGATCTCGCGCTCTTGATTGCGGGGCTGGCGGAAGGGAAATTCAGCTTCAATCCAACAGGAGTGGCCAACGGCGCAATTACGAATACTGCTACATTTGGCGGGTATTTGCAGTCTGTTGTAGCTCAGTTGGGTACGGACGCCGCACATGCCAACAACATGGTGGAAAATGGAACATTATTGGTGAACCATGCCGATAATTTGCGCAAGGCTGTAAGCAGTGTATCCCTGGACGAAGAAATGGCGGATTTGATTAAATTCCAGCAGGCCTACAGCGCTTCGGCACGCGTCATAACCACAGTCGACGAAATGCTGGATAAGCTGATCAACGGCACAGGCGTTGTCGGCAGATAGGAGATGAACTGATATGCGGATTACTCAATCGATGATGAGCACTTCTATGATGCATAACCTGCAGAATAACTATAGACGAATGGACAAGTACCAAGAACAGCTGATGACCAATAGACAACTGAACCGTCCTTCAGATAATCCTATTGGTGTAGCGGATGCTTTGAATTACCGTCAAGAGGTATCTTTCACGACACAATTCACAGGCAACGTGGATGATGCATATTCCTGGATGGAATTCACAGATAGTGTACTTACCGAAACATCCTCTATTGTTCAGCGTCTGTCCGAATTGGCTGTTCAAGGAGGAACCGACACGGTTCCTGAGGATGCCCGCGAGAATATTGCACAGGAAGTTGGCCAGTTATACAATCAGTTGGTCTCGCTTGGTAACTCTCAATTCAAAGGTAAATATATTTTTAATGGTGAGCGTGTAAACGAGAAGCCGTACCCGGCCGATCCGGCTAATACAGACTATCAGCTTGATGACGGTGAGGTAGAGTATCAAATCGGTGCGGGGATTTATGTTCCTGTAAATCTGATCGGTGATAAGGTGTTCGGTGTATCAGGTGACCCTAACGGCTTGTATGCCGTAGTTGATAGTTTGAAAAATGCCTTGGAAAGCGATGATACTGCAGGTATTCAAGCTACTATCGGGCAACTCCAGAACTCTTTGCAAAATATCACAACCGTTCAAGCGGAGGCGGGAGGAAAGCAGAACCGCCTTGACTTCACGATGAGCAGATTGGAAGATTTGCAAATTAACTATACTGATCTCCAGTCTAAAGTCGAGGATACGGATATGGCCAAGGCGATTTCTGAGTTAAAAACATCCGAGAGTATATATCAATCTTCTCTTGATACAATAGCACGGATCATTCGGCCGACTTTGCTGGATTTCCTGAAATAAGGAGAAGGTCTAATGAACTTTCCCCGGATACAAATTCATCAAGGATATAGCAAGATCGGATTGGAGACGGTCAAGGCAGAGCTCAGTATTGAGCAACCAAGGGCTGAATTGAATATGAAGCAGCAATTGGGGGAAATGGAAATTCGTCGTACCCCAGGGAGTTTGGCTATAGATCAGAGCAGAGCTTGGTCTGCTCTTGGTCTTGGTGCTTCCCAGGAGATGATGGATCGGATTGCTCAAAGCGCCAAGGACTCAGGTATGCAGGCCATAGCTGAAATTGCTCAGGCTGGGGACCGAATGATGGCTACTCATAAAGGGGGAGATCCCTTCGCAGAGCTTGCGTATCAGCGCTTTATGCGGGATCGGCCTATCAATATCCTGGGAGAAGCCAGTTATGATAACGTAGATATCACATATACCTCGGGTACAACTGAGATCGATTATAGGCCGCGTGATGTCAGCTTTGATCCACGCTACAATATGCCGGTCATAGAATACACACCTGGCAGCGTTAATGCTTATATAGCGCAGAAAAATTTTATAAATTTTACGGTAACAGGATCAAATCTGGATACAGCTGTATAGAAGATTGGCTACAATAGCTATAATGAACATCGTTTCATATAGCTATTTTTTTACGACTGAAAAAACAGGAAAAATAAAAAATCAGGAGGCTGGGTAATGTTCATTCAAACATCAAGATTTGGAGAAATAGAAGTTCAAGAAAAGGATATGATTACTTTTGTGAGCCCAGTTCTTGGATTTGCAAACTTGAAGAAATACGTAATAATTAATGCACTGGAAAATAGTCTTTTTCAGTATATGCAATCTTTGGAGGATAAGGATTTAACATTTGTATTGGCTGATCCCTTTCAATGGTTCCCTGATTATGAATTTGAGTTGGAACGCCGTTGGCTTCAGAAGCTTAAGCTCAAAAGCAAGAAAGATGTGGACATCTGGGCAATAACAACTCTCAGATCATCTTCGGATATTAGCATAAATTTAAAGGCACCTATAGTAATAAATACCAAATCGAACGAGGCTGCACAAATTATTCTGGAAGGCTTGGACTACCCTACCCGTTACTCTTTAATTGATAACCGCCAGGAGGAGATGAGGTAAATGCTGATACTATCAAGAAACAAGGGGCAAAAGATTATGATCAGCGATGAAATTGTAATCTCTATCATTGACGTCGTTGGCGATCAGGTGCGTATCGGAATCGACGCTCCTCCACATATCAGTATTTATAGAGAGGAAATTTTCAAAGCAATTCAGGAACAAAACAAGTCAGCAGTTGACTTGAACGAGGATATGGCGGAAATTTTAAGGCAGCTTCCGACTGAGAAAAAGAAATAATATTATTGAGAGAAAAATGTGGAAAAGCTATAAACAATAACTCCTCTTTACCGATATAAATATTATGGGACGCAGTCAAAGCTTGACGGCCGCAAGCTGGGCGCACCAAATTATGGGTGAAGCAAGGATGCTAATCACCAACATATTCCAGGGAGGAATTTTACGATGCGTATTAACCACAATATCTCTTCTTACAATGCACAACGCCAACTGACAATCAACAACTCTGCACAAAGCAAATCTTTAGAAAAATTGTCTTCTGGTTACAGAATCAACCGTGCTGCTGACGATGCTGCAGGTCTCGCCATTTCCGAAAAAATGCGTAACCAAATCCGTGGTCTGGAGCAAGCCAACAAGAACTCTCTTGACGGCATCTCCCTGATCCAAACGGCTGAAGGTGCATTGAACGAAACTCATGCAATGCTGCAACGTATGGCTGAGCTGTATGTACAAGGCGCAAATGAAGTACTGACAACTAACGATGCTGCGAAAATCGATACCGAAGTTCAACAATTGTCTAACCAAATTAACAGCATCGCAACTCAAACACAATTCAATACAAAGAAGCTGCTTGATGGATCTGTTACTGCGCCGGTAGTATTCCAAGTAGGTGCTAATGCTGGTGAAACGATCTCCTTGAGCTTGAATGCTGCTCTTGCAACTTCTCTGAGCGTAGACTTTGGTGGCGCTACAGGGCTGCAAGCTTTGTCTGGAGCGGCAGCTTCCCTGAACTTGACATCTGCATCCAACTTGTCAATTGTACAAGCTGCAATTAATACAGTTTCCGGCATTCGCTCTAACCTCGGTGCTGTTCAGAACCGTCTGGAGCACACAATTAATAACCTGGGAACAACTGCTGAGAATCTGCAAGCGGCTGAATCCCGTATCCGTGACGTTGACATGGCTAAAGAAATGTCCGAATTTACGAAGAACGGCATTCTGCAGCAAGCGGCTCAGGCTATGCTTGCTCAAGCAAACCAGCAACCTCAAGGCGTTCTGCAACTGCTTCGTTAATGAGATTTACAGCCGGCCGGGAAACCGGCCGGTTTTTTATTATAAACCTTTAATCAATAAGTAGGGGGTTCTAAGATGAGGGTTGATCCGAATTCTTCAGCGACGTCCTTAGTGCCATGGTTTAAAAGTCTTGCGAGTGAAGATTCATTAGAAGAAGCAATAGGGGGCTCAGCAAAAGAGCAGCAAAAACATACAATTTCCGAACTTGTGGACCAAGTGAATACAAAACTTGAAGAGAGCGGAACACATATTCAAGTTAAAGTTCATGAGAAAACCAATACAATCATGGTCGTCGTACTTAAAGATGACTCAAATGAGATAGTCAGGGAGATTCCAAGCGAAAAAATGCTGGACATGATGTATAACATCAGCAGGAAAGCAGGGATTTTCCTGGACGAAAAAATGTAAGGAGGGAAAATGTGTGGCAAGCATATCACCAACCCGTTTAACAGGATTTAGTGGGGCGCTGGATACAGAAAGTATTGTTCAGAAGCTTATGACTGCCGAAAGGCTACCTCTGGACAAAATACTTAAGACGAAGCAATTGGCTTTATGGAAACGGGAAGATTATCAGACCATGAACACCAAATTGTTATCTTTTCGTAATACGGTCAATCAACTGCGTTTTGAAAGTAATTTTGAAAAAGTAAAGGCAGCCTCCTCCAATACTTCTGTCTTAGACGTAGTTTCCAGTGGATCCAGTACAGGCTCAAATACTGTAAAGGTAGATAGTCTGGCAACATCAGCTACATTGATCGGCGGCAAAGTAACGGCATCAACTTCGGAAGCGGTGTCCGTTAGCGGAAATGTAACCATTACAGGGGCTAAAGGCAGTGCTGATATTAGCTTTACTGCAGGCACCTCCACCATTGATTCAATAATCAAATCTATAAATACCAACTCTTCAGCCACTGGAGTAAGGGCGAGCTTTGACAGCAACAGTGGAAACTTGTATTTGACTTCCACTACGTCAGGCGCTTCTTCATCTGTATCAGTTTCAGGAGCGGAGTTCACGAGTCTATTCAATTTAACCACCACTAACGCTATAGGTAAGGATGCAGTCTATTCTGTTAACGGTACACAGCTGACTTCGTCTTCAAACACTGTATCTATTAATGGTACTCAGGTAACTTTGAAAGGGGCCGGAGAAGCCACCATTGGAGCAGTAACCGATCGGAGTGGTATTGTTGATAACATTAAATCTTTCGTAGAACAGTATAATTCCTTAATCGATACCTTCACCACTTCTACAACAACAAAGCGAAACCGTGATTATGAACCGCTCACGGATGCACAAAGAGAACAAATGTCCGAAAGTCAGATTGAGACATGGGAGAAAAAAGCCAGAGAGGGGACCCTCTATAATGATTCCGTGTTAAAGGATACATTATTTTCAATGCGGACGGGGTTAAATACACCTTTAAACGTTCCTCAGGGGCAAATTTCCATGCTTTCTCAAATCGGCATTACTGTAAAGTCGGCATATACTGAGAACGGAAAATTGGAAATTGATGAAGCTAAATTACAGGATGCCATCAATAACAATTTTGACGAAGTCAAACAGTTGTTTGTTGGTACCTCTTCAACAACTGAAGTAGCTGGGAAAACCAACTTGGGTATTGCAGACCGAATATATAATACGATAAATGATCAGATGGATGCCATAAAGGATAAAATAGGTGCGTCAAGTTCACTGGAAACTGAGGACGATAGTGTAATAGGAAAGCAGCTCAAGGAACTGAATGAACAGGCATCGACCTGGAAAATAAAGCTACAGGATATCGAGAACCGTTATTATAAGCAGTTTGCGGCTATGGAACAAGCTCTTCAGAAGCTTAACAGCCAAAGTTCCGCATTCTCATCTATGCTGGGTTGATTTAAAAGGTTCGCTACAACAATAAAACGAATGATGGAGAGAGGTAACAATGCAAAACGCTATTCAACAGCAATATTTAAAAGTTCAAGTCGAGACGGCCAGCCCTGGAGAACTGACGTTGTTGTTGTATCAGGAAATGGTGAAATCATTGCTTTTGGCAAAACGGTTATATTCTCAACAACAGTTTGAAAACATGAATAATGCTCTGCACAAGGTCCGTGCAATATTAAGTGAGTTAATGATTACGCTGAATATGGACTACGAGATTGCAAAACCGATGCGACAACTGTATGAGTTCTATAGCCAATATGTTGCCGAGTTTATGATTAAGAGACAAGAGCAGATGTTGGATGATGTTTTGGATTTTGCCCGGGGAATGGCTGATACCTGGAAAAAAGCGATTCTTTCATTAAAAACAGGTGAAAAGCATGTCCTTACCTAATAGTGACGCCATAACCGGGAATCCTGTACATGAAATTCTAATGATTTATAAAACGATATTAGATAATCCTCGTTTTGACGAATTCCAAAAACATGAGTCTATGTTGGATCAATTATATATAAAACTAGACTCATGGGAGTTAACGGAAGAGGAGAAGACAGGACTGCGGGAAATTCAGAAAATGCACGAGCAAATCATTCGTTTCATTGTAGCGGAAAAAGAATCGCTCAGCCAGGAAATGTTTTTGTATGGAAAGAAAAAGCGCGCAGCAAATCATTACAATACGTTGTCAAACAGCTATGATGCAGGCGCTTTTTTTATGGATTTCAGAAAATAATAAAAACCAAATAAGTAGGAGGATTCAATGACTAGGAAGCCAAGATTTTTATATATGTTATTGGTCACCCTTTTGCTGATCGCACAATTCCCTGGTGCTGGATCCGTTAAAGCTGCTGGTGAGACTGTGCGGGTAACGAAAGTGGTTAACCCTGCCAAGATCATCGAAGGAGAAGAGACGGAAGTTACTTTAAATGTCCAGGGATCACCGGATGTAACTGTGGTAAAACCCAATGATATTATTTTAATAATTGACCGTTCAGGCAGCATGAGTCCTAGTTATGCACCTAATAAAGGTGAAGACAAGATGAAAAATGCCAAAGAAGCGGCAAAGGGCTTTATTGATTTAGTGGATTTTAGTAAACATAGAGTAGGGATAGTCGATTTTTCGAGTGATGTAAGGTATAAGGATTTATCAGCAAATCCAGAAGAGTTAAAAAGCTATATTGACACTATCCAAGCGAGTGGAGGCACTGGAACCAAAGCCGCGGTTGCTAAAGCCCAAGAACTTCTTAAGGCTCATAGAGAAGACGCTCAGCCAGTTATTGTTCTTATGACGGATGGTCAAGCTACCGAACCCGGCCCGGAATCCTATGCACGTCAGGTAGCATTAGAGCAAGCTAACTCTGCCAAGACTGAGGGCGTTGTTTTCTATACCATCGCATTATTGCTTCCTGATGAAAATCCGGATACAAGTGCTCCTAACACTTTAATGAAGGAAATGGCGACTACAGCCCAGCATCACCACTTTGTGCTTGGTTCTGTTGGCTTGGCCGAGATTTATGAAGCTATTGTAGAAGAAATTGGATTAGCGAGCGCTTACAATGTTGTTGTTACTGACCAAATTTCTTCAAATTTCGAAATAGTACCTGATTCTTACAAAGATAACATACCACAACCAACCGTGGTTGGGAATACCTTGACTTGGAAATTTAACGAGCTGAAGAAAGAAGCACTCACCTTCAAGTACAAAATTCGTCATAAAACGGGAGCTAAGGTTGGCATTATTCCAGTTGGTGAAAAGGATATCAATGTTAAATACAACGATTACATGAATGTAGCGCATGAATTTAATGCTGCCAATCCGACCATAACTGTGTCATATGCTGCCCCAACGATCACGTCAGTAGATAAAGATAACGGTACCATTCAAGGAGGAGAAACCGTTGTAATTAACGGTACTCACTTCCTGCCGAATCCATCTGTAATGTTTGGAACCAAACCGGCTGGTTCCGTTCAGTATGTTGATTCTACAAAACTGATTGTGACGGCCCCGGCAGGCGCCCAAGGAATGGTTGACCTCAAAGTCACCAATACTGACGGGCAATTTGCAACAGCTCAATACCGCTACTATGTCAATCCTGTGATTACTTCGGTAACCCCGAACCTGGGTCCTCAAGCTGGCGGCAACGATGTGACCATTCAGGGCAATTATTTTATGACTGGCGCTAAAGTTCTATTTGGAGGCCAAGAGGCGACGAATGTCTCTGTTACATCAACAAAAATTGTAGTTAAAGCTCCAGCATCCACCGAAGAGAAGACAGTTGATGTGAAAGTGGTCAATCCTGACAATACTGAGGTAACAGCAGCAGGTGCCTATACTTACGTAACCGGTCCTGCTATAACCGAGTTGACGCCTAATAAAGGACTAACAACCGGTGGAGATAGTGTCACCTTGACCGGAAGCAAGCTGTTGAATGGTGCCAAAGTTTACTTTGATACCACTGAAGTGCCTGCCAGTTTTGTATCATCGACAACATTGAAACTGATTACTCCAAAATGGACGATGGCCAGTCCGGTTAAAGTGAAAGTAGTGAATCCGGACGGGCAATCCGCAGAGCTTGCAAATGGATATACCTATGAATATCCTGCTCCTAAAATTACAACGGTTACTCCTGGTGAGGGGCCAGTAGCTGGTGGAACTCTTGTTTTTATTAAAGGTTCTGATTTTGTTAACGGGGCAAAAGTCTACTTCGATAATACTTTGATTACTCTTACCACCTTTACCAACAGTAACGAAATGATAATTAGAACTCCGTCTTGGACCAAGGGAGAAACGCTAGATGTCAAATTAGTGAACCCTGATGGGAAGGAAGCCACTGTACCGGATGGATTTACTTATCTGTTGCCGACATCCCCAACCCTAACCTCAATTGCTCCAGTTGAGGGACCGCTTGCAGGGGGAACGGCGGTGACGCTTAAAGGAACCAATTTTACGTCAGGCGTAAAAGTTTATCTGGACAAAACTCAAGTAACACCTAGTTCCATAACGGCTACTGAAATCAAGTTTACGACGCCTAAATGGACTGCTGCCGAAAAAGTCGATGTAAGAGTCGTAGATCCTTACGGGCAAGAGACGGCACTGACCGATGCTTACACCTATCTGACACCTCCGCCACCTGCAGCCCCTAAGATTACAAGCGTGTCTCCAAACTCGGGTCCACAGGCAGGAGGGAATGTGGTAGCCATTACAGGTTCTGAATTTATTAGCGGGTTAAAGGTGTATGTGAACGATAAGGATGTGACAGCATCTTCAACATATTCGAGCAAGACTCTTGTGTATGTGAAAATGCCGGCATGGGCGACGGCGGAAACGGTTAGTTTGAAGATTGTAAATTCTGATAACCAATCTGCTGTTGCAGAGAATGCTTATTCCTACATCCCTTTACCGGCCCCTACAATCGCCTCACTTACACCTAATAAAGGTCTGATTAGCGGCGGAACTGTAGTATCCATTCAAGGCAGCAATTTTATCAACGGAGCCAAGCTGCAATTAGGAACAAAGGAGGTAGCGGCAACGTTCATGTCTGCATCCCAACTGCAGTTCAGGACACCGGCTTGGAGCACAGCAGAGTCTGTCGATATCATTGTAACTAATCCGGATGGTCAAAAAGCTGTTCTGGAAAAAGGGTATACCTTTGAACTTCCTGCACCGGATCCCGCTCCGATTATTAGCGGTATTACACCGAACAGTGGTGAACAAGCAGGAGGTACTATAGTATACATTAATGGTTCCAACTTTGTTTCAGGAGCTAAAGTTTACTTGGACAACACTTCTGTTGCTGCCACGTTCAATAGCAAATCTCAGTTGATTATCCGTACGCCTGCGTGGGCAACTGCGGAAAAGGTGGATGTAAAGATCGTCAATCCGGACAATCAGACAGTTACATTGACTGACGGCTATACGTTCCTTGCTCCTCCTCCAAAAGCTGCCCCTGTCATTACGTCAGTAAGTCCAGCCGAAGGAGAAACAACTGGCGGGCAGTTGATTACATTGACAGGTCAAAACTTTGAAACAGGCACCAAAATTTATTTCAATGATACAGTTTTATCCTCGACGTTCTATAACTCAACGACCATTATTGTGAAGACACCTCAATGGTCCAAAGCGGAAGCAGTTGATGTAAAAGCGGTTAACCCAGATAACCAGGCGGGGAAATTGGCCAGCGCTTACAATTATATTTTACCACCGCCACCGCCAGCTCCAGTCGTAAGTTCTCTGTCTCCTCAGGAAGTACCACTAACAGGCGGTACAATTGTAAGCTTGACAGGCAGCAATTTTATCTATGGAGCAAAAGTTAAATTAGGTACTGTCGATGTACCCGTGACTTTTATGAGCGCCACTCAGTTAGCGATTAAAACTCCGTCATGGGCTAGTCCTGATTCAGTGGATGTTACAGTTACGAATCCGGATGGCCAAAGTGGAATCTTGAGTGGAGGGCTTAAATATATTTTAGGACCACCTCCAACCATTACATCCATAACGCCAAATTCGGCAGTTAATACAGGTGGAGACATTCTTGTAATCAATGGAGCTAATTATAATTCAAGCACAAAAGTGTATATTAACAATGCAGCGGTAGCTACAACATTCTATAGTGCTATGGACGTAAGAGCGAGGGTACCCGCATCAAGCATTACCGGACCGGTCGATGTGAAGGTCGTGAATGAAAATGATGGTCAGTATGCTGTTGCAACAGGAGGTTTTACTTATACGGCCCCTGCTCCGAAGCCAGGCCCAACGATTACATCGGTTACACCGAATAACGGCTCTGTCTCAGGTGGTTTTATCATTAATGTGTATGGAACCTATTTCACAAGCGCTTCGAAAGTATACGTGAATAATGTTCTTGCTCCATCTACATTTTATAGTGCTTCACAGATTCTGATTAGAGTACCAGCTTCTTCGGTTCCCGGTCCGGTAGACATTAAAGTAGTCAACCCGGATAATCAGGAGATTGTGCTTTCGGGCGGCTTTACCTATAATTAACCCATTATTCCTATGGCAGGTGTCCAGTGATGGACACCTGTTCTGT
The DNA here is from genome assembly GCF_042138595.1 of Paenibacillus terreus. Taxonomy (NCBI): domain Bacteria; kingdom Bacillati; phylum Bacillota; class Bacilli; order Caryophanales; family Paenibacillaceae; genus Paenibacillus; species Paenibacillus terreus. Next base: position 101,449 of record NZ_JBHIRX010000003.1, on the reverse strand, counting down.
TCATAAGGTGGTTATGTTATGTCTAAATATAAAGTCAGTGCATGCCTAATAGTTAAAAATGAGGAGAAATATATTGAACAAGCCGTTTCTTCAGCAAAAAAAATGGTTGATGAGGTAATTGTAGTTGATCATAATTCCACGGATTTAACAGTTACCTTAGCACAGAAAGCAGGAGGAGTAGTATATTCACGCATTTGGGGTGATCATTTTGCCGAAGCGAGAAATGACAGCATACGGAAGGCGAGCAATCCATTTATATTAATTATGGATGCTGACGAGATGCTGGATACGGATGAGCACTCTTTACAATTCGCATGCCAAAGCTTAAGGGGAATTAAAGGATCAGCTGCGAGAGTACAAATTAATAATATTACCGAACAAGGAACAGTTTCCTCATGGATCACAAGATTGTTTCCCAACGAACCCGGGTATCAATTCCATGGTCGAATTCATGAACAATTATTGTATAACGGAAAGCCGTGTGTTTCCTTGAATTCATCCATTGAGTTGAATCATTTTGGTTATAGTGCGGCTGATGTTCACCTTAAGGATAAAATAAAAAGAAATGTAAAAATACTCTTTAGCGAACTAAATAACCGTCCTAATGATCCGTATGTCTTATTTCAATTAGGACGGACATATGAACAAGCAAAGGATTGGAGTATGGCTTATAAATTCTATATTCAAGCTCATGAGTTGATAAACACTCCTTATCCCCCCTATTACAGTACCTTACTGCACCACATATCAAAAGTATTAATGAAATTGGAAGTATGGGATAAATTTTTGGATTTTATACATTTTGCTCTAGAAAAATATCCGGATTATACCGATTTATACTATATGTACGGATCCGGGATAATTGAAGCTAAAAATATTCAGTGGTTTCCGAATATTCCCCGTATTTTTAACGCCTGTCTTCAATTGGGAGAACCGGATCCAAGAAAGTATGAGACCACACGGGGAGTGGGTTCATATAAGGCGCACTACAATCTCGGTTTATATTATGAGCTTACGGCCAGTAGAGAACTGGCTGTTTACCACTACGAACAGAGTGGAGAGTATGGGTTTACTCCAGCAAAACTGAGATTAGAAGCATTAATAAAATAGTATTGGAGCCAGCCATATGACAAAACCTACTATATCGCTTTGTATGATAGTTAAAAACGAGGAACGATGTCTCGAACGCTGCCTGGAAAGTATTAAGGGAGTAGTTAGTGAAATTATCATTGTGGATACGGGATCAACCGATCATACAGTTGAAATTGCCAGGAAGTATACCGACAAAATCTACTATTTTGAATGGACAAATAATTTTGCTGAGGCAAGAAATTTTGGACTGAACTATGCGACAGGTGATTATATCTTACATTTAGATGCCGATGAATATATAGGTAAAGGGATTGAATACTTGTCCGAACCCCTGGACAAAGATTATTATTTTGTACGTATTAGAAATGAACTTGGGTTCGGAACGGCGGAGATGCATCAATTTGTCCGGTTATTCAGAAATGATCCTCAACTTCGGTATGTAGGCGCTCTTCATGAGCAAATTGATCTTCTAAAACATAAGAATCTTCAATTCGGTCTCCATGACTCCATAATATACCATGATGGTTATTTGGAAAATGTTGTTAAGGAAAAACATAAGAATGACCGGAATATGAAAATTATCCAGGCAGAGGTGCAGAAACATCCAAATGCATTCAACTATTTTAACTTAGGTGTTCAATACTCCTTGGAAGGTATGCATGAAAAAGCCTTAGGTGTACTAAAAAAAGCCTATTCAATGGGGCAACACCTTTCTTATGCACAAAGAATCCTAACCTTTATTATAAAAAGCCTTATGGAGCTGAACCGATACCCAGAAGCTCTCCAGGTCGGTCAGGATAGTGCGCTTTTATACTCCAATAGTGCTGATTTTCAATATCGAGTGGGTCTCATCTATGAACATCTTCGTTATGAAAAGGATGCGGAACAATGTTTTCAGAAGTGTTTGGAGATCGGGGAAGAAAGCAGTCGAACAGAATTTAATCATTATGAAGGATTAGGATCTTATCTGGCACATGGAAAGCTAACGGAACTCTATTTACGCAATGGAAACATTGAACTGGCGAAAAAGCATTTTTTCCTCGGAGTTAAAGAGGGCCCTGATTTGATGTTTTTCACCAAGTTGTTTACTGATCTATTTCCACATTTGAAGGGAAAAGAATTTGTCGACGCTTTAATGAAAATATGGCCTCTTGACAGCGTGAAAAGAATAGAACAATTTGTGATATACCTGTACAGTATACGTCATCCAGGAACACTTGACCTGATAAATTGTTATGATATAGATATTCCTCAAGAGGTTCAAGCTTGGTTAGGCACACTAGAAGGAGATTTATCCAAATCGGAAGAGTTATGGAGTCATGCGCAAGGAGTTCAAGAATACCACTTTAGAGATTTACTGTTGTTAAGCTTTTTGCAAAAAAAAATGACACTCTTGAAGCAATATAAACATCTGTTTAACATTCGAGGCAAGGAATGGAAATGGTGGGAAGGCATAGTGGTAGGGGCAAAGCTGAATGATGCACCGATATCAAAGGAGCTAAAAACTCACTGGGGCAACCTTTGCGAAGACATTATTAGATTAAACCATTTTGTTGCTCTAGAAGATCTTATTAACAGCAGCAATCATCCTGGCTTGAGATATATTATAGCCGAGAAACTGTTTCGACAGGGATTTGCTGAGGTGGCCCTCGATGTGATTATTGAATCTACGTTTAAAGAGGATAACAAGCAAATATATGCTCTTGTACGCAGTATTTTGATAAAAATGGGTCAAATTGGTGATGCAACTTATTATGCATTACAGGCATATGAACTGGACCGAAGCTTTTCCAATGGATATGAATTACTCAAGCTTTACGTAGACCTCAAGGATCATGAACAGGCCGAACAAATCTTTAGTGAGCTGAAAAAGTTAAAACCAGCTTCTCCATCATTGCAGGATATCAATTTTTCTGAATGGGTTAGTCAGTATTACGTTAAAGATAACCGAGCTTATTAAAATTGTTTATTAAGTAATTATGTATAGTGAACTTAATGTATAGAATCCAACTCACCTACTTATATTGCGACCTAAAGAAGATTAAGAGAAAAAAAATTAAAAATATGATTGGATATGTTTCGATTCTTGGCAAATGGGGTAAAGCATAATTGATGAGGAAGCAGCTTCATGGTGTGATTTTACCCCAAGTAGTTACAGTTGGTAATTAGAAACACTCCTAAAAAAACACTTTCTTTTCCAATTGACAATGGATAAGCTTGGATGGTATAGTCGGAATTGTGAGCGAGAGCCTCACTTCATTTGATGACGAAGGGAATGTTAGTGCATGCAAGGTAAAGTTAAATGGTTCAACGCAGAAAAAGGTTACGGGTTCATCGAGACTGCAGAAGGTGGCGACGTATTCGTACACTTCTCCGCAATCCAATCTGAAGGCTTCAAAACCTTGGAAGAGGGACAAGACGTTGAATTCGACATCGTTGAAGGCGCTCGTGGACCGCAAGCAGCTAACGTAGTCAAATTATAATCATCCGGCTTAGCCGCCCTACATAATTGGTAAGATGGTTAGCAATTGAAAAACGCTAGCATAAACCCTGGAATGTTCATTCCAGGGTTTTTTTTGGTTTTTAAATCAGATGCTATCAGCAACTCTGTATTCTTTGTTTATGTAATTTTCGACCACGATCTTTCACTAGGGAAATTACTCTTAATATTTTTTGTGTTTTGTCGATAGTATATATAAGGAGAATAACAGATTTGCAATTATTAAGAAAACTAATAAGATTCAAGGGATAATATGGTGGTTTATTATGCATTATTTCAAACAGGGAAGTGAACAGATATGAAGGTTATCATTTTAGCAGGTGGTAGAGGAACAAGAATCAGTGAGGAATCCCATTTGAAACCTAAACCTATGATTGAAATAGGCGAAGCGCCAATTTTATGGCATATTATGAAAACTTACTCTTATTATGGTTATCATGACTTCATTATTTGTTTAGGCTATAAGGGGTATGTCATCAAAGAGTATTTTGCAAATTATTACCGGCATATGTCCGAAGCAGTTACTTATGACTTTATTAGAAATAATGTGGAAGTTCACAAAAATTCAGTAGAACCTTGGAAAGTTACTTTAGTAGAGACAGGGTCAAACACAATGACCGGGAGCCGTATTAAACGGATCGAGCCATATGTGGGTAACAATCCTTTTATGCTGACATATGGAGATGGACTGGCAAATATCAATATTGACCGACTTGTTCGTTGTCATAAAGAAAGCAATAAACTTGCAACAATAACCGCTGTTCAGCCTGACGGAAGGTTTGGCAGGCTGGAATTGGAGGGCGAACGAGTGACGGGGTTTGCGGAGAAGGTTAGGGGGGACGGGGGATGGATTAATGGGGGGTTTATGGTATGCGAGCCCCAGGTGTTCAACTATATTCAGGATAGAGATACTACAATTCTAGAACAAGAGCCACTTCAAAATTTGGCACGGGATGGTGAACTGAACGTTTACCGCCATGAAGGCTTCTGGCAGCCTATGGATACATTAAGGGAGAAGATCACACTTGATGAGCTTTGGGAGAAGCAAAAGGCGCCATGGAAGGTATGGAATGACTAGTAAGTTGAGTTTATGTAAGGCAATAATTATTCACCGGAGTTGATTATGTTTAAGCTGACCTTATCAATAGATGAACTGCAGGCTTATGTTTTTCAGCAACTGAGTCATTTTTTTCCGGATAGCCGCCTTTCACCTAAGGAGACCAAGTTTCGTAAGTCTTTTTATCAGGCAATGGAGCGGTCGGAATATTGTTTTCGTCATGTGGCATTGAAATCGTTCCATCATGAGGGGACTACCTTTTTCTCACATACCCATTCAGATCAGTACACGTTGTTTTTATGGTTTCTATCTAATTCGGTCTGGAAGGAATTCGAGGATTCCGAATTAGCTTCCAAGCTTTTTTATCTGAACAAAACTCTAAACGGGGTAGTATGTATGTATGATGCAGAAATGCCTAATATTTTTCTTATTGTACATGGCGGTGGCGTAGTATTAGGCAAGGCATCTTACAGTGATTTTTTTGTATGCTATCAAGGATGTACGGTAGGAGCTATAGATGGGGTCTATCCTTCTTTTGGTAAGGGAGTGGCTATGGCTCCACAATCTACAGTGGTAGGTAAGTGCATTGTCGGGGATTATTCCACCATCGGTAACCAAGCACTTTTAAGAAACAAAAATTTAGAGATTAGATCTCTCTATTATCGTGATACTGATACTGGGCAACATTCTGTAAAGCAAACTAATGAGCCGTGGGCTCAATCCTTTTTTAATGTTCCGATTACAAACTAATGGGGAAATTTCATGAAGCAAAAATCAGTCCTAATTACTGGCGCGAATGGTTATATAGCGCTTCATTTGGCTCGGATGTTGAAAGTGAATAACTTTAAGGTAGTTACTGCTGCGAGGAATTCGGGCACCGATTTTATCATGGACTTTTCAAAACCATCTGAAGTGGCTTCGATGGATATTGGTGAAATAGACGCAATGGTGCACACGGTTTCTCCGAATGAAGGATTGTATACAACAGATCCCCTTCGTGCTCTATCAGAGAATGCGGCAGGAATCCACGCTGCACTTGATTTTTGCAAAAACAATAATATTAGAGACTTTATATATTTCTCTAGTTTTCATGTCTTCGGCGCTCAAGGAGGGATATTAACAGAAAATACATCTGTCGCTCCTCGTAGTAATTATGGGTTAGCTCACTATACTGCTGAACAAACTATTCAAATGTTTGATCGAACGAACCAGGTAAATGGGTGGATCATAAGGCCTTCCAACCTTTTTGGGGTGCCTGCTGAACTTGGAAAATTCAAACGCTGGAATTTGATTCCCTTCTTGTTTTGCAAAGAAGCGGTAGAGAAGAATACAATAACACTTTTGACTTCCGGGAATCAGCTCCGCAATTTTGTCGGAGTATCCGATGTTTGCAAGAAGTTATTATGGATATTGGAGCGAAAGCCGAAAGAGCGCATTTTCCATGCTTATGGTAACGAGACGATGAGCGTTTTGCAATATGCTGAACTAGTTCAAAAGATTGGGACAGAGCTTTTTGATTTGCCTGTTTCCATTACTCGACCAAGAGGAGATGATCAAGTGGTAGGTTTTGAGTTTACTAGTTTATATGACAATACAAGCCTAACACCAAAAGATCAGTTGGAGTCTTTTGTTAAAGAGATGTTTCAAGTTCTCCTGGCAGGTAATAAGAAAAGGAGTGAGTAGTATGAAGTGCTCCATTTGCGGACGAGAGAGTGCTTTAGAGGAGAAATATGCGGGAGCTCCTCATAGTCTAATGAGCGTTTACAACTCGGATCATTTAAATCTTCGTGATCTTGAAATATACTATTGTTCCGCATGCGGGCATACACAAATCCCAGCTCATATTAGTGAAGAGTATTATGAGGATTATTCGATGGGCTCTTTTTGGGGAGCAAGCTTCAAAAAAACACGGGAACAACAAATGGAGCGCCTGGCTACGCTGGCACCAAAATGTGAGCGGTTCTTGGATATCGGCTGCGGTGTCGGACACTATCTTGAATTAGCAAAAAAGTATTTTGACGAAGTCTATGGTGTGGAGCCCTCCATTACTAGTGCTAATAATGCACGTGAAAAAGGTTATTCAATTATAAATGATTACTTTCATGCAGGGTTGAAGTTCGAATCCGGCTTTGACGTAATCAGTTTAATTGAAGTCTTGGAGCATCTCGAACAACCTGGGGGTATGTTTACCCAAGCTGCCAAACTCTTGAATGAGAATGGTGTAATGATTGTGGAGGTTCCTAATGGTCAACGTATTATCGAGAAGCGATTATATTATAACTTATGTACGGATCATATCCAATATTTCTCTGTAACCAGTTTGGTTGTAATGGCTCAACGTGCAGGGATGTATGTAGTATGTGTGCAGGAGGCGGCAGACCCCAATCTTCTTGAAATGTATGTTAAGAAGCCGGCTAAGTCGAGAAGTACATTTAGTGATAAAAGACAATCGGCACTTGCCCGGATCATATCCCAAATCTCTCCCAAAGCTAAAGTTGCAGCATGGGGGGCAGGAGCTGAATCGGCTTGTTTCCTGGGTATGCTAGAAGGCAAAGTTCAAATCGAACTTTTATTTGACAGTGATAAGTCCAAACACGGCCACCATATAGCAACTATCCCTATTGTGAAACCAACCGAAGAGGATGTTGGCCGTTTTGACACTATTATTCTCTTTGCCAATGCACATAAGCGGCAAATACAAAGTCAGCTCCAGCAGCTTGGTTATACAGGGGAGATATTAACATTAGAAGATAGTTGAGTGGAATATATACCAATAAGATAACTTTATTTCAACCAACTAAAGGAGAGTAATATGCTGGTAAAGTCTACGACCTTAAATAAGGCGGCAGTGATTGAGTTGGAGCCAATTGAGGATAACAGAGGGTATTTTGCTAGAAGCTTCTGTAAAGGAACAATGGTCGAATATGGGATTGATTTTGATGTAGTTCAAACTAATGTGGCTTTCAATCATTATGCCCGTACGCTTAGAGGTATGCATTTTCAGGCCCCTCCCTTTTCCGAAGACAAGATTGTCTCTTGCTTTCAGGGGGCTATTTATGATGTAATCATTGATCTTAACAGAGACAGTTCCACTTTTGGTAAATGGTATGGTTTAACACTATCAGAGGAGAATCGTTTGGCACTGTACGTCCCGAAGGGATTTGCCCATGGATACCTCACTCTTACAGATAATACAAGTATACACTACATGGTCAGTGAATATTACACTCCTAGTTATGAGTCGGGAGTCCGCTGGAATGATCCGGCTTTTGAAATAGAATGGCCTTTTACAGAAAATCTGATCTTGTCTCCCAAGGATGAGCGATGGGAGGATTTTAATATTTACACCGACGGAATGATCCAAAGCAAGGGAGAAAATTATGGACAATAATATGGCAGCTCAGCTGCTTGGAACGTTACAGGCAGGCCGTGAAGGCATTGCTTATTTGGAAAACTGTATCCAACAGGGTGAATTAAACTTATCGGATCTTGTAATTCTAGATAACCTATCCGAGATGCTATGTGCTTTGGAAAGTTCGATATTACAAAGTTCGCCTCCGAACCGTGTAAAAGAAATCAATGCAAATATTTTATATTATATTGAACGCCTAAAAGAAAATGCAATTCATGATAACGTGGATGTGTTTTTATATGATTTTCGCTTTCATTTTCTTTCTTTGTTTAGGATATTGGAGTTTGAAATCGCCTATGTTGTTGAGAATTTCGTTAACAAGCAGAATTATCCCCATCTATATCCTGAAGTAGGGGAAGTGGACCATAATACAATTGCCCGGCGAGGACAAGAGGCTAAATGCAAAGTAAGCGTCATCCTACTGGCTTATAATAATCTCAGCTATACAAGGGATTGTGTAGAGAGTATTTTAATGAATACTGATGATGTGGATTATGAATTAATTCTAGTGGATAACGGTTCGACAGACGGTACAAAAGAGTATTTTGATTCGATACCTGGAGCAAAAGTAATCCATTTAAAATATAACGTTCATCTTGTAAAGGGATTTAATATTGGTCTGATGGCAGCAGAGGGGAAATATAGTGCTGCAGTTTGTAATGATTTTATTTTTACACCAAATTGGTTGAAAAATCTGATGATCTGTATTGAATCAGATCAAAAAATCGGTTTTGTTTCTCCGGGGGCAACGTCCATATCCAACATGCAACAGATAGATATCCCATTTGTTTCCAAAGCGGATTTTCAGGAAAAGGCAAGGCAATATAATATAAGCAACCCTGCTAAATGGGAGGAGCGGGTAGTGTTATTACCAAATGTTTTATGCTGCCCCACTGCACTCTTAGAGAGAATTGGTTATTATGATACGCGTTACTACCGAGGAGAATTTTTAGATGATGACATCAGTTTTAGAATTAGACGTTCTGGATATAAGCTCATTTATTGTGCAGATACTGTAACACACCACTATGGAAGTCTAACTACGACGAGCGATCATCTGACAAATTCCATGGAAGAAGGAAGACAAACATTTATCGATAGGTATGGTCTAGACGCTTGGATGGATGCGCGCATGCATCCGGCTTATATGCATTTCGACTATCCTAGTTTATCTGAAGTTAAATCAATACTTGGGGTGGATGCAAAGTGTGGAGCTACCTTGATACAAATCAAAAACCGGATTTGGGCAACTCATGGAATTAAGCCTAAGGTATCTTTCTGTACATTTGATCAAAAATACATGACTGATTTGTACTCTATTTCCCATGATGTCTTATTACTCGATAAACTCCTGGACTTACCGGCAGAACTCCATGATAAATATGATTTGGTTTTTATTGAAAAGCCACTGAATCATTTTTCTGAAGATTTAGATATGATCTTCAGCAAGCTTGCCAAGGTTATGAATGCGGGCGCGAGATTGATCTTTATGGTTAGCAACAGCATTAGCATAGAAACAATATATGAGATGCTTAACTCTTCTTCGGCTGTACACAATCGAAAGATCTATAACAGGGATATGCTTCTTTTGCAGGCAAGGTCAAACGGTTTTGAGGCTGTTTCTGTAATTAATACTATGTCAGACCGTAGTCCCGTGACCAATCAAATTGTGGAGGGAATCGCTATGCTTTTAGCTGGGGGTAGAGAAGTAGAGGCGAAGCATGTAGAGTCATTACTAAAAATGGATTACGGACTTTACCAAATGAACTATAGAGCAAATAGTAATGCATTTTAAGCGCCGGATAGGAGTTTCTTTATGATGAACTTAGCTATAGTGGATAAGGACTTTTGGGCTGGGAAGAAGGTGTTCCTAACGGGACATACGGGTTTCAAAGGAAGCTGGTTAAGTCTATGGCTTCACAGCATGGGGGCAGAAGTGACAGGTTACTCTTTGTCAGCTCCAACAACCCCCTCGCTTTTTGAACTGGGGAAATTAAAAGATATTTTTGTGGAGTCGGTCAGTGGTGATGTTACCGATTTTGAAGCACTGAAAAAAGCTTTAGACAAGGCGAATCCAGAGATCGTGATTCATATGGCTGCTCAACCATTGGTCCGTAGGTCTTATCAGGATCCTATTCAGACTTATAATACGAATGTAATGGGAACTGTAAATATAATGGAGGCCGCGCGCATCAATGGCTCAGTCCGTGTAATCCTAAATGTCACTACGGATAAGTGTTATGAAAATCGGGAATGGCATTGGGGATATCGTGAAAATGAACCTTTGGGCGGTTACGATCCCTATTCTAGCAGTAAAGCGTGCTCTGAGCTGATCACTTCTGCTTATCGACAATCCTTTTTTCAAGGAACAGGCATTATGGTTGGGACAGCCCGTGCCGGGAATGTCATTGGTGGCGGTGATTGGGCCGAGGATCGTTTGATTCCCGACCTTATTAAAGCATTTATGAAGGGAGAACAGATTCAAATCCGTAATCCGGAAGCTGTCCGTCCTTGGCAGCATGTATTGGATCCTTTATCTGGATATTTACTCCTTTGTCAACGCTTATATGAAGGTGGTGAGGAATATACGCAGGCCTGGAATTTTGGCCCAAGGGACAGTGATGCAAAACCAGTTGAGTGGATTGTGAATCAGATGTCAGGCAAGTGGCCTTATGAACATCCGGGTTATCAGGTTGTAAGAGAGGATCACATTCATGAAGCAAACATGCTTAAGTTGGACTGCTCTAAATCTATGAATGAGCTCAATTGGACTCCAAGATGGACATTGGACCAAGCTCTGGACGCTACCATTCAATGGACACTCGGTTATTTGCAGGGTAGAAATTTGCAGGAACTATGTAAGGAACAGATTGCTGCATATCAGGCTGAAAGTAAAATTTAATTTGGTGATTTGCGGAGCGAATCGCGTTAACACTTTTCCGCATAAGCCTATCCTGTTTTTTACTCCCGCTTAACAAATGTGGTATACTGAAGGTGCAAAGGAGGCGTGCCATATGAACTTTACCGTTCGAGGTCAACAGATCGATGTTACTGACGCTTTGAGAGAGTATGTTGAGAAGAAATTCAGCAGGCTTGAGAAGTACTTCGATGCACCGCCAACATCTGATGGAAGTGTCACGTTAAGCACGACAAGAGGACTAAGCACCGTGGAAGTAACTATTCCTTTGCCGGGGGTGCTGCTCCGGGCTGAAGACAGGAGCGAAGACATGTACGCGTCCATTGACGCGGTAGCGGACAAGCTGGAACGCCAGATCCGCAAGCACAAAACCAAGCTGAACCGCAAGTTCCGCCAGGAGGGCGGTCTGAAGTCGCTGTTCGTGGAGCAGCCGGCTGCGGAAGTGGAGGTTCCCGAGGCTGTAGAGGATGAGCAGAGCGATGAGCTGGAAGTGGTCCGTACCAAACGCTTTTTATTGAAGCCGATGGATGTGGAGGAAGCCATCCTGCAGATGAACATGATCGGGCATAATTTCTTTGTGTTCTCCAACATTGAAAATCAGGAAGTAAATGTGGTTTACAAACGTAATGACGGGAAGTATGGTTTGATCGAGCAAGAATGACCGCTTCACCAGGTACGGATGGACCACCATAACCGAATACAAGCGAGCCCTTGTTCCAGGCATATGTCTGGACCGGGGCTTTTTTAGATTATACAATTTATAGAGTTTCAGTGGAGCCGAACGATTCTCTGATCGCAAGAAAAAAATTCCGCTAATCGCAGTCTTTTTTTCTTTATGTATGCGTCGATAGACGGTATTCCTATTTTACAAAGCCTGATAAAAAGTGATAAATACGAAACCTAATCGGCATCCGCTTCGTCTTTATTTTTTAGATTAATGAAAGTTTTCAGCGGAGCTGAAGCTTTCTTTGATCGCAAGAAAAACTTCCACTAAATGCGGTCTGTCTTCTGTGAAAGTACACCGATAAACGTTTGGTCTTATACAATGAAAGGAAGTGGATTTTGCAGATATTGCACAGCCCGTGTGTGTTGCGGCAACTCCCACAAACTGTTACAATTTATCCAAAGACTTTTTTTCTGAAAATGGCAAGCTGAAAGGTACGAATCAATTTCATTTTCATGGACCCTTTTGTTTGTGAAATTGATTCCATCAATTGTTTTGCGCGAAAGGGGTAAGCCATGCTAGGCATAGTAAAAAAAATATTCGGAGACACGAATGAACGGGACGTCAAACGTCTGATGAAGACGGTTGACCTGATCAATAAGATGGAGCCGGATTTCGAGGCTCTTACTGATGAACAACTGAAAGGAAAAACGGAGGAATTCCGCAGCCGCCTGGAGCAGGGGGCAACGCTGGACGAGCTTCTGCCTGAAGCGTATGCTACTGTGCGTGAAGCGTCCAAACGCGTGCTGGGCAAACGTCATTATGATGTTCAGATGCTGGGCGGGATGGCGCTGCATGAAGGCAAAATTGCCGAGATGAAGACAGGTGAAGGGAAGACGCTGGTCGGAACTCTGCCTGTATACCTGAATGCTCTTGCAGGAAAAGGTGTGCACGTGGTTACGGTCAACGATTACCTGGCCCAGCGCGACAGCGCCGAAATGGGGCAGATTTACGAATTTCTCGGCATGACGGTTGGTTTGAATCTGAACGGCATGGATCATGGCGCCAAGCAGCATGCGTACGCCTGTGATATTACGTACGGAACCAACAATGAATTCGGTTTTGACTATCTGCGTGATAACATGGTGCTGTATAAGGAACAGATGGTTCAACGTCCTCTTCAGTTCTGTATTATTGACGAAGTTGACTCCATTCTGATTGACGAGGCGCGGACGCCGCTGATCATTTCGGGACAGGCGCAGAAATCGACAGAGCTGTATTTTGCGGCCGACCGCTTTGTGAAGACGCTGGCGGTTGAAGAGGATTACACGGTTGACGTGAAGGTGAAATCGGTCGCGTTGACGGAGAACGGCGTATCCAAGGCGGAAAACTTCTTCGGGATTGATAATCTGTACGACCAGGCTAACGTGACGATTAACCATCACGTCGTACAAGCGTTGAAAGCGAATGTAATCATGCGCCGCGACGTGGATTATGTGGTGACCGAAGATGAGGTTGTTATCGTCGATGAATTCACGGGCCGTCTGATGGCCGGCCGCCGTTACAGTGACGGTCTGCACCAGGCGATTGAAGCGAAGGAAGCCATCGGCGTACAGAACGAGAGCATGACGCTGGCGACCATTACCTTCCAGAACTATTTCCGTATGTACCGCAAGCTGGCAGGTATGACCGGTACGGCCAAAACCGAGGAAGAAGAGTTCAAGAAAATTTACGGGCTTGAGGTACTTCAGATTCCGACAAACCGTCCGAACCAGCGTGTGGATATGCCTGACGTTGTGTACAAGAGCGTGAAAGGCAAGTTCAAGGCGGTTGTTGATGAAATTGTGGAGCGCCACCAGAAGCAGCAGCCTGTACTTGTTGGTACAGTTTCCATTGAGAACTCCGAGCTGCTGTCCGAAATGCTGAAGCGCAAAGGCGTGAAGCACAAGGTGCTGAACGCGAAATACCATGCGGAGGAAGCGGAAATTATTTCGCGTGCGGGCGAAGCCGGCTCGGTTACGATTGCGACGAACATGGCCGGCCGTGGTACGGATATTGTGCTGGGTGAAGGTGTAGCGGAGCTCGGCGGACTTCATATCATCGGTACGGAGCGCCACGAGTCCCGCCGGATTGACAATCAGCTGCGCGGCCGTGCGGGCCGTCAGGGCGACCCGGGGTCAACGCAGTTCTACCTGTCTCTGGGCGACGAGCTGATGAAGCGCTTTGGCGCCGACAATGTACTGAATATGATGGAGCGCCTCGGCTTTGAGGAAGACCAGCCGATCGAGAGCCGAATGATTACACGTGCGATCGAATCCGCCCAGAAGCGGGTGGAAGGCAACAACTTTGATCTCCGGAAAGTCGTGCTGCAGTATGACGATGTGATGAACCAGCAGCGGGAGATTATTTACAAGCAGCGCCGTGAAGTGCTCGAGTCGGAGAACATCAAAGAGATTGTATTCGACATGATCAAGCCTACCATCGAGCGTATAGTTGAAGCGCACTGTGGGGACGAGATTCCCGAAAACTGGGAGCTTGAAGAAGTGGCCGATTACGTTAACAACAAGCTGCTGGAAGAAGGCGCAGTGAGCCGTGACGATCTCTGGGGCAAAGAGAAGGAAGAGATTGTTGAGCTGCTGTTCGAGAAAGTTACAGCCAAGTACAACGCCCGTGAAGCAGAAATCGGCGAGGAAATGGTTCGCGAATTCGAGAAGGTTATCGTGCTGCGTGCAGTAGACAGCAAGTGGATGGACCATATCGATGCCATGGATCAGCTTCGTCAGGGTATCCACCTTCGCGCTTATGGCGGTACCGATCCGCTGCGTGAATATCAGTTCGAAGGCTTTGAGATGTTCCATGAAATGATCGCAAGCATCCAGGAAGAGGTTTCGACTTATGTGATGAAAGCGCAAATCGAATCGAACCAGGAGCGCCAGGCGGTTGTGGATGAGAAGAAGATGTCCACCAGCGGAGAGCCTGCGACACCGAAGCAGAATAGAGCAGCACGGAGAGCCAACAAATCTTAAGGCGACTGGCTTTGGGATGGCATAAGTATATATAGAATAATCGGCTTGGCAGCAGCTTGTGCATAATAAACCGCTGCCAGGCGGACATACGGCTCCTTGGAGAGCAGCGGGAATGGATGCGCATTGACATGCGGCGGTTCATTCCCGGCTGCGATCCGGGGGCTCATTTCATGAGAAGGAGTTTTGCGGAATGATCGATCCAAGTGTAAAACATGATTTGCGCGAAATAAGCAAGAAACTAACAAATCTTAGGGGGTCTCTTTGACTTAGATCTGAAGCAGGAGATGATCGCCAACTTTGAGGAGAAGATGGCGGCCCCCGATTTTTGGGATGACAATGAGAAGGCACAGGGTATTATTGCGGAAATGAATGCAGTCAAATCCTCTGTTGACCAGTATGAGGAGCTCCGCAAGGAATACGAGGATGCATCCATGATGGTGGAGCTGGCTGATGAAGAAGGCGATGAGGAGCTGGCGGCAGAAGTTACGGGCAGCGTGTCTGCTTTGGTCGCCAGGCTGGAGGAATTCGAGCTGCAGCTGCTGCTGAACCAGCCATACGATAAGTCAAACGCCATTCTGGAGCTACATCCGGGTGCTGGCGGAACCGAGTCGCAGGATTGGGGGCAAATGCTGCTCCGCATGTATACCCGCTGGGCCGAGAAGCGCGGCTTCAAGGTGGAGACGCTGGACTACCTGCCTGGAGATGAAGCGGGGATCAAGAGTGTTACGCTGTTGATCAAAGGCTTTAACGCCTACGGTTATTTGAAAGCGGAGAAGGGCGTTCATCGTCTGGTGCGGATCTCGCCGTTTGACTCGTCAGGACGACGTCATACATCGTTTGTATCCTGCGACGTCGTGCCTGAGATCGCGGATGACGTGGAGATCGAAATCCGCACCGAGGATTTGAAGATCGATACGTACCGCGCCAGCGGTGCTGGCGGCCAGCACATCAATACGACCGATTCGGCCGTACGGATCACCCACCTGCCGACAGGCATCGTGGTCACCTGCCAGAACGAAAGATCCCAGATCAAGAACCGTGAACGTGCCATGACGATGCTGCGGTCGAAGCTGTATGAGCGCAAAATTGAAGAGCAAGAGCAGCAGCTGGCGGAAATCCGAGGGGAACAGTCGGATATTGCGTGGGGCAGCCAGATTCGCTCCTACGTGTTTCATCCCTATAGTATGGTAAAGGATCACCGTACCAATGTTGAAACAGGAAACGTGGGCGCAGTGATGGATGGAGACCTCGATGCATTTATCGATGGTTACCTGCGCAGCCAAATCAAGGTGGAAACCGAATAATCCAACCCTTCCTACACGAGGTGTATGTTTTTTAAGTACACTTTGTGTAGGAATTTTTTTGCTTAAAATCAGGTGCCTTTGCCGTTGCTGTGCATGTATTCTTTGGCGGCTGTGGGGTAACAACGAATATATCGATAAACGATGTTAAAGGAGAAATTGAACGATGTCTTCATCTTATTCACCATCTGAACGGAGAAAGCGAATTGCAGAAAGAATTCCTGCATCGGGGCCAAGGCGAAATGTGCTGGATGTCATTTTGATTGTCTTGGGCTCCTTTATCACAGCACTGGCTTTTAACATGTTTTTGCTGCCGAGCCGGATTGCTTCCGGCGGAGTGTCCGGTCTGTCGATTCTGGCTCAGGCCTGGTTCGGGCTGGAGCCGGCTTTTACACAGTGGGCGCTCAATATTCCGCTGTTCATCGCCGGTGTGCTGCTGCTTGGCAGGCAGTATGGCATCCGTTCGCTGCTGGGAAGTGTGCTGCTGCCGCTGTTTGTCTATTTTACAAGTGATTGGCCTGTACCAACAACGAACCCGCTGCTTGCTTCATTATATGGCGGGATTGGTGTTGGTCTGGGACTGGGGATTGTTTTCAGGGGACGGGGATCAACCGGCGGATTGAGCATTTTGGCACAGATCATTCAGAAATATACGGGTTTCAGCTTTTCGTTGTCGGTTGTGCTGCTGGATGGGACGGTTATTGTGCTGGCAGGCTTTGCTCTTTCACCGGAAAACGCGCTGTATGCCCTAATCGGCCTATATATCACTGGTAAAGTCATTGATGCAGTGGAAATGGGGCTTGGTTATTCCAAGGTGGCCTATATTATTTCTAATCATAAAGAGAAAATAGCGAGAGCCATTCTGGTGGATCTGGACAGGGGGCTGACTGAGCTGGCGGGCCGCGGCGGCTTCACACAGGAGGATCGTCCCGTGCTCATGGTTGTGGTGGGGCAGAACGAAGTCACCCGGCTCAAAACACTCGTCAGATCTGTAGACCCGGATGCGTTTGTCATTATTGGCAATACGTACGAGGTGCTGGGCAAAGGGTTTAAAAGAGAAAGCTGACCATGAGGTCTTAAGATGGCTGCTAAGGAGGCAGCCATCTTAAGCGCCACTCTTAACGGGCAGAATGAATTTCCCGCTTTGGGCTTGCGAGAGGGCGCTGCCATTTCCGGTAGGCGCCAAACAGAAACGGCAGGCCACACGCGGTGGCGCAGGCAATCAGGCTGAAGACCAGCAGAGCGCGATCGGTGCCGAAGGCGTCCAGTAGGAGGCCCCCCAGCAGAGGCCCCAGCATATAGCCAGTGCTCGACAAGCCCATAACGCCGAAGTAGGTGGCCCGCAGCTCTTTCGGGGCCAGCTTGTCAACCAGAGTATCCGACAACGTGAAGACAAGCACTTCCCCGACGGAATAAATCAATGCGCCAAGCAGCAGCCACCAGAATGAGGTGAAGAGGCCGAACATTAGCATGCTGCCGGACACGAGCACGCCGCCTGCCATCATGAGCACCATGGGGGGCAGATAGCGGGCACAGCGCATGACAGGGTACTGCACGGCAAGAACGGCGACGGCGTTCAGGGTTAGCATGTAGCCATAGAGCACAGGGCCATTCTCTACATACGGGCTCATGGTTAAATGCTGGGGCAGCGTTGTACTGAATTGACCGAAGCCGATATTGGTCAGCAGCGAGCCGATGAGCAGGAGCATAAACAGTTTGTCGGCGCTTGTTATGCGCAGGGCAGCCGGCATTCCCGGAAAGGCATGTTCTTCTGTGACAGATGCTGATTCAGGCGGCGCGTGCCTGCTGAACTGAACGGCCAGGACCACTCCATATAAAAGGTAGACCAGACACGGAATGAGAAACAAGGAGGCCGAGCCCGCAGTGCCAAACCGGATGCCGATCAGCGGTCCCAGCATAAACCCGGCGTTAATGGCCGCATAACGCAGGTTGAACACCAGAAGCCGCTGTTCCGGCGGAGTGACATCGGACAGCAGAGCACGCGACGCCGGCTCGAATACCGAACGGCATACCCCGTTCAACGCATTGACGGCGAAGAACATCCACAGCTGATCCGCTGCAGCGAAGCCGGCAAATACGGCGGCCCAGCCGCAGGCGGAGAGCAGCAGCACTGTTTTGCGGCCGAGCCGGTCGGCGGCGTAGCCGCCCCAAAAGCTGGCCGTCAGCCCTGCGAGAGAGCTGACGGCGGTAACAAAGCCGGTTTGTGAAGGAGAGGCCCCCAGCGTTTGGGTCAGGTAAATGGCCAGGAACGGCAGGCTCATGGACATTGCCATCCGGCTGCATACCGTGCCGATCATAATGGTCCAGGCCAGGGGATGAATGGAGCGTATTTGTTGGAGCATGGGGGCACCTCCTCTATAAAGAGTGTTTTATCCGATCAGGGCGTGTCAGCGGTAGTGCCTTGTCCGCTGTGAAGACCCTCTGCCAGCCGCAGGAAAGACCGGACAGCGCTGAAAATGCGTTCGTCCGCTTCCGGAACTGGCTCGTGTACGCCGGTCCGAAAGCCGGTCACACCTTCGAAGCGGCTGCGCAGGCTGCCGCCAATGGATATCCATTCCGGGGAGCTTACGCCATGCAGATTACGGACGATGGCTTGCAGCTGCTGCAGCGAGCTGATGCCGACCGCGCCCCCGGCCGTGCTGGCGGTCAGGACAGCCTTGCCTTTAAACTGCGCCTGGCCGAGGTAGTCGAGCGCGTTCTTGAGTACACCGCTGATGCTGCCGTGATACTCCGGCGTGGTCAGCATGATGGCGTCAGCCTCTCCAAATGACCGTAGCAGCTGTTCTACGCCGGGATGCTGCAGGTTTTCCGCTTCGGGGGAATAAAGCGGAAGCGGCGTATGATACAGATGGATCAGGCGGACAGTATGTCCCGACTCGCGCATAATGGCTGCGGCATATTCCGCCAGCCCGCTGCTGGCCGCGTTTTTACGGTTGCTACCAGTAAGAATGACAATATTCATAGTAGGTTCCTCCTGTGGATTGGTATGTCGTCAGCAGCATGTGCTGTTTCTAATTGCATCTTACCTTATTGGCGCAGTGGGAGCGTCGGCAGCGGGATGTATCTTTGCATGGCAAAAACGCTCAGCCGCAAGGCCGAGCGTCTACAACTTTGGTATGAGACGGAATGGGCGTTCTAGCTGCCGGTTCCGTTTTTTAATGCAAAAATGGCCGCCTGCGTCCTGTCGGCAAGCTCCAGCTTGTCGAGCAGGTGGCTGACATGAGTCTTGACCGTTTTTTCCGTAATGACCAGTTTTTCTGCAATCTCGCGGTTGTTTAATCCGCAGGCGATCAGGTCCAGCACCTCGCGTTCCCGTGGCGTCAGCCGCTCCAGGTGAGAATAAGCGGGTACGCTTGTGGTGTGGCTGCGGCTTTCGCGCAGAGCTTCAACATTCCCCTCTTCTCCCGCATGATATGAAGGAGTTGTTTCCTGTACACTTGGAACTCCTATCAGTCCCTGAGCATCCGGGGAAGACATCAGCCTCATCAGTTCTCCTGCTGCGTCGGGGTGCAGCTCAACCTTGCCTTGATGTACCCTCCGGATGGCATCCGCCAGGTCGGAGGGTTCGATATCTTTCAGCAAGTATCCTTTAACGCCGGCCTGGACGGCAGGCAGCACATGGGCTCTGTCGTTGAAGGAGGTCATGACGATCACCCTGATCTGAGGATGCGCCGCTCTCAGCTCCCGGGTCGCCGCAATGCCATCCATCACCGGCATGTTCAGGTCCATCAGAACCACATCAGGCTGCAGCAGGGCAGCCTGCTCCAGCGTTTCCGTTCCGTTGGAAGCTTCGCCGACCACATGGATATCCGGCTGGGTGGACAAGAAGACCTGCAGCCCTTTGCGCACCATGGCATGGTCGTCCGCCAGCAGCAGTTTAATCATAATCTGGGCTCCTCCCGTTATCTTGATTTTTATCGCGAAAACCCGTTTAGGGGGATGACAGCTTCCACAACAGTTCCGTTTCCGGCGCTGCTCACAATTGTACAGCTTCCTCCCAGCAGCTCTGCCCGGTGCCTCATGTTGGCCAGGCCGTAATGTGCGCCCTCGGTGGATGGTCGCTCTGCCGCTCCGCCGCGTCCCTGGTCTTCAATACGCAGCACCGCGCGGTCCGGAAGCAGTCGCAGCCTAATGTCGGCCGCGCCAGTTCCCGCATGCTTGACAACATTGTTCAGGGCTTCCTGCCCAATGCGCCAAAGCGTATCCTCGGCCTGCGAGGGAAGCTGGCTGACGCCCTCCATTTCCGCATGGATCTCCAGTCTCAGCATGGCTCCATATTCCTGCAGCGCAGCCAGCAAGCCTGCCTCAAGGCCTGCGGGCCGCAGCTGCTTGATGAGGCTGCGCATTTCCTGCAGGGCCGTCTGAGACAGCTGGCGCATGTCGCGGACAGCGGCGGCGGCCGGTCCGTCGTTCTCCCCCACAAGCATACCCTCTACGCCCTTGGCTGTCAGCGACAGGGAGAATAACAGCTGGCTGACGGAGTCATGCAAATCCCTTGCCAGACGGTTGCGCTCCTCCAGGCGGGTCAGCAGCCGCTGCTGCTCCTCCAGCTTCACCCGCTCCAGCGTGACGGTAATATGCTCCGCAACGGCCTCAATCACAACAGCGTCGACCTGCGCGGCTTCCTCTTCCTTGCCGGAGCAGGCGACAACCAGCACGGCCGGCTGTTGGCACCAGGACGGAACAGCAGCTGCAAAGGCAGCCTTCAGCCGTGTCCCGTTGCCGCCTGCCGCCCGGCGCAGCTCCGCCAGCTCGGCGGCTGAGGCGCGCACGGGCCGACTGGATGCTGCACCCCTCATGAGCAGGGGAAGCAGCAGCCCGTCGGCCGAAATACCTTCGCGGGACAGGCCGCTTCCCGCATATAGGCTGCGCAGAGCATAGCCGCCTTCCTCGGGCTCGAATAGCGCGGCAACCGGCCAATCCGGGAATGTCTCGCCGATCAGCCGGGTTACGCGGTCAGCCACCAGGCACAGCCTTGTACCCGAGCCTGCAGCCATTTTCGCCAGCTCGCCTCCGAATTCGCCCGCTTTGCTGAATAGCCGCGCCCGGCGCTGCTCCGCTTCGAACAGCCGAATGCGCTCCAGTGCGCCGCCGATCTGCAGCGCCACGGACTGCAGGAGCGCCAGCTCGCTGTCCGTAAAATGGTTTTTGCCGGGGGCGGCTACGTTCATCAGCCCGTAGCTGCGTTCTGCGGAACGCAGCGGGACGGTGGCGTGATGGGTGATTCCCCCGGTGTCTGCGGTCCGCTGCTCCTCAGCGTCTTCAAGCCGCTTGCAGTTCAGGATGTTGACGGCATTATGCAGCCGTCCGCCCCAGTACTTGTCCACGCACCAGCAGCTGCCGCATTTCATGGGCTGCTTGTCTCTGTATGTGAGGGCAGGAGGCAAATTTCGGTCGGCAACAAATTCATATTCATGCGAGGCGTCCATCAGAAAAATCCACCCTGTTGTCAGCCCGGTTAAATCCAGCAGCTGCCCAAGCACATTTTGCAGCATCGGCTGCAGGGTGCTGGAGTGATTCAAGGTTTCGGCGATGGTTTTCAGCGTGATGAGCTCCTGCATGCGTGCAGAGTTATTCATACGGCCCCTCGCTTTCTTATGATTTATAGAGTCTATTTATTATAGCATCGGCCACGTATAAACTTAACATGGAATGGTTGTATTTATATGAATACGGATGTATAATAATACACATCTCGAACAGAGCGGAATGGGGGAGCAGTCTTGAACAGTAAAATAAAAGTGGCAATCATCGGTTCCACCGGCTACGGCGGGGTGGAACTGATTCGTTTTTTACAGCATCATCCGCAAGCGGAAATTGTTTCGGTTATTTCATCCTCCAGCAGTGGAACGCCCATTAGCGAAGGCTTCCCGCATTTGACGGATATTATGGTTCAGGATCTGGACGGAGTCGTGGTGGAGGAGATTGCCGCCAAGGCTGATCTTGTATTTACCGCAACGCCGTCTGGCGTAAGCACAAAGCTGGTTCCGCAGCTGCTCGACGCGGGTCTGAAGGTCGTTGACCTGTCTGGGGATTTCAGGCTGAAGGATGGCGCTTCGTACGAACAGTGGTACAAGAAGCCGGCTGCTCCCGCCTCTTATCTGGAACAGGCTGTATACGGGCTGGCAGAGGTGTACGGCGACCGCGCCGCAGGTGTTCCTTTCATTTCTAACCCGGGATGTTATCCAACGGCTACTCTACTGGGGCTAATTCCGGCGCTCAAGGCGGGCCTGATCGATCACCGCAGCATCATTATCGATGCGAAATCCGGCGTGTCCGGCGCAGGCCGCGGCACCAGCCTGATGACGCATTTTGCGGAAATCAACGAAAATTTCAAGGCGTATAAAGTGAACAAACATCAGCATATACCGGAAATTGAGCAGGTGCTTGGGGATGTGGCAGGAGAGCAGGTTACGGTTACTTTCACCACCCAGCTGGTGCCGATGACACGCGGCATTATGAGCACCATGTATGCGACGATGAACGGAAGTTATACAGATCAAGATTTGGTTGATCTGTATAGGGAGTACTATAAAGGCCGGCCGTTTGTGCGCGTCCGCAATGCCGGTGTATGGCCGGCAACTAAGGAAGTAACCGGCTCCAACTATTGCGATATCGGTTTTGCTGTAGATACGAGGACGAACAGGGTGACGATTATTTCAGTCATCGATAATGTCGTCAAAGGCGCGGCAGGCCAGGCTATTCAAAATATGAATCTCATGATGGGATGGGAGGAAAACCTCGGGCTCGGCTTGACGCCGATCTATCCGTAATGCGGATACGGGGGAGATGGACATGGGGAAACCAACGTTTGATATCGTGAGCGAAGGCTCGATTATAACACCACGCGGCTTCAGCGCCGGCGGGCTGCACTGCGGTCTGAAAAAGACAGACCGGAACGATTTGGGGGCGATCCGCTGCGAGGTGCCTGCGACGGCGGCAGCCGTGTACACCACCAACCTGTTCCAGGCGGCACCGCTGAAGGTGACACGGGAAAGTCTGGTTGACGGAAGGCTGCAGGCGGTCGTCGTCAACAGCGGCAATGCCAATGCCTGCACAGGGCAGCAAGGCGAGGAAGACGCCTATGCGATGCGTGCCTCGGCGGCACGGGAGCTTGGCGTGGCGGAAAGCGATGTGGCTGTGGCATCCACGGGTGTCATCGGCGAGCTGCTGAAGATGGACGCGGTCCATGCGGGTATCCAAGCGCTGCCCGAGCAAATCAACAGCGGCCGTGATGGGGCGGAAGCCTTCTCGCAGGCTATTTTGACAACAGATCTGGTGAAAAAGGAAGCGTGCGTTTCGCTTGTCATCGACGGGATCACTGTTCATATCGCCGGTGCCGCCAAAGGCTCGGGCATGATCCATCCCAATATGGCGACCATGCTTGCTTTTATGACCTGTGATGCGGCCGTGGAGCAGGCGTCCTTGCAGCGGCTGCTGAAGCAGGCGACGGATGTGACGTTTAATATGATTACCGTGGACGGTGATACGAGCACGAACGATATGCTGGTCGCCATGGCAAGCGGGCTGGCGGGCAACAAAGAGCTGAACGCGGAGCATCCGGACTGGGAAGCATTTGCGGAGGCATTCACCTACGTCTGCCGCGTGCTGGCGCAAAACATTGCCGGGGATGGCGAAGGAGCAACGAAGCTGGTGGAGGTGTCCGTGAGCGGGGCAGTCAGCGATCTGTCGGCCAGAGCCATCGCGAAGACCGTCATCGGCTCCAGTCTCGTCAAGTCGGCCATGTTTGGGGCGGATGCCAACTGGGGGCGGATTATCGCCGCCGTGGGCCGTGCAGGAGAGCCGGTCAATCCGGAGACCGTCGATATCCGGCTCGGCGATATTGTTGTGCTGAGGGACTCGAGCCCGGTAGCGTTTGATGAAGAAGAGGCCCTGGCCTATTTGCGTGGGGACACGGTGCGAATCGTTGTGGATCTGCACAATGGCGACGGTGTCGCTACAGCGTGGGGATGCGATTTGACCTATGATTATGTGCGAATTAACGCGGCTTACCGGACGTAAGCGGTGGCGCAAGGGGCATTTATATATACATGCGGGAAGAGGAGGTTTGCAATGAATACCTCAACGGACAAAATAGCTCAGGCGGCGCCGGAACAGCTGGGCTCCAGCTTTGTTATGAAATGCGGTGGCAGCACGCTGGCGGCGCTGCCGGATTCCTTCTTCGACGATCTGGTGCAGCTGCAGCGGGACGGCAGGCAGCCGGTCATTGTACATGGCGGCGGTCCGGCCATCTCCGATACACTGACGAAGCTCGGCATTGAAACGGAGTTCGTCAACGGACTGCGCCGCACGACCGAAGAGGTGCTGGACGTGGTGGAAATGGTGCTTGCAGGCAGCATCAACAAGCAGATTGTGCGCCGCATCATGATGCGCGGGGGCAAGGCTGTCGGCCTGTCCGGCGCGGACGGTCTTCTGATTCAGGCGCGTCCAGTCGCCAACAGCGCAGCGGTTGGCTGGGTCGGTGATGTGACAGCGGTCAACGCGGAGCTGATCGGTGGCGTAGTGGAGATGGGCTACATGCCGGTCATCGCGCCGGTCGGGATCGATGCTGAGGGCCAGCGCTATAACATCAACGCCGATACAGCAGCGGGGGCGGTGGCATCTCACATCGGGGTAAGCAGAATGATTGTGGTGACGGATGTGCCCGGTATTATGCGTAATGTGAACGGCGTCAAGAAGGTGCTGCCATCGGTCACGGTGCAGGAGATTGAGGATATGATCAGCACGGGGGAAATTTATGGCGGCATGATTCCGAAGGTGCGGGCAGCCATTGCGTGCATTCAGGGCGAAGTCCGCGAGGTGGTCATTGTGGACGGAACGGAGCCGCAGGTGCTCAGCCGTGTTCTGAACGGAGAAAATATAGGCACGAGAATAGCCAGAATGTAGCACGATTTTTGAATGAAAATTTGATCCGGCCGCAGCGCCGGCATGAACAGGAGCGTGAATGATATGAGTAACGGGCACAATGCGGCAGCGGGCGGAGCCGCAGTGAAGGAAATGGCGGCAGGCAAAGGTCAGGAGAGCGCTTTGTTTCCCACGTATGCAAGATATCCGCTGAGCCTTGTCAAAGGAGAAGGCAGCTGGCTGTGGGACGACCAGGGAAAACGCTACCTTGATTTCATGTGCGGCCTGGCGGTGACCAACCTGGGGCATGCGCCCAAAGCGGTAGCTGAGCGGTTGAAGCAGCAGATTGATACGCTGTGGCATGTATCGAATCTTTTTCAGATTCCGGGCCAGGAGCAGGCCGCACAATTGCTGACAGCCAATAGCTGCGCGGATGCAGTGTTTTTCTGCAACAGCGGGGCTGAAGCGAATGAAGCAGCCATCAAGCTGGCGCGCCGCTACCACCAGAAGGTAAAGAAGGACAATCGCTACGAGATTATCACGTTTACGCAGTCTTTTCACGGACGGACACTTGCGACATTGACGGCTACCGGACAGGATAAGGTGAAGGAAGGCTTCCTGCCTCTGCCGGCCGGCTTCAAAAGCGTACCGCTCCATGACAAAGAAGCTCTGAAAGCCGCGGTCAGCGATGTAACGGCAGCCGTTATGCTGGAAATAGTGCAGGCCGAGGGTGGCGTGTATCCGGTGGAAGCGGATTTTGTGGATTACATTGTGGAGCTGTGCCTTGAGCACGGACTGCTGCTGATCATTGATGAAATCCAGACCGGTATGGGTCGTACGGGCAAATTGTTTGCCCACGAGCATTATGGCATTGAACCTGATATTTTCACCATTGCCAAAGGGGTAGGCAGCGGCTTCTCCGTGGGCGCGATGCTGGGCAAAGGCTATCTGCGGGAAGCCTTCACGGCGGGCAGTCACGGTTCGACGTTCGGCGGTACACCGCTCGCCATGGCAGCAGTCAACGCGACGGTGGAAATCATTGTTGGCGAGAAGCTGGCGGACCGGGCGGCGGAAATGGGCGAATATCTTATGGAGCGTTTGAACAGCAGTCTGGGCGAGAATCCTTTTGTCAAAGAAGTGCGGGGCAAGGGGCTGCTTATCGGCATCGAATGCACGGAGCCGGTAGGCGAGCTGGTACTGGCCGGACAGCGGAAGGGATTGCTGTTTGTGACAGCGGGACCGAATGTCGTCCGCTTTCTGCCTAACCTCTATGTAACAAAGGAAGAGATCGACCAGGCGGTGGCTATACTCGCGGAAGTCATTGAAGAGCATACGGCTGCGAAAAAATAAACCGGTGCAGGCATAAAGCTGAGGACGTACGCTGCACCTCATTTTACCCATATTGAAAGGAGACCCTCTCATGAGCCAAACGGAAGAGAAGCTGAAGCTCGACCTGAAAGGGCGGGATTTTATAGAGCTGAACGATTTTACAACCGAGGAGATTCAATACCTGATCGATCTGGCGGTGGAGCTCAAGCGCAAGCAGAAGAACGGAGAAGTGTATCAGCCGCTGCAGGGCAAGACGCTGGGCATGGTTTTTGAAAAGTCCTCGACACGCACCCGCGTATCCTTCGAGGTGGGGATGTATCAGCTGGGAGGGCATGCGCTGTTCCTGAGCAAAAATGACATCCAGCTCGGCCGGGGTGAGCCGATCAGCGATATGGCGCAGGTGATGTCCCGCTATCTGGATGGCATCATGATCCGCACGTTCGGTCATAACAATGTCACCGATCTGGCGCGTTACGCCACGGTGCCTGTCATCAACGGTCTGAGCGATCTGGCGCATCCGTGCCAGGTGCTGGCGGACTACCAGACGGTCTATGAGAAGAAGGGGAAACTCAAAGGCCTCAAGGTTGCTTATATCGGAGACGGCAATAACATGGCCCATTCCCTGATGATCGGCGGAGCCAAGCTGGGCATGCATGTGTCCATCGCCAGTCCTGCCGGTTATGAGCCGGACAAGAGCATCGTGGCGGAATGCAAGGAGATTGCCAAGGAGACAGGCAGCGATATCGTGGTCACCACCAGCCCGCAGGAAGCGGTCAAGGATGCCGATGTCATCTATACGGACGTTTGGGCAAGCATGGGCTTCGAGGAGGAACAGAAGCAGCGCGAGGCGGCTTTTGCAGATTTTCAGGTGAACGAAGAGCTGGTTAAGCTGGCAAAGCCGGACTATCTGTTCATGCACTGCCTGCCGGCGCACCGCGGGGAAGAAGTGACCGCAGGCGTCATCGACGGTCCGAATTCCGTTATTTTCGATGAGGCGGAAAACCGGCTGCACGCGCAAAAGGCGCTGCTCGTTGCTTTAATGGCTTAACAGTAAAGCATATGAACTATATACTTAATGAAATATATATGCGATGAATATGGATTCACAGGGAGGAAGCGGCGTAATGGCAAAAGAAAAAATTGTACTGGCGTATTCCGGAGGTCTGGATACGTCGGTCATCCTGAAATGGCTGAAGGAAACCTATGATGCGGAGATTATCGCTTTTACGGCGGATATCGGGCAGAAGGAGGAGCTGGACGGGCTGGAGGAGAAAGCGCTGGCTACCGGTGCCTCCAAGGTATACATCGACGACCTGCGCGACGAATTCGCCAAGGACTTTATTTATCCGATGTTCCAGGCGGGCGCTTTATATGAAGGCCAATATCTGCTCGGCACAAGCATCGCTCGTCCGCTGATCGCCAAGCGGATGGTAGAGATTGCCCAGGCGGAAGGCGCGACAGCCATTGCTCACGGTGCTACAGGCAAAGGCAACGACCAGGTGCGTTTCGAGCTGAATGCGGCGGCGCTGACACCTGACATCAAGGTCATTGCGCCTTGGCGGCTGGAGGAGTTCCGCAACCAGTTCCCGGGCCGTGCGGAAATGATCGCTTATGCGGAAAAGCACGGCATTCCGGTGACTGCTTCTGCAGCGAAGCCATATTCCACAGACCGCAATCTGCTGCATATCAGCTACGAAAGCGGCATGCTGGAGGATCCTTGGTTTGACCCGAGCACACCGGAGAACAAGGACATGTTCCTGCTGAGCAATGATCCCGAGGATGCTCCGGACACGCCTGAGTACCTGGAACTGGAATTTGAGCAAGGCAACTGCGTGGCCTTGAACGGCGAGCGGCTGAACCCGCTGCAGGTCATGGAGCAGCTGAACGAGCTGGGCGGCAAGCACGGTATCGGCCGTGTCGACATGGTGGAAAACCGTTTCGTCGGCATGAAGAGCCGTGGTGTATACGAGACGCCAGGCGGCACGATCCTGTTCACGGCGCACCGCAAAATGGAATCCATTACGATGGATCGTGAGGTCATGAATTTGCGTGACAGCCTGATTACGAGATACAGCACACTGGTGTATAACGGCTTCTGGTTTGCTCCGGAGCGCCTGGCACTGCAGGCGCTTGTGACGGAGAGTCAGAAAAACGTAACAGGTACGGTACGCGTAAAGCTGTATAAAGGCAATGTGATCGGCGCTGGCGTGAAAAGTCCGGTCAGCTTGTACAATCCGGACATCGCCACCATGGAAGCCGATCCTACCCAGGCATATGATCAAGGGGACGCAACGGGCTTTATCCGCCTGAACGCGCTCCGTTTGAAGGTATATTCGGGTGTAAATCAGAATAAATAAGGCAGAACTTATTGCACAATATTCAAAAAGTGCGGGCCGTCCTTGTCCGGTGACAGGGGCGGCCCGTACCGCAAGAGAGGGGACAGCAGAAATGAGCAAGCTGTGGGGCGGACGTTTTACGAAGCAGACGAACAAGCTCGTGGAAGAGTATACGGCTTCCATCAACTTTGACAAAGCGCTGGCTGAGGAGGATATTCAGGGCAGTCTGGCCCATGTCACAATGCTGGGCAAATCCGGAATCGTGCCGCAGGAGGATGTCGAGATCATTAAAGCAGGCCTGCAAAAGGTGCTGGAGCGTATCCGCAAGGGAGAGATTGAGTTCTCCGTTTCGGATGAGGACATCCATATGAACATTGAGAAAAATCTGATCGAAGAGATCGGACCGGTCGGCGGCAAGCTGCATACAGGCCGCAGCCGCAATGATCAGGTGGCGACGGACATGCACCTGTACCTGCGCGGCCGTGTGGTCGATCTTGTTGGCATGCTGCATGCCGTTCAGGAGGCGCTGATTGCCCAGGCGAAGGACAACCTGGATACGATCGTGCCTGGCTATACGCACCTGCAGCGGGCACAGCCGATCCTGTTCGCCCATCATTTGATGGCTTATGTATCCATGTTCGAGCGGGATATCGACCGTCTGAAGGACAGCTACAAGCGGATCAACATCCTGCCTTTGGGCGCAGGCGCGCTGGCGGGAACGACATTCCCGATCGACCGCCATTTTGTGGCGGAGCAGCTCGGTTTTGACGGCGTATACGAGAACAGCCTGGATGCGGTGAGCGACCGCGACTTTATTGTTGAATTCCTGGCAGCTGCTTCGCTGATCATGACGCACCTGTCCCGGCTGAGCGAAGAGCTGGTGCTGTGGAGCAGCACGGAATTCAGCTTTATCGAGCTGGACGATGCGTTCTGCACAGGCAGCAGCATCATGCCGCAGAAGAAAAATCCGGACGTGCCCGAGCTGGTGCGCGGCAAGACCGGCCGTGTCTACGGCAACCTGATGGGGCTGCTGACCGTACTGAAGTCACTGCCGCTGGCCTACAACAAGGATATGCAGGAAGACAAGGAAGGCATGTTCGATACGGTGGCGACGCTGGAAGGCGCGCTGCAGCTGTTCGCACCGATGATCGCCACCATGAAAGTCAACAAAGGGCGTATGCGGCAGGCGGTCAACCAGGATTTCTCCAATGCGACGGATATCGCGGATTTCCTGGTCGGCAAAGGGCTCCCTTTCCGGCAGGCGCATGAGGTGATCGGCAAGACGGTGCTGTACTGCATCCAGAACGGCAAATATCTGCTCGACCTGACCCTGGACGAGTTCAAGCAGTTCTCCGAGCTGTTTGACGATCGTATTTATGCTGTGCTGCAGCCGGAAGCAGTGGTTAACGCCCGCAATGTATACGGCGGAACCGCTACAACGCAGGTGGCGGACGCGATAACGCGCAGTGAGAAAACGCTGCAGGCTACGGTGGAGTGGCTGGAGCTCCGCCGGGGTAACGCTGAAGCATAGTAGTAGAAGCATAGCAGTTAGACCATAACGGTTGAAGCATAACAGCTAGTGTATAACAGTTGAAGTCAAAAGGAAGAGGCCCAGGGAGTTGAATTGAACTTCGACCCTGTAGGCCTCTTCCTTGTTCTATTGAGGCAGGTTTAGCTTTGGAACGTGGACAGACTGACCTTTTGGTATGCGGACAGGAGAGTCATTTTATGACGAAATGAGGCTTGTTTTCTCCCTAGACGGACAGAGGCGCAGCTATTTATACAAAAGTCTGCTGCTCAGACACTAGCGTTGCATTAACTCTTGCGCAAGACAACTTGTAGCCCTGATCCTTTTCAGATTTCCCGTAAAAGCTCAGGTTTCGAGCCGATTCGTGCGCCCCCCGGAAATCTAACGGGTGTAGCAGCTTCTATTTTACGAAAAAAAGACCTTTTCAAATTTTAACGGTCGTGATCGACGTTATTTGCCTTAATCTAGGCGAAAATGTCCCGGTCAAGCGAAATAAGCTCCATGGCAACCGCTATAATTTGAAATCAACGTTTTTGGAACCAATAGCGACTGTGGCATCCGTTAGAATAGTTTTGCGGTTAGAAAATGTATCTTTGTCATATTTGTTGCAACGCTAATGTTATGTAGAAACTATTTTCGGCCAAAAAGGTCTCTGCGGTCCGCGAACCCTGTCTGGGAACACAGAAGTTCACAATTAAGGGCCATGAGGTCCGCAGGTACTTGGGTTAGCTTCAAATCCTGGGCCTGGATCCAGGCCAGAGTATGGACCCAGTCCAGAGTACGGATCCAGGCCAGGCTCCGTCCAGACCATGGATTCAACCTAAACCATATGCGACAGCACCAGACCGCCGTATACGAATGCCGCCACAATCACCAGCGCAGGATGAATCTTGCGCAGATTCATGGCCCAGAAGGCGACGGCGGCAATGCCGAGCGTCTGCCAAATGCCGATGGAAGCAAACGAAGTGGCCCCCATCTGCCAGGTGAGCACGGCCATCATCACCGCGATGACTGGCTGTACAAGCAGTGTCATGCCCTTGACGACGGGGGACTGCCGGTATTTGGCCATGACGCGCAGCAGGATGATGAGCGCGGCAGCCGAAGGGACTATGGTGGCAGCCAATGCGATCAATCCGCCGAACCAACCCGACACGTCATAACCGACAAAGGCGGCGATTTTGGTGGCAATGGGTCCGGGCAGGGCGTTGCCGAGCGCCAGCATGTTGGAAAAAGCCTGGTCATCCAGCCAATGATAGCGGGGTACGATTTCCTCATACATGAGCGGGATCGAAGCAGGCCCTCCGCCATATCCCAGGACATTGGCAATAAAAAATCCGAGCAGCAGCTGCAGCCATTCCATCATTGGGCCTCCTCCTTCTCCTTGCGGCGGTCCTTCAGCTTCGCAACCAGCCGGAAATGCACGGCACCATAGGCGAGGAACAGGACGATTACAATGGCTGGATGAATTTCAATGACTTGAAGCAGCAGCAGGGAAACGATAAAAAAGGCGACCCCCACATATTTGCCCAGCCCCTTGATGGCCTTTTCCCCGAATTCGTAAGCCATCGTTCCGAGCATCACCGCCACAACCGGGGTTACTGCCGCAATCATGCCTGCCACGACCTTCGAGGTGCTCAGGAACTGAACGGCCGAGAGCAGTGCTACCATGGCAATCGAGCTTGGCAAAATATGCGCGAGAACCGCAATGACGGCGCCGAGCACACCTTTTTGCCTGTAACCGAGGTAGGCTGCCATTTTGGTGGCAATGGGTCCGGGCAGGGCGTTGGCTATGGCCAGTGTCTCTCCGAATTCGTCGTCCTCCAGCCATTTATAGCGAGTGACGGCTTCGTAACGAATCAGGGGAATGACTGAGGGACCGCCCCCATAACCGAGAATGCCGGTGCGGATCATGGCGGCCGACAGATTCCAATAGATTTTTCCTGATGATTTCATGGTTTACAGATTCCTTCCTTATCCAGTTATAAGCGCATGCCCATGCGGCTCTTGTAGCGCTGAATCAGCACCTGGCAATCCACTCCGGTAAGGCCCGGCAGGGGATACAGCTTTTCCTTCAGAAAAAGCTCCATTTCCTGATGATTGGCAAACAAGCCATGCATATGCAACTTGCTCGGGCCTGTCATGTGGTACAGGCTTGTGACCGCAGGCTCCTCGGCAAGAATCTCCGCCACCTGCTGCAGATGCTTCGGCTCCACCTCGACATTAAAAAAAGCCGACACCGAAATGCCAATTTTCTCGGGATTAATGACGGCGGTAAAGCGCTCAATAACACCGTTATCCATCAGCGCCTGAATGCGGGTCTGCACGGCGACACGGGAAAGACCGATTTCCTTGGCAAGGTCCGTATAGGAGATGCGGGCGTTTTGGTGCAGAATGGAGATAATTTTGCGGTCAATCGTATCGATCGGCGGCTGGCTCTGTTCATCCGTAGTTCTCATGGATAGTTTCCTTTCCTTTTGATTTCTAAATGAAACAAAAATTCCTTTTTACATTTCTTTATGTATGAATATAAGCTTGAATAGATTACCAATCAATAGTTTTCTTTTGAATATTGTTTCGTTTTGATAAATCAAGTTCGTTTTTTGAGCAAAAAAAAGGAAGCTCTTTGCCAGAAAGGGCTCCCCATATTTCGCACAGTTCGCCAAAATTAGTCGCAGATATACCAGCCTTTTGCAGGCCTACCGGTCTATTTGTGTTTCAGAGGAAGCCATGCCAGCACGTCCTGTATTTTGGCATCCCAATAGCCCCATTCATGCTCCCCTGGTCCCTCTTCATAGGTAAGCTTAAGGCTCGTTTTTCTGCAAGCCTCCCGAAAGTTCAAATTCTCCTGATACAAAAAATCCTCCGTTCCGCAGCACTGGTAGAGCAGCGGCTTCTCACCCTCTGCCCGGTCAAGGCGAGTCAGCAGCTCAAACAGATCATTATCCGTGCCCTGGATGGGAGCTTTGCCAAAGATCCGGTCCCATTCCGCGGCCTCAATAACGCTCAGCTGCGGCGAGGTCCGCGTTTTTTGCAAATCCAGAGCGCCTGACAGGCTGGCCGCCGCAGCGAACCTGTCCGGGTGCCGCAGCGCAAGCTTGAATGCACCGTACCCGCCCATGGACAGCCCTGCCACAAAGTTGTCCTCCCGCTTGCCGGAGAGCGGAAAGAAAGAGCGGGCGAGCTGAGGCAGCTCTTCGCTGATAAATGTCCAGTATGCGCCACCCTCGGCCATATCCGTATAAAAGCTGCGGTGGACCTGAGGCATCACGACCGCAATTCCCAGCGAGGCGACATACCTTTCAATGGAGGTGCGGCGCAGCCAGATGGAATCATCGTCCGATAGACCATGCAGCAAATAAAGGGTGGGATGTGGCCCGTGTCCCTCCGTATTTTGCAGCCCGATCTGGGAGCGGGTCTGCTGTGGCAGAATGACCGTCATGGATGTGCTCAGCCCAAGCGTTTCCGAGTAAAATCGGCAATCAATCAGCGCCATTAAAGTAATCCTCCTCAAAATAAAGGTTATTTTGTCAGAACGATAAGCGTTTACATGGACTATTTTAGCGGATTTCATGAGTGGTGTCCTGAGGGATTTGAATTTTGACAGATCACGAACTTGCGCAAATACG
The DNA here is from genome assembly GCF_042138595.1 of Paenibacillus terreus. Lineage (NCBI taxonomy): Bacteria > Bacillati > Bacillota > Bacilli > Caryophanales > Paenibacillaceae > Paenibacillus > Paenibacillus terreus. Next base: position 67,775 of record NZ_JBHIRX010000003.1, on the reverse strand, counting down.
AAACCAAAAACCTGAGTAAATTCAAAGAAAAAAGAAGCTTGCATGGCCTCATCAGGGTTCGGGGAGGTCGAAAATAGCAACTTAAGTCCCGGTGTCCATATGGATTTTAGCCAGTTCCAGGGGAATGGTATGATCGAATCATTTTCTGAAAAATGGGTTTTCAGGGTTTGGAAATCTGCTAAATTGTTTTAAAAAAGGATTGAGACATTCATTTTCGATAAATGACAATATAACCGGATCTGTGCTGCAAAATGGATGCTCTTCCTTGCTGGAGAAACAAGTTTAAAAGGAGGATGTAAAAGGAATGAGAAAGCATTTTCGCAAAGTATTGACAGGAACGCTGGGAGCCGGACTGGTGCTGAGCGCATTCAGCAGCGCTTCGGCGGCAACTGAAAACCTGAGTGCACACTGGGCCGGTGATCAGGTCAAGCGCTGGGTGGCGATAGGCTACCTCAGTGGTTACAGTGACGGGACGGTAAAACCAGACGCAAGCATCACCCGCGCTGAGTTCATTGCGCTTGTTAACCGCACTTTTATCCTGCCTCCTTCATCGGTAACGGTTTCGACATATGGTGGGAGTTCCGCCTTCTCTGATCTCCCTGCGAGCGGCTGGGCATATAACGCTGTAATGTCTGCCGTACAGGCTGGTTACCTCAGCGGTTATTCCGACGGTACAATCCGTCCGAATGAAAAGGTAACACGCCAGGAGGCTGCCGCGATTATTGCCAAGGTTAATGGTCTGACACCACGTCCGGCAAGTTCCTTAAGCGGCTTCTCCGACTATGATGAGATCGCATCCTGGAGCAAAGGAAGTGTAGCGGCGGTGATCGGGCAGGGATACATGAGCGGATATCCGGACGGCACCTTTAAGCCCGAGAAGCCATTAACACGCGCTGAGGCGGTAGTCCTGCTGGATGCGGCTTCCGGATACACGATGGATGATACGGACAATATCATAGCTCCTGATGAAAATACGGGAAGCGTAATCGATGATACTTACAGCGAAAATGGGAATTCCGTGATTCCGCCGGCAAATATAGAGGATACGGACAGCACAGAACTGGGCGGAGACACCGATGCGGACACGGATAACCAGCCTGCTGAAGATACGGATACTTCCACCGATACGGATGGTACGTCTGCCGATGACAGCGAAGATACTGCGGATTCAACAGTGAAGGCGCCGGATGTAGATACTGTGGAAAGCGGAGATCTCAGCATTACCGGTACAGCTGATCCTGATGCGACAGTCCGCGTGTATTCTGAAAATGACACGCTGCTTGGCAGCGGCACAGCGGATGACGAAGGACAGTTTGATATCACTGTATCGGCAGTGACGGAGGGGGCTGAATTGACAGTCATTGCTGAAGATGCTGACGGCAATGAAAGCACGCCGGTTGAAATTACCGTGGCCGGCCAAGATGAAGATGACGATACTTCCGCAGACGATCAGGACAGTACAGCCGATGAAGATGACAGCGGCAACGCTGACGGTGACAGCACGGATCAGTAAAACTGAAAATTTGAAGCATGGACAAGCTGTTGTTTAGAAATGGCAAAGAGAAAGCCGGGCACGGGAGGCCCGGCTTTCTTAAGGTATCAGAAAGTACGTCGATAGACGTTTTTCTAATCGTTCAGTCCGCTTCCGTTCCGCTAACTCCATCCTCAATCAGTTGGTTGCCGGAGGGCTGCTGTCTCTCGGTATTTGGCGTCGGTTTCCTGTATCCGCTGCCCACGGCGATGATCTGCTTCTGCGCCTTATAAGTATCGCGTGAAACCCGTGCCTTCTCGACAGTTTTTCCGTCAATCAGCTTTATCCGGTATGTATCGACAATATAACCGGGTTTGCCGGCCTGGATCAGCTGCTGCCCGCTGCCCGGAAGACCGCTGTTTACATAGCTTACCGGCGGGTTCAGCACCTCAATGGTCCGGGATTCGAGCCGGTAGGAAACATTGGAAGGGAAGGTGCCGAAAAACTTGACGGTCAGCACTCCATCCCGGACATCCGCCCGCAGCAAAAGGTGCTTGCCCGTGTTGTTTCTGAAGCGGAAGTTAATGGAGCCGGTGGCGTAGGTGGCATCCAGGCCTTTGGGCAGATAGCTGACAGGCAGAGAGTGATTGCGGCGCTCCACAATATCAAGGCCTGTCCGCAGAGCTGCATTATACACCGTGCTTGACACCTGACAAATGCCGCCGCCGATGCCGGGCCGCAGCTGTCCGTTGACAATGACGGGCGCTTCCCGGAATCCGTATTTGCTTTCTGCTGCGGCGATGACTTTTCCATAATCGAAAATGCCGCCTGGCTCGAGGATCATGCCGTCAACGGCCTTCGCCGCCGATGCCACATTGTATACCCGTCCTGCCGAGCTGCCGCGCAGACTGGTCGAGAATCGGGCAATCCGCCGCTCAATGCCTTCTTTTTTCAGGCTTTCCACCGTTGCTTCAGGTTCTTTGATGGCCAGAGGGATGGTGAGCTCTATACTATTTGAGTCCGGTTGCTCCAGTACGGAAAAGTCGGCAGGCAGCGACTCGTCCAGTTCGGCGTTCAACTCCGCCCATTCAATCCGGTAGACCGACACTTCCGGGATGTATTTAACTGTATCATCGGCTTCAATCCGCCGGACAGCATTAACCGCCTCACCGTAACGTGCCTTCTCCCATTCGGCGTTCAGCTTCTCTTTCAGCACTTCGGGGCTGCGTACGGCTTCAATATGCCAGGAGTCGGGAAAGGTGGCGCGGGCCCGGGCCCGCTGCAGCAGATTTCCTTGCTTTAATCCTTCCAGGGCTTTCAGGAAGTCATCCGCATTGTAGGTCACACCCGCTTCACCAAGCGTCATCCGCACATCCGGGGAATCGGTCTCCTGATCGGCTAGCACCAGCGGTATGGCCTCCAGCGCCTGCAGATCCGAACGGACGCGGTCAGCCGCTTCATCCAGCTTCATGCCCCCGACGCTGCGCCCCCCAACCGTTACCCCTTCTGGCACGATATTCCGGTCGGCATATAAATGAAGTCCCCCGTAGACCAGGGAAACAGCCAGTATAACAGACAGAACAACAATAACGATGTAATGTGCTTTTCTCATGCACCGGTCTCCCATCATGCACATTTCCGGCCTGGCCGGAAGTTTTTTAAAATTTCAGTAAACTTCTTGTGAAATCGCAAGAAAGACTACTGCTAAGCGCGGTCTGTCTTCTGTGAAAGTACGTCGATAGACGTTTTTCTTATGTATATGTTTGAATTCTGGAAAAATCACATGTCACGAATTATGCAAAAAACGGCAAAATTCCGTCTACTCAACAGGTAACAAATTTGTTACAATAAGACTTAGTTTGATAAATTTCAGCTTTTCGCAAAGGTTTTAGAGGAAAGCTGTCGAAATAATCAGGGTTAGGTGTTTTTTTTGTTTATAGCCGGTAGCATCTCTTCATAGTACAGTCAACAGTGCAAAAATACAGCGGGAAGTGATGAAGTGATTGAAATGCAGGACGTGTGGAAGACCTATCCCAACGGAACCCACGCGCTTCAAGGAGTATCGGTCAAAATTGACCGCAATGAATTTGTGTATCTCGTCGGTCCGTCGGGTGCGGGCAAGTCGACGTTCATGAAGCTTATTTATAGAGAAGAAGTTCCTACCAAGGGCCAAATTTCTGTTAACGGATTCAACATCGGCAAGCTTAAGCCTCGCAAGATTCCTTACGTGCGCCGGAATATCGGCGTTATATTTCAGGATTTCAGGCTGCTGCCGAAGCTGACTGCCTATGAGAATGTTGCATTTGCGATGGAGGTTATTGAAGCGCCGAAGCGCCTGATCCGCAAGCGGGTTCCGGAAGTGCTGGAGCTGGTTGGTCTGAAGAACAAGATGGGCCGTGATCCATCCCAGCTCTCCGGTGGTGAGCAGCAGCGCGTTGCCATCGCGCGCGCCATCGTGAACAATCCTTCCGTCATCATAGCGGACGAGCCTACCGGCAATCTGGATCCGGAGACCTCGTGGGAGATTATGCAGCTGCTGGATGAAATCAATTTTCGCGGTACGACCATCATTATGGCGACCCACAACAAAGATATCGTGAACTCCATGCGCAGGCGCGTTATCGCAATTGAACATGGCAATATCGTGCGAGATCAGATGAGAGGGGAATACGGGTATGACTTATAACACCTTCTTGCGGCATATGCGGGAAGGGTTCAAGAACGTATTCCGCAACGGCTGGATGTCTGTGGCATCCATTACGTCCATAATTGTGTCGCTTATCATTTTGGGCGTGTTCATTCTGCTTGTACTGAACGTCAATTCACTCGTCGACGAGGCGGACAGCCAGGTCCGTATTAACGTGTTTCTGGAGTTGAATGTGGAGGATTCTCTGAGAGGAACGCTGATGAAGGAGATCGGCTCCATGCCCGAAGTCAGCAAAACCGAATTCGTTCCAAAGGATCAGGGGCTGAAAGAGCTTAAGGACGATATGGGAGAAGGCGGCGAAGAGCTGCTGCAGGGCTTTGACAAGGACAATAACCCGCTGCCGGACAAAATCGTCATCGAAGTGTTCGAACCAACGACGGTTCCTGGCGTAGCCAAGAAGATCGAGGCGCTTAATGAGGAGCACCCGGAGAAGCCGATCCTCAAGGTCAGATACGGTGAAGGTACGGTGGAAACGCTGTTCAAGATCACCCGTTTGATCCGCAATGTCGGATTTGTGTTTGTGGCCGGACTCGGCCTCATGTCCGTGTTCCTGATTTCCAATACCATTCGTGTCACGATTTTGGCGCGGCGCCGTGAGATCGGCATCATGAAGCTTGTGGGGGCGACCAATTTCTTTATCCGCTGGCCGTTTTTTATAGAAGGGGCGCTTCTGGGAGCCATCGGTTCGCTGATTACGATAGCCATCCTCTTTATAGGCTACAGCCGCCTGGAAGCAAGCATGAGCCAGGACTTGTCACTGGCCATGTTCCGTTTGCTGCCGCTCAGCGGGCTGTGGTTTCAGCTCGGCGGTTTGCTGCTGATTCTCGGCGTCCTGGTGGGCATTTTGGGCAGTACGCTGTCCATCCGTAAATTTTTGAAGGTATAAGGTCCGCTGATGGCGGGCTGCAGATACTGTCGCAGGTACTCATTGTCGATTTTTTAGCGGGCTTGTCCCGGCATCAATTTGAACAAAGGATGGGGAGCACAAGTTGAAGAAAACAGTCTCTGTTATGGCCGCAGTCCTAACGGCTGCGCTGGTCTTCCAGTCTGGCAACGTGCAAGCCGGCAGTATTTCGGATATTAATAAGCAGTTGAACCAGCTGAACAACCAGTCCCAATCGGCCAAACAGCAGAAGGACGATGCTGCCGCCCAGAAGCAGAAAGCCCAGCATTACAAGAATAAAGCTCTGCAGCATTTGAAGCTTGTCCTGGAGCAGCTTAACGATGTGAGCGAGCAGCTTACCCGTGTGGCTGTGGATATAGAAAATACGGAAGATAATCTGCGGAAGACAAAAAAGGAAATCCAGGAGGCTACGGACCGGATTGCGGCCCGTGAGAAAACTTTGGAAAGCCGTGTGCGCTTGATGTATACGGATGGAACCGTATCCTATCTGGATGTGCTTTTGTCATCCACGAGCTTTAACGATTTTATTACCCGGGTCGATTCGATCAAAACGATCGTGGACCAGGACCAGTTCCTGCTGGAAGAGCATAAGAAGGACAAGGCGCTTGTCGTCAGCAAGAAGAAAGAACTGGACGCCCAGTATGCGTATGCCAAGAGCCTGTATGTGATCAAACAGGACGTGAAGAAACAGCTTGACGCCAAGGAAGAGGAAAAGCAGCGTCTGATTGCAAATTATAATGAGCAGATCATTGAGGCTGATGAAATTTCGGAAGAATCCGATCAAATGCTCGTTCAGATTGCGGGCAAACGCTCTGCGCTGCTTCAGCAAAAGAATAAGCTGCAGGCTGAACAAGCCGCCCGCGCAGCCAGAGCCCGGGCTGCAGCTGCGGCCGCGGCCGCCAAACGCTCGGCTGGCAGCACAGGGGCAGCCAGTTCCTATATGGGAGGGAGCGGAGTTTTGGCGATGCCGGTCAGCGGCTACCGCCTGTCATCCGGATTCGGTCCTCGCACTCACCCGATTACCGGCCAGGTCGGCAAAATGCATACAGGGATAGACCTTGCAGCTCCTCAGGGTACGGACATTCATGCTGCTGAGGGCGGCGTGGTTATCGTGGCAGAGTGGTGGAGCGGCTACGGCAATACCGTCGTCATCGATCACGGCAACGGCTTATGGACGCTGTATGGCCATATTCGCAATGGCGGGATTAAAGTGAGGACAGGCCAGACGGTGAAGCGCGGAGAAAAAATTGCGGAAGTCGGCTCAACGGGCAACTCGACCGGACCGCATTGTCACTTCGAAGTTCGTGAGAATAACAGACCTGTAAACCCGTGGAATTATTTATAATATGAAAAACAACCCTATTTATACCGTGAGTACTTAAACGGTTATAAATAGGGTTTGTTTGTAGAATAACAGACATTCAAGCTATCGCAGAAGTACTCTTATTTGAAATATCCGTTCGATCAGTGGATAATGGGAGAGCGGCCTGTTTTTAGCTGCGTCATAGCCTGCACAGTTTTAGAGGTAGTTCAAAAAGTCATCTTTTGATCACGAAGGAAGTCAGGAAGGCGAACTCGACATCGAATCTTGAATTCAGCCGGGCCTTCCGGTGCTCACGTACCCAAAGTACGCTCCGCTCCTCAGTCCCGGCTTCATCCAACCTTCTCGGTGCTGAAAACCTGACTTTTTGAACATGCACTTTTAGGGGTTATTTCGCCGGCTATAAGACATAATATAAGAATGGTTTTCATGGAAAAACATACAAAGGCGGGTGAACGGTTCGTGTTGAAAAAAAGCACGGCAGTAATGCTAATGGTGATCGGACTGCTTGGGGGCAGCCTGTTGACCTTTGCTTATACAGGATATTCCGGGGGGGCAGGCAGCGAGCCGGGTGAAGGTCTGCTGGCCAGCCTTGCGGGGAATGCTTCCCAGCGGGATGATATGAAAAAAATTCAAACCGCGATGGAATTGATCGAAGGGCAGTATTATAAAAATGTGGACCGGACCAAGCTGGTGGACGGTGCCATTAACGGCATGATGGAAGCGCTCGATGATCCGTATTCTTCCTATATGGGCAAGGAAACGGCCGCACAATTCGAAGAATCGATCGAAGGCTCTTTTACGGGAATCGGAGCCGAGGTAGCTTCCGAGAACGGAAAGGTCGTCATTGTTACTCCGATCAAAGGCTCACCGGCCGAGAAGGCGGGCTTGCGGGCACAGGACATTATTTTATCCGTGAACGGCGAATCGCTGGAAGGGCTTGATCTGAATGATGCCGTATCCAAAATCCGCGGACCGAAGGGCAGCGAAGCGAAAATCAAGGTTCAGCGGGCCGGATCGACAGATCCGCTCGAATACAAGATTGTCCGTGACGATATTGATCTGGAAACCGTCACTGCCCACATGGAGAAGGATGGAGTCGGTGTCATCACCATTACGCAGTTCTCTCTGAATACGGCCGACCGGTTCAAGGAAGAACTGGCGAAGCTGGAGAAGCAGAACATGAAGGGTCTCGTCATTGACGTGCGCAACAACCCGGGCGGCGTACTTTCCGTTGTCATCGATATTGCGCAGCAGTTTGTGCCTAAGGGTAAAACGATCGTACAGGTCGAGGACAAGAACCAGAAGCGGGAGAAGGAAGTTTCAAAGGGCTCCAACAAGCCTTATCCTGTCACTGTTCTCATGAATAAGGGCAGCGCCAGCGCCTCCGAAATTTTGGCGGGTGCTCTGCAGCAGTCGGCGGGCGCAATCCTGATCGGTGAAAACTCGTTTGGCAAAGGAACTGTCCAAACAAGCTATGACAAGCAAATGGGCGATGGAAGCTTGCTCAAAATTACGATTGCCAAATGGCTGACGCCTAACGGCACCTGGATTCACCAGAAGGGCATCGCACCGGATATTGCGGTATCCCAGCCTGAATACTTTAGTGTAGCGCCGTTAAGCAAAGAGAAGCCGCTGGAATACAACATGAATAATACGGATGTGAAGAATGCGCAGATCATGCTGAAGGGTCTCGGTTATCATCCGGGCCGCGAGGACGGTTATTTCGACAAACCGACGGAAGAGGCCGTCAAAGGATTCCAGAAAAAGGCGGGACTGACCGCTAGCGGAGCCATTGACGCGGAAACGGCAGGCAAGCTTGAGGCCGCTCTGATTGAAAATATCCGGAATCCGGAAAACGATACACAGCTGAAGCGTGGAATTCAACAAATCCGGAAGGAAATCGCGGCAAGCGCGTCGAATTCATAGTAGGGTAGCAGCAGGAGGCTGGAAACAGCCTCCTTTCTTGTAGATATCCTATATGTCCCGTACATACATCAGGTCAGACAACCATTACCTGTCTGTGAACAGGGTACCAGCGGGAGGAGTGAATACTTTTGGATTGGGCTGCACAATGGGGATGGAACGTATTAAATGCATGCTTGCAGCTGCTGACGCAGCCGTTTTATTATATTTCAATTATCGTAGTTGCCCTGGGTTACCGACGGCAAATGCTGCTGGAGCGGAAGCTGTTTCATACGAGGCTTCACAGCTGGTGGCCACAGACCTGGCGCACGATCTGGAGCGGACTGGCGGCAGGCTTGCTCGTCTCGCTGATTGGATTGTTCATCGGCGCTCACCTCACAGCAGGAGCTGTAATCAGCTTATGGGTATGCACCGGCCTGCTCATGCTGCTGCGGGTGCGTTATCTGTGCTTCGCGTATGCGGCAGGGCTGCTCGGCGTTGTCCAGTTTATCCTTGGGTTGGCAGACAACTGGCGGCCTGAAGGATGGCTGGGGAACGTGACAACTGCCATTCGAGGTCTGGACATGCCCGCATTGCTGCTGCTGGTTGCGGTTCTGCATATAGCGGAAGCGCTGCTGCTGCTCTGGAAGCGCGGAACGTCGGCCACTCCAATGTACTTTGAAGGCAAGCGCGGCAGATTGGTTGGGGGTTATCGGATGGAGGAATATTGGCCGGTGCCGCTGCTTCTGCTCGTTCCCGTGCAGGAGGGAGGGCTTGCGCTCCCCTGGCCAACGCTGTTTGGTGATCAGACAGGCTATATGCTTGCCGCACTGCCGATAATCATCGGCTTCAGCGGGCTGACGACCGGGCGTTTGCCCATTCATAAAGCTGCCAGCTCGGCCAGACGGCTGCTCCTGTACAGCCTGGGGCTGCTGGTGCTAAGTCTGCTGGCTGTGTGGTGGAGTCCGCTAATGCTTGTTGCGGCGCTTTTCTCCTTCCTGGCACATGAGGCGCTTGTCTGGTTCGACAGCTTCGAGGAGAGCCAGCTCAGCCCCCTGTATGTCCACCCGGAAGAAGGGCTGCGCGTACTGGCTGTACTTCCGGGCAGTCCGGCCGACGAGCTTGGCATTATCGCAGGAGAAGCCGTCTACCGGGTGAACGGTATGCCGATCCGATCCAGGGAGGATCTGCATCAGTCTCTCCGCATGAATGCGGCGTTCTGCAAGCTGGAAATCCGCAATCTGCGCGGGGAGAGCAAATTCCTGCAGCGGGGGTTGTATGAGGGAGACCATCATCAATTGGGGCTGGTGCTTGCCCCGGATGCTGATGAAGGCTGGTCGGTGCCGGCACGGCAAGCCTCGATCTATCAGGTAATCGCCATGCGCACCGGCGCCCGTCGCAGAAAAGCACGGGACTCGGGGCAAGGGTTGCCGGGACGAGCACAGAATCCGGTGGATATGTAGGGGAAGCACATATTGAATCCGCAATAGGGAGTGTTCCAAAGGTCTATCGACCAGGGGCGCTCTTTTTTTAGATTACAGAATTTATAACTCATCTTTCGCAGAGCACAAATCCAATTAAACCTTTGTAGCTGCTGGATTCTGAGGGATTCGCATCCCTCCTTGCAAGTTTGCCGATTTCATGCTGCGAAATTAAGGCTTGACAGTTCAGCCGCCCGTCGACCGTGGCAAGGCATGTGAACTTGTTGCCCTGGAGCTTTGCATGATTATCCCATTGGATCAGGTAAGGAAAAACAGAAAACCGGGAACCGAAAATATACTGTAGGCGCATTAAAGAAATAACGGATCAAGTGAGGCACGAAAATGCCTGTTGTTACGCTATTCAGGACCATCGAATGGGTCTATTGTTTTTTTGATCGTGCCTTTATGGAGAAGCAGATCGGTTCGAGATTATAAGGCGATCTTAGAAGAAAGCAGAGCATTTAGGTGATGTGAAACTGACCGAGAGTCCTGAACAAAAGGGATAATCATTCAATGCTGTAAGGAGGGGCAACAAGCATCAGGCAATGGACACCACACACCACACACCATACACCATACACCATACACCATACACCATACACCATACACCATACACCATACACCATCCCCTATAGGTATCCGACTCACTCTGGATACTGGACTCTGAGCGGGGCGAATCCCCTTCTTCCAAGAAAGCTAGAAAAAAAGCTGTCTGCTGATTCAGCGCCAACTCCAGTTGCTAGATCCCTGTTTTACCCAGTTACATCAAGGCCTGTTTGCTTCATGCTGCGAAAGTTGAGTTATAAATTTTCGCAGCAGTTTGTCGGGAAAGAAATGTTTGGCACACTTTTTCAAAAGCCTCGTCAAAAGAGGCTGAAAACAAAAACCTCTGCATCCATCGGACACCCGACGATACAGAGGTTCTATATTTCTCACTGCTGCAGCTGCCGCAGCACGGTTATCTCCACTCGGCGGTTCTTCTGGCGTCCGGTGGCGGTGGAGTTATCTCCTACGGGACGTGTATCGGCATACCCGGCATATTGGAAATGTGTCGGGTCCAACTGCTCGCGTTCGATGAAAAACCGCAGCACCGACAGCGCACGTGCGCCCGACAGGTCCCAGTTGTCACGGTAGGTGGAGCCGCTTCCCACAGGAGTATTATCCGTGTGGCCTTCAATGCTTACAGGAGTGTCCAGATTACGGAACAGACTGGCGAGTTTGGCCAGTGTGGGAGCGGAGCCGGGTTTAAGCGCCGCATGTCCCGAATCAAACAGGAAACGGTCGCTCAGTGTAATGGAGATTCCACGCGGTTCATCCGCAACGAAAATCTGGTTCTGAAGATTATTGTCCTCTACATACTTTTGAATGACTCCCATCAGGTTTTGCAGCTCCTGCTCCTGCTTTCTGAAGGCCAACTCGCGCTGGCTGAGCGTATCTGTCCCCTCGGCGCCCTTGTTTGTCGTATCGGAAGAAGGATTGCGTGTCGTGTTTACGTCCGTCTTGCCGGTCAGACCTGAGCCCATTTCAAGTATGGAATCCCCCGAACGAAACGTATTTTGGAGCGCATGCGTGACATCATCGTATTTTGCCGTATCCAGCCGGCTCATGGCAAACATCATGACAAAAAATATAAGCAGCAGGGTAATCAGATCGGCGTAAGTGATCAGCCAGCGATCTCTGCTTCCGTGCTCCTGACTGCGGCGCCGGCGGCTAGCGCGTGCTCTCATTCAGGGCCTCCTTGGTGTCGGCGGACGGAATCGCCCGTCTGTTCGGACGGTGGTGGAACTCCAACTTTTTCCGCACAAGCTGCGGGTTCTCGCCGTTCTGCACTGCGATAATTCCCTGCATCAGCATCTCCAGCGTGCTGAGTTCATCCTCGCCGCGCGCCCGAATTTTGGATGCGATAGGCAGAAAGATCAGGTTGGCGCTGGCTACGCCGTATAGCGTGGCCGTAAAAGCCAACGCGATGGAAGGCCCCAACTCGGAAGGCTCGGTCAGGCTGCCCAGCACATGAATCAGCCCCATGACCGTGCCGATAATTCCCATGGTTGGCGCGTATCCTCCGGCAGACTCGAATATTTTGGCGTAGCCTTCATATCTTTGCTCCACTGCGTCAAGCTCCACTTCCAGAATCTCTTTCACCTGCTCCTGGTCCGTACCGTCAACGACAAGCTGAATACCCTCGCGGAGGAATTCATTGGGGTGATCCATCGACGAACGCTCAAGCGCAAGTACGCCCGAACGGCGTGCAATCGCCGACATCGCAACAATATCTTCCAGAAGCTGGCCTTTGTCCAGCGGCTCCTTTCCAAAAGCAATGCGCAGCGCTTCCGGTATGGTGCGCAGCTTGGAGACGGGATAGCTTATAACGACGGCCGCAGCTGTTCCGCCAAAAACGATCAGGGCGGCCGTCCACTGCAGCAGCCCGGAGAACTGTCCGCCCTCCAGCATGAAGCCTCCGACCAGAGCGGCCAGGCCTGCAGCGATTCCAAGAAGTATTGTGATATCCAACTATGTTCACTCCTATCCAGACTTTACGTTTGCATCCCATATACGAAAGAGGTATAATGGTACGGGAACAAACATTCTTATTAAACATATATTTTCCGTTTCATTTCTCGGGAAATATCGACATAGAAGCAGGTACTTTGAATTTGGAAGGATTGCTTTCACACGATATTAACAACAATCTATAGTTTTTAAACGGCAAATGCCGTCTGATTTTGAATACTATAGATGCTTTGAATCGAAATTTGCAGTTTCCAGTGCTTCCATTTTAGACGATAAGGGTGATGCAGGGCAATGAGCGATATTGTTGTCAGCAACAAGACTTTTGAAATCCAATCGGAGTTTTCCCCCCAAGGCGATCAGCCCAAGGCGATATTTGAATTGGTCGAAGGGGTCCGGCAGGGGAAGAAGCATCAGACGCTTCTTGGCGCGACAGGAACAGGGAAAACATTCACGATTGCGCAGACCATTGCCAAGCTGCAAAGGCCAACGCTGGTGATTGCGCACAATAAGACACTCGCTGCCCAGTTGGCAAGCGAGTTTAAGGAGTTTTTCCCGAACAACTCTGTTGATTATTTTGTAAGTTACTATGACTACTATCAGCCGGAAGCGTATATTCCGTCTTCCGACACTTATATAGAGAAGGACTCAAGCATCAACGAAGAGATCGACAAGCTTCGGCACTCGGCGACAAGTTCGCTGTTTGAACGTCGTGACGTCATCATTGTGGCGAGCGTTTCCTGTATTTACGGTCTCGGTTCTCCGGAGGAATACGGCAGCTTGCTGCTATCCCTGCGCGTAGGGATGGAGAAGCCCCGCAATGAAATTTTGTCCAGGCTGGTGGATATCCAGTATCAGCGCAATGACATTAATTTTGTGCGGGGCACTTTCCGTGTGCGCGGAGATGTCATCGAGATTTTTCCGGCATCCCAGGGGGAGCATGCGATCCGCGTCGAACTGTTCGGAGATGAAATTGAGCGCATTACAGAGATTGATGTGCTTACAGGGGAATTGCTGGGTGAACGCGAGCATGTGGCCATCTTCCCGGCATCTCACTTCGTTACCCGTGAAGAGAAAATGCGGGTAGCGCTGGTGAACATTGAACGGGAACTGGAGGAACGGCTTGCCGAATTGCGAGCGGATGGTAAGCTGCTTGAGGCGCAGCGGCTGGAGCAGCGTACCCGCTATGACATTGAAATGATGAAGGAGGTCGGCTTCTGTTCCGGCATCGAGAACTACTCGGGACCGCTGACATTCCGTGAGCGGGGGGCGACTCCTTACACACTAATGGATTATTTTCCGGACGATATGCTGATCGTCATCGATGAATCCCACGTGACGCTGCCTCAGATTCGCGCCATGTACAACGGGGACCGGGCACGGAAGACGGTGCTGGTGGAGCACGGCTTCCGGCTGCCGTCCGCATTGGATAACCGGCCGCTCAAATTTGAGGAATTTGAAGACAAGGTAAAACAGATTATCTATGTATCTGCCACACCGGGACCGTACGAGTTGGAGAAATGCAGCACCATGGTTGAACAGATCATCCGGCCTACCGGTCTTCTCGATCCTGTAATTGAAGTCCGTCCGACCAAGGGGCAAATTGACGATTTGATCGGGGAAATCCGGACACGGGTCGAGAGGGATGAAAGAGTGCTCGTCACGACTCTGACGAAGAAGATGGCGGAAGACCTGACCGATTATCTGAAGGAAGTCGGAATCAAGGTCCGCTACATGCACTCCGAGATCAAAACGCTGGAGAGGATGTCAATTCTGCGTGATCTGCGGCTTGGTACCTTCGACGTGCTGGTCGGCATCAACCTGCTTCGGGAAGGACTGGATCTGCCGGAAGTATCCCTGGTGGCCATTCTGGATGCGGACAAGGAAGGCTTCCTGAGATCCGACCGTTCCTTGATCCAGACGATCGGCCGGGCGGCCCGCAACAGCGAGGGTCTTGTTATTATGTACGGTGACAAGGTGACGGACTCCATGGATAGGGCTATCAAGGAAACGGCCAGACGGCGGGAGATCCAGATCCAATTCAATGAGGAGCACGGTATCACTCCACAGACGATCCGCAAGAAGGTGAGAGATGTCATCGAAGCGACGAAGGTTGCCGAGTCCCGCAATGATTATCTTCCCGGCCCTTCGGGTAAGATGTCGAAGAAGGAACGGCAATCGCTTATACAGCGTCTTGAGGCGGAGATGAAGGAAGCTGCGAAGAACCTGCAATTCGAACGTGCGGCGGAGCTGCGCGACGCCCTGCTGGAGCTGCAAGCGGAGTAGGAATCGCTGCGCTAGGATGTCAAATTTGAATGGGAACGGCCGCTATTCCTGGTCGTTCCCTTTACATAAAGCAGCGGCTGTTCCGGACTGCCAGTCCGGCAGAATGGCCGGAATGTGCTGTATAAAAGGGAGATGAAACTTTTGGCGAGTGAAAGCATCATCATCAAAGGTGCGAGGGCACATAATCTGAAGAACATCGATGTCACCATTCCGCGCGACAAGTTTGTCGTGCTGACCGGGCTGAGCGGTTCGGGCAAATCATCGCTTGCCTTCGATACGATTTACGCTGAGGGGCAGCGGCGTTACGTTGAATCCTTGTCGGCATATGCCCGCCAGTTTTTGGGGCAGATGGAGAAGCCGGACGTGGATTCCATCGACGGATTGTCCCCGGCCATCTCCATTGACCAGAAGACGACGAGCCGCAATCCGCGTTCGACCGTGGGCACCGTAACGGAGATTTATGATTATTTGCGCCTGCTGTTTGCGCGGATCGGCCGGCCGCATTGTCCGGAACACGGTATTGAAATCACTTCACAGACGGTTGAGCAGATGGTGGACCGGATCATGCAGTATCCCGAGAGAACGCGCCTGCAGATTCTGGCACCGGTCATATCCGGCCGTAAAGGAGAACATAAAAGCCTGTTCACCGAAATTGCCAAGCAGGGCTTTGTTCGCGTTCGCGTGGACGGCGAGCTGAGGGATCTTTCGGAGCAAATCGAACTGGAGAAAAATAAAAAGCATACGATCGAAGTGGTTGTCGACCGGATCGTCGTCAAAGAGGACGTGCAAACCCGGCTCGCGGATTCTATCGAAACAGCGTTGAAGCTGTCCGGCGGCCAATTGCTGGTTGACATTATGGGACAGGAGGAGCTGCGCTTCAGCTCCAATTTTGCCTGCCCGATTTGCGGCTTCAGTATCGAAGAGCTTGCGCCGCGCATGTTTTCGTTCAACAGCCCGTTCGGAGCCTGCCCTGACTGCGACGGACTCGGTGTCAAGATGATCGTCGATCCCGAGCTGCTCATTCCCGATCCGCGCAAGAGTGTTGAGGAGGGGGCGTTTGAAGCTTGGAGCGGAGGCACTTCCAATTATTATCCGCAGTTTCTTAAATCGGTCTGCGAGCACTTCGACATTCCGCAGGACGTGCCGGTCAGCGAGCTGACCCAAGGGCAGATGAGCATTATTCTGTATGGCTCCGGCAAAGAGAAGGTACGCTTTGTTTACGAGAATGACTTTGGTCAGCGCAAGGAGGCGTACGTTGCCTTCGAGGGGATTATCCCTAATCTGGAGCGACGCTATCGTGAAACGGCTTCCGAGGGGATCCGTGAATTCATCGAAGGGTTCATGGGATCAAAGCCCTGTGGCACCTGTAAGGGGCACCGGCTCAAGAAGGAGAGCCTTGCGGTGACCATTAACGAGCAAAATATGGCTTATGTCACAAACCTTTCGATCGGAGAAGCCCGCACTTTCTTTGAAAATCTGGATCTGAGCGAGAAGGAACGCTCCATCGCCAATCTGATCCTGAAGGAAATCAACAGCCGTCTGGGCTTCCTGGTGAATGTGGGGCTTGATTATCTTACGATGAGCCGTGCTGCGGGCACACTGTCTGGGGGAGAGGCGCAGCGCATCCGGCTTGCTACCCAGATCGGTTCCAGTTTAATGGGCGTGCTTTACATTTTGGACGAGCCCAGCATCGGACTTCATCAGCGTGACAATGACCGGTTGATCCAGACGCTTGAGCATATGCGCAATCTTGGCAATACGCTGATCGTCGTTGAGCATGACGAAGATACGATGTTTGCAGCGGATTACATTATTGATATTGGTCCGGGAGCAGGCATTCACGGCGGAAAGGTCATCGCAGAGGGCACACCTGAACAAATCATGAATGATCCCAACTCGTTGACAGGGCAGTATCTCAGCGGCCGCAAATTCATACCGGTGAACACGGAACGGCGTAAGCCGTCAGACAAATGGCTGGAAATACGGGGGGCCAGAGAGAACAACCTGAAGAACGTCAACGTCAAGATTCCGCTCGGAGTGTTCTCTGCGGTAACGGGTGTATCCGGCTCCGGCAAATCGACGCTTGTTAACGAAATTTTATACAAAACACTGGCCCGTGACCTGAACAGAGCGCGGGTGCGTCCCGGACAATACAAGGAAATCCGCGGACTGGAGCATCTTGACAAGGTTATTGATATCGATCAGTCTCCGATCGGGCGCACGCCGCGCTCCAATCCGGCGACATACACCGGTGTATTTGACGATATCCGCGATCTGTTTTCACAGACCAATGAAGCGAAGGTGCGTGGATACAAAAAAGGCCGCTTCAGCTTCAATATTAAAGGCGGACGCTGTGAAGCATGTAAAGGGGACGGCATTATCAAGATTGAAATGCACTTCTTGCCAGACGTATATGTCCCTTGTGAGGTCTGCAAAGGCAAACGGTACAACCGCGAGACGCTTGAAGTGAAATACAAAAACAAAAGCATTGCGGATATATTGGAAATGACCGTTGAGGATGCGACCAAATTTTTTGAAAATATCCCTAAAATCCATCGCAAAATACAGACCTTGCTGGATGTCGGGCTCGGTTATGTCACGCTGGGCCAGCCGGCGACAACCCTGTCTGGCGGCGAAGCGCAGCGGGTAAAGTTGGCTTCCGAGCTTTATAGACGAAGCACGGGCAGAACGATTTATATTCTGGATGAGCCGACAACGGGGTTACACGTGGATGATATCGACCGTCTGCTTAAGGTGCTTCACCGCCTGGTGGATTCGGGAGAAACCGTTCTGGTCATCGAGCATAACCTTGATGTCATCAAGACGGCGGACTATTTGATCGACCTTGGACCGGAAGGCGGCAGCGGAGGCGGCACCATTTTGGCGACAGGTACGCCTGAGGAGCTGGTGCAGGTAGAAGCCTCTTATACCGGCAAATACCTGAAGCCTGTACTGGAACGTGATACGGAAAGAAGCAAAGCGCTGCAGGCGGCCGAGCTTGGCTGAATGATCACATAATATTAACTGTCACCCTGTTATGCTCGAACGGAAATCAGTCCGGGTTGAACAGGGTTTTCCTTTTTGCCAAAATAACGTTTTGGCCACCAGGGAGTTGGGTAAATAATTTCATGTCTGTGTTTTTTTCGCATACATATGTATGTATCCGGACAACGTATATGCTTTTGAAAGAGCGACAATAGACCTAAAATGAACGGCAAAAGGGCTACTGGCCATGCAGGAGAGAAGCTTCGCCGTATGGAATATAGAGAGGCATCGGATCGGACACAAGGCTTCCGGCGTGTCCGGGAGCAAACTACAGCTGTCCACTGGACGGTACATACGGAAAGGATGGTAGCGAAGTTGAACTTTTTTGGAACAGCTGGCCAAGGGAAGAAATGGATGAAGCTTTTGTCCGGAGTTGCACTGTCTGTGCTGGTAATTGGGTCTTCGACCGGGCTGTCAGGCATGGCAGATGCGGCAGCAGGCGTACCGCTGGAAGCTGAAATTGCAACAAGTGCTGCAATCGGCCCGTTCAACGATGAGGGTTATGAGCAGGATTACATTCAGCCTGTAACAGGCGGAGGTTTTTCCATTCTCCAGATGGAGAACGACGAAGCGTCCAGCGTTCTTCAAGTGACTTATAGCAAATTGGACAACGAGCTTGAACCGTTGTGGACACATTCTATCACTTTGAACAAGCAGGCTGGCTCGAGGTCAGGCAGAGGCATACAGCGTGAAACTGCTGACGGAGGACAGCTGTGGCTGGCAGATTATATAAATGAGCAGTCAGACAGGGAACTGTTCGCGATTCGTACGGATAGCCGAGGGGATACCGAGTGGTCATACCCCCTACAAACGGAAGAACTCTTCGGCAGCCGCACGGATACCCGGATCGGTCTTGAGCCTCTGGAGGATGGCGGGTTTCTGGTCTCCTCGCTTGATGAGTCAGCGGATGAGTTCACGGTCAGCAAATATGATCGGGATGGCAAATTTCTTTGGCATAAAGTAACGCGCCATATAGAAAAAGGCTGGCTTATTGGCAACGGGAGCAGTTATACCATGGTATTGAACCAGACCGGCGGGCGCGGCGGGCGCGGTCCCGCGGTCGTTCTGGCAGACGTGTATGGCAAAGAGCAGAACAGAATAAGTCTAAAGCTTGGCAACGCTATGAAGATATCGGGAATACAAAGGCTGAATGATGGCCGGATAGCTGTGACCGGGGAGTTCGAACGGGGAAAGAAGAAGCATGTAAAGCAGACACTTGTGCTCAATCGCCGTTTTCAGCCAGTGAGCTTGTCTCCGGAATATGGCCCAGGCACTGCCTATATCCCTGATGACCAGACGTTGGTCCGCATAGAGGATCAATATGACATCATTGATAGCGAAAGCGGGCTGACCATGCATGGCATCGTCATTACAGGGCTGGATGTAAGAGGAAGAGCCAAATGGCAGGCCTCTACGCATTATCGGGAGGATCCGCATTTCCGGGTTGTATACGATGGGGACCTGGCTTATAAAATTCCTGAAGGCTATGCGCTGATTAGCAGAACTTCCGGAAGCGACAGCCTTGTTCTGGATTTTATCAAGATTCTGCCGCCGGTTACAGAGAAAGATTCGTAGACCGGAAAGTCTGGAATAGTAGATTACAAGGCTATCATTATACGGGCGCCCGCAGCTTTCAGAACGTCCGCAGTCACTGATGAGAGGAGGGTGGCTGCGGGCTTTTTCAAGATATTAGAACGTGTAAACCTCCTGGTATAACCCTCCTGATATCACAAGAAAAACTCCGCTAAATCAAAAAAATAGGACTATATTGATTTGTTTTTCATGTCAATTTTATGGTAATTTCATACTATCTATACCAATCTATTCTTGCTCTTTCGCAGATGTGCATCTGTAAAGAAATTGAGGAGAATTTTGCGGTAAAATAGATTAGTATAAACCTAGATACATAGTCAGGCCGCATGAGCTGAAAATCAGGCATGGCGGTGAGAGAGGAAACAGGTGAAGTATGAGAACAAAGGGGAATGCTTGGCTCGCTGCAGGTCTGGGGGCGGTTGTACTTTTGGGCAGCAGCGGTACGGAGGCCGCGGCAGCGGGCGAAAAGGCGTTAAAGGCGCAAAAAATCAACGGCTCTATTTACGTCAATGTGAATGACCTCAATAAAGCGCTGGGGACAAGCGGCACATATAACGGAGCCAGTGGGACTTATACATTGTCTACCGGCACGATTCCACAGGTTGTAGAAAAGGTTTCGCCCTCAGTGGTGGGCATTATCGGCCGTCCGGCTTCTTCGGATACTTCTTCCGGCGGTGACCGCTACAATCTGGCTCACGGTACCGGCGTCATTATCAAGAGCAATGGGTGGATCGTGACGAACGCGCACGTTATTGATGGGCTGGACGAAGTGCTGGTTGTCACATCAGACGGCAAAACCTATGGCATTACGGAACGCTTTAGCGATCCGGTCAGCGATTTGGCTGTAATCAAGATTAGCGCAAACAATCTTAAGCCGGCGGTGTTTGCAAATTCTACCGCACAACTGCAAGTCGGGGAGCAGGTGATTGCCATCGGGACACCGATCTCTTTTTCCCTGCGGAACTCAGCGACAACGGGCGTCGTTAGCGGGCTGAATCGCGGGGTCAACGCCTCTTACAAGCTGATTCAGACGGATACGGCCATCAACCCGGGCAACAGCGGCGGGCCGCTGGTCAACATGAAAGGGCAGGTCGTCGGAATTAATACGATGAAATTTTCCGCAGTTGGCATCGAGAATATGGGCTTCTCAATTCCGGCGGATACGGTTAAATATGTCATCAATCAGTTTTTTAAATACGGGGAGGTACGGCGGGCAAGCCTTGGCTTGGAGCTTGAGGAAAGCTGGTCCGCTATCGTTGGCCTTCCGACAGATGATCCGCTTACCGTGAAAGGGGTCGCTTCAGCGGAAGCGCAGCAGGCACAGATTGCCGAGGGCGATGAGCTCTACAGCATCAACGGAAAACGGATGGCGTCCATCATTGATATCAATGAGCTGATGAAGAGCTTTCAGCCCGGCCAGACCGTTACACTCCTCATGCAATCGGACGGGGATATCGTTGAACGCAAGCTAAAGCTGAGCAGAGACGACGGCAGCATGCTGGATGCGGCGATGGCTGAATCCTCCAAGCCTGCCGAATGAAGCGTATTGCCAGTTCACTGAATGTACTAAAAATATGCATTTATAGGGGTAAGAGCATGAATCCATTCCAAAAGAAAATTACTCGCAGGCTTGCAGTCGGTCTGACCGCCTTGAGTCTGCTCTTTCCGGTGCTGCCTGCCGCGGCGGATGGTGAGTTAACGGAGCTTCGCCTGCAGACCGGAAGCACGAAAGCCGTGCTGAATGGCCAGAATATTGCCATTGCAAAGCCTTATACCAAGAACGGCACGACAATGGTTCCTGTCGGTGTGTTCAAGAAAGCCTTTAACAGTCAAATTCGTCTGGAGCAGAGCGATGTGGTCAAGGTGATGAGCGGCCCCCATACGGTCACTATGACGATTGGCAGCCGGACGGCATGGGTAGACGGCCAGAAGATTAAACTGCCTGCAGCACCGGAAATGAGCAGCGGTACGCTCATGATACCGCTGCGGCCTGTGGCGGAAGGCCTGGGCGGCAGCCTTAAAACGGGCGGTGGCAGTCTCGTTGTCCGCATGGAGGCCAGCTCGGGAGGAGCAGCGGCAGAGCCGGAGGTTCCGACGATCGATAAAGACGAAGGAAAGACACGGGTTGGCAACAGCTATTACAATTGGTCGATGAGCTATCCGACTGGGCTGATGATTGGCCAAAGCGGCGAAGACGAGAGCATCGCCACCTTCATGAGCGAGGACGGCACCTATTATATGGAGGTTCATGTCGCACCGCAGCCGGTTCCGTATGATGCAGATGACCTGCTGCAGCAGCTCGTGCAGACCGCGAAGGAAACCGGCGAGACGATTATTGACCGTCGAGCATACCCGGATGCGGATGTGCCTTATGCACGCGTCATAACGAAGGATGGGGACGGTGCACTTTGGGAGAACAGGCAGTATTATGACCATGGGCAGGTATATGTTGTATATCTTACTGACTCAACCGCCGCCAACTACAAGGATCTCAATAAGTATGCGGGGCTTCTGAATTCGTTCAAAACCTCCTTTGACTCGAATGACAAGGCCATTAAGGATATTTCCACCATTGAAGGCGGCATGAAGGATGTATATAACAGCGATTACGGCATTGCCTTGAAAATTCCGGCAGGCTGGACGGGGGACAATAGCAGCATGCTGTATGAGGGCCGAGACGGTTCCAAGCTCAAGCTTACAGTAACCTCGGCCCCGCAGGGCTCTTCTTTGGAAGAATGGGTAACGCAGCTGCAGTCCTGGTTGAAGGATTCATATACATCCTCCGCTTATGAGGTCAAGAAGACATATCCGCTGGAAGTGGCAGGCAAGAACGCTTTAATCCATGAATACCGTTACAATTTCGGGAATGGCTGGGTGAAAGAATACGATGTTATGCTGCAGGAGAACGGTTACCGCTACCTTGCGGAATACTCGTTCCCGGACAATGACGGCAAAGGGCAGGATCAGTTTGAGCTGCTGGTGCGCAGCCTGGACATCGATTTCAGTGTGGTTTCCTCCAACTTCGGTCAGCTCGAAGAGGATGTGTATCTGACAGATAAGACGAAATCAGATCGTAAAATATCCAAGGCTTACGGGTATTCGGTGGACATACCGGCCTACTGGACGCCGGTGAGCGAACGCTTTGAGTCCGCGGATGTTGAATATCAGTTCATTGGCGGCAGCTTCTCCATCCGAATTGATGAAGATCAACCGTACGAAATGACGGTATCCCAGCTTAAGGATTTTTACAACAACGAAGGGAAAGAGTACACGAAGCTGAAAGTTGAAGAAGTGAAGGGCATTAACTTTGCCGGAGTACCGGCCGTCTCCTTCACCTTCCATCAAACGGATAACGGCATCAGCTACACCGGCCACCAAATTTTGCTGGAGCATAACGGTGCCACCTATATTCTGTCCACGACGCTGAATGATGCGAACAACACGGCGGCACAATCGCTTGCGCTCAATTCCGCATTAAATTCGTTCAAGTTCGTCGATTAGGAACAAATCTAATCATAAGTGCAAGGACCTCAAATTCCACAGTTCAGTGGGAGATGAGGTTCTTTTTTTTCAATCAATTGCAATACCTAGCGGAGCATCAGAAAGCATAAAATTACTTTTGAGAGAGAATCTCCTTTTTGTGGGCTGCTGGATGGCTTGGAAAAGAGTTATTCCTTCCATCCAAGTACCTTTATTCAAATTGTGTTTTATAGCAGAATAAATTCGGGGACATAGGTGAACGCTGTTTTTTTACCGAACTCTCTTCGTCTTCACTGTGATTCGAACCAGCTGAAAATTTTCTGAAAGGAATGTCTGGAAAGAGTAGAAGGAAGCTGCGCAGTCTGGTACACTAGATTAGTTATAATGTCACTGATTTGTACAAAATGAAAGATGAGGCAGTATATTTCTGCTGCACATCATTCTTTTTTCAGATACTTTGAAAAGTGCGTCGATAGATGGGTTTGTTTAGATAGCAGAAAGAATGATCTTCGAAGCGCGAGCTTCCTGATATCATAGGGGAAAACTCTAGTTAGAGTAGTCTGTCATGAAAGTACGTCTTTTTTTCTTATAGGAACTCGGCAGTGAAATAGTTAAGAAATACCGGCGCAGTAGGCGCAGATCAGGGAGGATTATATGGATATACAGCAATTGCGGAGAGAAGATGTGGAGCTGCTGGCACCGGCAGGCGATTGGGACTGCATGCGGGCGGCCGTGGCCAACGGGGCGGATGCAATCTTTTTCGGTGTGGAGAAGTTTAATGCCCGGGCACGTGCCAACAACTTCCGGATGGACGAGCTGCCGGAGATTATGGCATTCCTGCACAGCTATGGGGTCAAGGGCTTTTTGACCTTTAATATCCTCGTTTTTGAGAATGAAATGGAGGATGCCAAGGAACTGATTGATGCCTGTATTGACGCGGGTGTGGATGCGGTGATTGTGCAGGATCTGGGCCTTGTAAAAATGATTCGCGAGATCTCGCCGGATTTCCCGATTCACGGTTCCACACAGATGACCATCACTTCTCCGGAGGCGGTGGAATTTACGAAACCGTTCAATATGGAGCGGGTTGTGCTTGGACGGGAGAATAATCTGAAGCAGATCCAGAAAATCGGCGAGCAGGCACGGCTGCCGATGGAAGTATTCGTACATGGGGCACTGTGTGTCTCTTACTCGGGCCAATGTCTAACCTCTGAAATGTGGGGCGGACGGTCCGCAAACCGCGGCGAGTGCGCCCAGGCGTGCCGCCTGCCGTATGACCTGATGGTCGATGGCGATCAGAAACCGATGGGCGATGTGGCTTATTTGCTGTCGCCAAAGGACCTGGCAGCGATTGATATTATGCCGGAGCTGATCGAGGCTGGTGTAACCTCCTTCAAGATTGAAGGGCGCCTGAAGTCGCCTGAATATGTAGCTAACGTAGTCAGCAAATACCGCAAGGCCATTGACCGCTACTTCGATGGTGACAATACGAAGCCGAGCAAAGAAGAAATCCGCGAGCTGCAGCAGAGCTTCTCGCGTGGTTTTACACACGGTTTCCTGGACGGGACCAACAACAAAAAACTGGTGGACGGTACATTCCCGAAAAGCCGCGGCGTCTATCTTGGACGTGTGGAAAAGATTTTGCGCGACGCTGTCGTATGCCGGATTGAGGCGCCGCTCAAGCGTGGGGACGGCATCGTGTTTGATGCCGGCGATCCGACGAAGAAGGAAGAAGGCGGACGTGTCTACGATATTCGCCGCAAAGGCGTCAAGGTGGAAGGTGAAGCCGGCGAAGGCTGGGTGATTGATATCGTGCCAGGCCGGAACGATGTAGACCTGCGCCGTCTTCATGTCGGCGACCGCATCTGGAAGACGAACGACCCGGCGCTGGATAAGCGCCTGCGCCAGACATTTGAGACGGAGAAGCCGTACCGCGTCTTCCCGGTGCATGTGAAGGCTGTAGGCCATCCCGGCCAGCCTTTGACGACATGGTGGACCGACGTGCAGAAGGGCACAACGGTCCGCGTCGATTCCGAGCTGGAACTGGAGATCGCCCAGAAGCGTCCCATGACCGCCGAGCTGCTCGAAGAGCAATTCGGCCGCCTGGGCGGGACTGTGTTCCAGCTGGAGGCACTGGACGTCCACCTGCACGGGGACGTCATCGTGCCGATGCGCGAGCTTAACAACATCCGCCGTAAGGCGGTGGAACAGCTCGCGGGCGAACGGCCGAAACCGCCGGTCTATGTGAAACGGGCGGTTGAGGTTTACGGCGATGCGGCCGTGCCGGCAGCGCCGGTGGCTCGCGGTCAGGCGGAGCTGACCGCGCTGTGCCGCAGCCTCCCGCAGGTGGAGGCTGCGCTCGAAGCCGGCGTGGAATTCATCTACGCCGACTTCGAGTTCATCAAGCAGTTCCCGGCAGCGGTTAAAGCCGTGCACGCCGCTGGACGCAAGATTGCGCTGGTTACCCCGCGCATTCACATGCCTGGCGAAAACGGCTACCACAACAACATCCTGCGCCTTCAGCCGGACGCGGTGCTGGTGCGCAACACCGGTGCGCTCTATTTCTATCTGAAGCACCGCCGTGAGAATCCGGACGCCCAGCATCCGGAGCTGATCGGGGACTTCTCGCTGAATATCGCGAACCACAAGGCGGTTGACCTCTTCCTGGAGGCCGGCTGTGATGCCGTAACGCCGTCGTACGACCTGAACATCCAGCAGATGGTTGATCTGCTGGGACGGTCACGTACGGACAAGATGGAGGTCGTCATCCACCAGCATCTGCCGATGTTCCATACCGAGCATTGCGTGTACTGCACCTTCCTGAGCGAAGGCACAGACTACACCAACTGCGGCCGTCCGTGTGAGGAGCACCGCGTCTCCCTGCAGGACCGCATCGGCATGTCCCATCCGGTCCGCGTCGACGAGGGCTGCCGCAACACGGTCTACAACGCTATCGAGCAGTCCGGCGCGGAGTACCTGTCCAATTTCATGGACCTCGGGGTCTCCCGCTTCCGCGTAGAGTTCCTGGAAGAGACGCCGGAACAGGTGCACGAGGTCATAGATCTCTACAAACGAGCCCTGCGCGGCGAAATCAGCGGCACTCAGGTATGGAAGACGTTGAAGGCCACCAACCAGCTTGGAGTAACGAGAGGACAGTTGGTGAAATAACCATACAGTGTAGCTTTTTTGACTCTTCAAATATGAACTGCAAGGTATACCACAACTATGATATTGTAATAGTGTGAATATACTGTATTTACGCCTCCAGCCGGACCACATACTGTGGGGCTGGAGGTTTTTTTAGATATAAGAAAGTTTAACTTCGGGAGAATTCTTCTTTATATTGTAAGAAAAACTACTGCTAATTACAGTCTGGCCCTCTTTGGAGAGCGATAGATGTTTTAGGATTATAGCGTACTATGTCAAATAGTTTTTCAGCGGAGCAGAGCAACCCTATAATCTTAAGAAAAGCTTCAGCAAAGTGTGGTCTGTCTCTTCTGTGAAAGAACGTCGATAGACGTTTTTCTTATCTGGTAGCGCAAATGGAAGAAATAAAGGTTAAGTGTTAGTAGGAACTCGTTTGGAGAAAGGAGGTACAGAAGCAGTGTTTGATTATAGTTTGTCCGATATACGTGCTCTGTACGGAACAACAGCCTATAACAGGGGAAGAGACTATTGTGATTCGGGCCGCGTGATTTCTCTTGAGCTTGAAGAAAATGAAGACTGGTCCGATACAGGCGAAAGATATAACGCTGTCGTGCAAGGAAATAAAAAATACAAAGTTACAGTCGACATAGATGGCTTTGGAGAGATAGAGACGAATTGTACCTGTCCAGCCTATGGTAGTTATTATTATGAAGGCTGCAAGCATATTGCGGCAGTGCTGATAGCCATATACAGAAGGAACCAGGGGGCTGCAAAGCAGGAGGCAAACAAGGAAAAGGAACGCCTTGCACAGGAAGGACTCTCCATTCGCGGACCGAACTCCATGCTGAATCACGTGAACCGTACTACTTCAGGCTTCAGCAGCCTTCCGCAGACGAACAGCAGGCAGAATGTGCACACTTTTCCGGTTAGTCAGGGATCCATAAATTCCAGGCAGCAGAAGCCACCAGCAGTCAGTTACGCGGCAGCAGACCAGATGATGAAAATACTGGATGTGCGGAAAACGGGCCCGGATGAGGCTCCGGCGGCCGCCAATACGACCATGAGTACCTCAGGGAAAGACACGCTGCAGGTGGAATATATAATAAAGGTTATGGACGGATACAACGTTGAGGATTATTTGGCACTGGAGATGAAAATCGGGGTCAAGCGAACATATATCGTGCAAAAGATCAGAGACTTTCTGGATGCGTTGGACAGAGGGGAGTCGTATCCTTTCACAAAAATATTTACCTTTGATCAGACAAGCCAGGTTTTTCTGCCAGAGGATCAGGCTATTATGGACATCCTGCTGCGCGTTAGAGCCAATGAAAGGTTGATGAAGAAAACAATAAATCCTTATTCCTCCAGTCTTGGCACCCATGAAGATCCCAAACGAATGTACATTCCGCCTATAGTCTGGGATCAGCTGCTGGACAAGCTGGTGCAAGCGAAGCATGTCATCTGGGAGGGGAAGGGCACATTAGGCAATGCTCAGCTTGAGCAGACTGAGGGATTGCCGCCAATTCAGTATAAGATCACTCCGGGTCAGGAGGACGGTTATGTTTTGAAGGTGGAAGGTGTAGACAGGCTGGCTCTGCTGGAGAATTACGGAGTCGTGCTGGAGTCGGGGAAATTGTTCAAAATGGAGCCCCGGCAGATTCGGCAGCTTTCTAAGTTGAAATCCACATTGTCCGCTTATGGCGGCAAGGGGCGGATTGAGCTATCTGCCCGACAGATCGAGCCCTTCCTGCAGCATACACTGCCTGTGCTGCGCCAGCTCGGCCAGGTAAGGCTGGACAAGCAGGTGCAGCAGAAGATTCAAGAACCAGAGCTTGCCGTCAAGGCTTTTCTGGATCAAGAGGATGACAGTCTGGTGCTGCGCGCCGAATTTCATTATGGGGATATTGTAATTGATCCTTTATCGCCCGCGCCCAAGCAGCGCAAATCTGAAGAGATCATTCTCATTCGTCATGGTGAGCGTGAACAGCGTGTATTGAGGCTGCTGGAGGAGACTTCTATGTCCTGTATCAACGGCCGTTGGCTGGCCAGTACGAATGAGCAGATGTATGAGATGCTGTATCTGGTGCTGCCCGCGCTGGAGGAATTGGCAGAGCTGTATGTGTCACAATCGGTACAGCAGTTCAGACAGCGTTCCGCAAGCCCGATGAAGCTGAAGGCGGACCTGACGCAGGGGCTTGACTGGCTGGAGCTTAACTTTGAGCTGGAGGGCATAGAAGCGGAAGAAATCAGTCATATTCTAAAGCATATAGTAGAGAAGAAAAAATATGTGCGTTTGCGTGACGGTGTGCTGCTGTCATTGGAAGGACAGGCTTATGATGAGATACGGACAGTAGTTGAACAGCTGGACCTGAAGCGTGATCAGGCAAAGCAAGGCGTGTTTCGCATCCCGGGTCTGCGAGCTCTGCAGCTGTTTCACCCCGAGGAGACGAAGAGCAAAGCTGTGCGTCTTGGCAAAACTTTGCGTCAGTTTCTGGAGCGTCTGCTTCATCCGGAGCGGATGTCGTACGAGCTGCCAGCCAGTCTGGAGCCGATATTGCGGGATTATCAGGCGGAAGGCTTTCAGTGGTTCAAGAACCTGTCTTGCTTTGGTTTTGGCGGGATTTTGGCTGATGATATGGGCCTGGGTAAAACCTTGCAGACGATCGCCTACATTCGCTCTGAACTGGACGAGCGCGCAGCGGCCGCTGTGGCGGGCGCTGAAGCAGTCAATAAAACAGGTGCTGAGGCAAGTACTGGTGTAGGAGATAGACCGGGCAATGAAGCAGAGTCAGGCAGCCGGTATGCCGATCCTGCAGTACAGCAGCCTGTGCTGATCATTACACCGGCTTCACTCACTTACAATTGGGAGAATGAGCTGCGCCGTTTTGCCCCGGAACTGAAGGTCGCAGTAGCTGCTGGCGACAAAGAACAGCGCAGCAGTTTGATGGAGGATATGCACGCGCAGGCTTACGACGTGCTGATTACCTCTTACCCGCTGCTGCGCCGGGACGCGGAATGGTACAAGGACAGGGATTTTCCCATTCTGATTCTGGACGAGGCCCAGGCGATCAAGAACAGCGGCTCCCAGACGGCACAGCTGGTGAAGCAGCTGTCCGCACAGCATCGGTTTGCCTTAACAGGGACGCCGATCGAAAACTCGCTGCAGGAGCTTTGGTCCATCTTCGAGGCTGTTTTTCCCGCTCTGTTCCATGGGCAAAAGCACCTGCATGAGCTGCCGCGTGAACGTATTGCACGTATGATTTCACCATTTCTGCTGCGCAGGCTCAAACAGGATGTGCTGGAGGAGCTCCCGGACCGGATCGATACCATCCATCGCTCTGCACTTACCAAAGAGCAGAAGAAGCTGTATTTGGCATATATGGCACGGTTACGGGAGGACACCTTGAAGGATCTGGAGACAGAAGGCTTCCAGAAGAGCCGCATACGGATTCTGGCCGGGATTACGCGTTTGCGCCAGCTTTGCTGTCACCCATCTCTGTTCATTGAGAATTACAAGGGAACCTCCGGCAAGCTGGAGCAGCTGCTGGAGCTGGTGGCGGACGGTCTGGTCAATGGGCGGCGCTTCCTGATCTTCTCCCAATTTTCCAGTATGCTGGGGCTGATTCGTACTGCATTGCAGGAGCACGGCCACCAGGCCTTCTATCTCGATGGAAGCACTCCCGCCAGTGAGCGCGTCGAGATGAGCCGCCGCTTCAATGAAGGGGAGCACGACATTTTCCTCGTCTCGCTTAAGGCGGGCGGTACCGGCCTTAATCTCACCGGCGCCGATACGGTCGTGCTGTTCGATCTGTGGTGGAACCCGGCAGTCGAGGAGCAAGCCGCGGGCCGTGCCCACCGCATGGGACAGCGCAAAATCGTGCAGGTATTCCGCATGGTGGCGGAAGGCACGATTGAGGAGAAAATGCTGGAGCTGCAGCAGAAGAAGAAGGACCTGATCGAGGATGTACTGAACTCTTCCACGGGCAACACCTCCGCAATGAGCGAGGAGGACATCAGGGAATTGCTCAATATGTAGACCGCAGAGAAAAGTCTGTCGTGATGTGCTGACTACCGTTGACATGTAGAGTACACCTCGCGCTGGGAGCTGCGTACGGCGCGTAATTGATGGATATGCAACCTGAACATGATGGTGGATTTTCTGAAACGATCGTGTACAGGCAAGCTGAAGGTAATCATCCACCGGCATCTGTCAAGGTTCCATACCACTAACCGCGGCCGTCGTGTGAGCAGCACCGCGTCTCCCTGATGGATCGCATCGGCATGTCCCACCCGGTCCACGTCGATGAGGGTTGGCGCAACACGGTCTACAACGCCATCAAGCAGTCCGGAGCTGAGTATTTGTCCAACTTCATGAACGTCGTGTCTCCCGCTTCCCCGTAGGTTTCTGGAAGAGATGCCGGAACAAGTACACGAGGTCATCGACCGATACAAACGTACCCTAAGGGTGAAATCAGAGGCACCCAGGGGGGGCTAAAAAAATAAGCCGTATTAAAATATGATTTGCTATAGTCTAGGAGATACCTGCTATAATAGAGTAATGTATCTAAACTAATTGATATGGAATGAGGTAAAGGAGCAAGTTACATGAAGAAAATTCGTAAAGCCATTATCCCGGCGGCTGGCCTAGGTACGAGATTCCTGCCAGCAACCAAAGCGATGCCTAAAGAAATGCTTCCCATTGTCGATAAGCCAACCATTCAATACATTATTGAAGAAGCAGTTGCCTCGGGGATAGAGGATATTATTATTGTTACGGGTAAGGGCAAAAGGGCGATTGAGGACCATTTTGATTCCTCCTTTGAACTTGAATACAATTTGGCCGAAAAAGAGAAATGGAAGCTGCTTGATGAAGTACGAAAGCCCTCGGAGATGGCGGATATTCATTACATACGCCAAAAGGAACCAAAAGGACTGGGACATGCAATCTGGTGTGCCCGCAAATTTATCGGGGAGGAGCCTTTTGCCGTTCTCCTTGGGGACGATATCGTTGAGTCCGATGTTCCTTGTCTCAAGCAGATGATTGATGTATTTGACCGATACCAGCGCGCTGTGGTAGGGGTTAAGCAGGTCCCTTGGAACGAAGTGAACCGCTACGGTATTGTTGAAGGTACTTCACTTGAGAAAAAGATTGTCGAAGCGAGACGGTTAGTGGAGAAGCCGAAGGCGGAAGAAGCGAAATCAAACTTGGCTATCATGGGACGGTATATTTTGACCCCGGATATTTTTGAATTGCTCGGTCAGCAAAAGGCAGGCGTGAACGGTGAAATTCAGCTTACCGATGCATTAGCAGAACTAGGGGAACACAGCCCGATTCTTGGTTATGAGTTTGACGGAAACCGGCATGATGTAGGAGAAAAATTAGGTTTCATTGAAACCACTATCCATTATGCACTCAAGCACAGTGAGTTGAAAGACGATGTTCTCGATTATATGAGACGGGTGGTTGAGAAAATAGATCAAGAAAAAACGGTCACTCCTTAAGGAGTGACCGTTTTTTCTTGCCTAGTACATTCCGTATTTATTGTAGTTGTAAAGCAACCAAATCATCAATTTGTTGTTTTTCATTAGCATCGGCTTGAATCAGCTTGTCATACCAAGTCTGATCTACCTGCCCTTGTTTCTGAGTAGCGGCGACATAGTAGCGGACGATTTCCTTATTTGTCGCGTTGCTCAGATCTTCATTCAAAAAAGGCTGCAGGATTGCTGCCGCTTCGGCAGGTTTATTGGACATAAATTGAATTTTCCCTGTATTTAAAGCAATTTCAGGTGTCACATTAAATGGTTTCGTAATCATTATGCTTTTAGGCAGATTATTGATATGCGCAACACCATCCAGCACTTGTTGATATGCGTTCAAGCCTGCTTCAAAATACTGCTGCTGCTTTGCAGTATCCTCTTGCTCTCTCGCTTGATTGCCGAGAGCAAAGGCTTGCTGGATGAGATTGCTGTACCACGTAATATCCCATTTATAATTCGAAATTTTGTCTTGTAGGATCTCAAAAGCCTTCTCATTGTCGTTCTTCAGCTGATAATGAGACATTAGATTAGAAGTCATGCTTTTATTAAAAGGC
This sequence comes from Paenibacillus terreus, assembly GCF_042138595.1. NCBI lineage: Bacteria > Bacillati > Bacillota > Bacilli > Caryophanales > Paenibacillaceae > Paenibacillus > Paenibacillus terreus. The sequence continues at coordinate 35,835 of NZ_JBHIRX010000003.1, read as the reverse complement.
TCTGCTTTTAAGCCCCGCTTCAGCAAGTCTTCATCAGCCGTATAAAACTGTTCGTTCTGAGTTTGTTTATATGCCGCTTGATATAGCGATGACAACAGGATTAACGAATCCGGATGTGTCGGCCGGATGGATAAATCCTCATTTACTGCCGCCTGAATCTGATCAAAAGATTGGCTCGTACGAGCAATCTGCCTGGCTTCCGTGGACGCATTACTTGATTGTATAAAACGTAAACCAGTGAATACAAGGATGATCGCTATAATTCCAATGACCCCGCTGTATAAGGGTCTGAAAGCGGCAGGATTCAGAGAAAGCCGTTTTACCGGTCTGCTGTGCATTGCTGCGGCCATACCTCCCAGCCCAACAAATACCAGCATGCCCATAAACACATAGCTCAGGTTAAAGTCCAGAATACTGTGCAGCAGGATGGACAGCGTTAAAATGAAATAGAGGAAGTAAGAATCCCGCTGCTCCGCATGCTGAATATATCCTCGGATATATTTATAAAACACAAACAAAATGAAAGCCATAAAAATAGCAAAGCCTAAAATGCCAACCTCGACTAAATACTGCATAAAGAAGTTATGCGCCTGACGGCTTGTATAAGGGTAATCCTGATACTTCTCGTAGAGCGTTGCCCAACCACCGCCGCCCGCTCCGATAATCGGATAATCGGCAATCAGCTTGGAAGCATCTTCATAAAACTGGAAGCGCTCCAATACACTGTGCTGCTGGAAGTTGATACCTTCCACACGCACACGGATATTTTCAGGCAGTACGTTGCGCAGGCTTGTACCAATTAACAAGAAGGCCACAACCCCGACGATGACGACCGAACCAACCGGGAGCCACAGGTTGGAAAATTTTTGCGAAGCCCAACCCTGCATGCCATTCTCCAGCTTAGGAGCGACATACTGTTGAATCAGCCAGGATATTACGCCTGCAACGAGCGAAGCCGCAATGAGCAGTCCCCAGCCTTTAGCTGCAGTGGCTCCGTTGTACGTTTGATTCAGCTGAAGCCCCATATTTGTAATCGGGCTAAGAACAGCCAACGAGACAATTCCTGATACTGCACAATGGATAATCCACAGCAGCTGCCGAGCTGGTTTGAAGAACAGCAACAACAGAATGAATACAACTGGCATCATAACCAATCCGCCACGGGACAAGGTCAGGAACAGAGAAACGAGAATCGGAACGAGCATAAAACCATGTGTCAACTGCCCGAACCAGGTCTTCGATTTCATCAAGCTAAAGATGGCTGCAAAAAAGAAGGCCATTAGAAACGCTGCGTATGTATTCGCATACTGGAATACAGAGGTCAGACGAAGACCATTGGTATCCGTCATGACGGCACTGGTGTACCGGTTTTGATACACCGCGCTGGAGAACCAGTCTACCAGCTTGCCGGCCAGTACCCACTGTCCGAACCAGTTGATAAAACCAAAGCCTATGATCAGATAGGCAACGCTCATAATCGTGGTCTGGATGATGTTATTGCCCAGCCGATCCTGCAAGAGGTACAATGACATGATGAACATGGCGGCATAAATGCACTGCACGATCACCATATTCATGGCCAAGTAGTGCGAAGCCGCAGAAACTAGCGACAATACATACGTCAGCGGAAGCAGCACTACCATCACAGCCAGCCAGTCTCTTTGCTCTTCCAGTCTGAATTCTTTATAATAGCTTAGTATTGCTATAATCAAAAGAATTGAGGTGATCGTGAGAGCCCAATAAACAGGCTTCTCAAAATCAAGCATCTGTCCGTTGAACAGAGCGGCCTGAAATGGAGACCAGATAAAAAACAACATGATTCCAACAATTAACACCCAAAATAACGACGACCTTTTATCGTCACGGGTCGACGTTTGGGCCTGTTTCCCGTATACTGGATTCGACAAGGTTTACAATCTCCTTTTCTTGTAGATGCAGTCAATATTTTAACATAGCATACCTAGATTATAAAATACGATGTCTTTAAATATCTTTAGGAAACTATGGATTTTAAATAATATCTAATGAGTTGGAGTGAACGTGTTGAGAGTACTTGTAACGGGGGGAGCCGGATTTATAGGTTCTCATGTGGTTGATTCACTTGTGGAATCTGGACAAACAGTAGCAATAGTTGACAATTTATCAACTGGATATAAGGAGAATATAAATAAGAAAGCTGTTTTTTTTGAGATGGATATAACATCTATCGAACTCACCAATGTATTCGAAGTTTTTAGGCCAGATGTAGTTATTCACATGGCTGCTCAAGTGAATGTTAATAGATCTATTATTGATCCAATAAAAGACCAAAAAATAAACATCTACGGAACGGTTAATATACTGGAAAATTGCAAAAAATTCGCAGTGAAAAAAATAGTATATTCTTCTTCCGCAGCTGTTTATGGATATCCGAAATCCAATCCAATAGGCGAATGTCATGATACAGAACCAATTTCCTTTTATGGTATTTCTAAGATGGTTCCTGAGAATTATATAAAAACCTATTCTTCTTTATATAACTTGAAATATACCATATTACGTTACTCTAATGTCTATGGCCCACGTCAAGATTTTTTGGGTGAGGGCGGCGTTATTTCTATCTTTTTAAATAATATATTAAGGAATGAGCAAATAGTTGTATTTGGGAATGGCAAGCAAACTAGGGATTTTATTTATGTTCACGATGTTGTATCAGCAAATATAATTGCTGCGAATAATGATATAAATGGCACTTTCAATATCAGTACGAATAGTTCAATTACTATCAACCAGCTTTTGGATATTCTCGAAAAAGTGAGTAACAGAAAGATAAGCCCAATCTATAAAGAAGCACGTAAAGGTGACATTGAAAAAAGTTGTTTAGACAACCAAAATGCGAAAAATTCGTTGAAATGGAGTCCCAAATTTGAACTTGAAATGGGACTTCAGAATACATTTGATTATTATCACTCTCTTTTTATAAATCGAAAATAAAAAAATGAAAGGAACAACCCATGAAAGCATACTTAATGAATTTTTTGAAATACAGATTTTTACTTAAAGAATTAGTGGTAAACGACATTAAGCTCCGCTACAGAAGATCAGTTTTAGGGATTATATGGAGTGTGTTACAACCAATATTCATGATGTTGGTCCTTACGATTGTATTTTCGAGTTTGTTTAAAAGCGACATACCTCATTTTGCAGTTTACGTGTTGACTGGCAGAATTATATGGGACTTGTTTTCCCAATCTACTACCTCAGCAATGACTTCTATTGTAGATAATGCTTCACTAATTAAAAAGGTTTACATTCCGAAGTATATTTTCGTTCTCGCTAAAACAGTATCTGCATTGGTAAATGTATGTTTTTCTATCATAGCTCTATTGTTGGTGATAATTATTACAGGTGTAAAAATATCTCCTACAATTTTCTTGTTACCATTTCCTTTATTGTATACTTCGATGTTTGCAGCTGGTTTAGGTCTTTTGCTTGCAGCATATTCAGTCTTCTTTAGAGATTTGAATTATCTGTATGAAATATTACTTACGGCATGGATGTATTTCACTGCATTGTTTTACCCAATAACTATAATTCCGGAGAACCTCAGATTTATATTAACCATTAATCCGATTTATCAAATGCTTGCCATGTTTAGGGATGTTACAATGTATAACGTTGTTCCAAACTTTCAACAAAACTTAACTTGTTTTCTCATTGGTTTTTTTACACTAGTGCTTGGATTCTATGTATTCTATAAAAAGCAAGATAAGTTTATATTGTATGTATAAACGGAGGAAAAGATGTCAGATAACTATGTAATTGAAGTCGATAACGTTTCAATGATGTTTAATCTTAGTACTGAAAAAATTGATAACTTTAAAGAATATTTTGTTAAACTGATAAAAGGAAAGTTATTTTTTGAGGAATTTATGGCCTTACAAAATGTTTCTTTTAATGTAAAAAAAGGCGAGATATTTGGACTAGTAGGACTAAATGGTTCTGGAAAAAGTACTATGTTAAAAATAATAGCTGGTGTATTAAAGCCAACGAAAGGGAGGGTTCAGGTAACTGGAACCATGGCTCCCTTAATTGAGTTGAGTGCTGGATTCAATATAAACTTAACTGGTCGGGAAAATATATTTCTAAATGGTTCAGTTTTGGGATACTCGAACCAATTTATGAAAGAAAAATTTGACGAGATAGTAGATTTTGCTGAGTTGCATAGCTTTATAGATGTTCCTATTAAAAATTATTCTTCGGGCATGCTTGCCAGGTTAGGCTTTTCTATAGCTACATTAATTAAACCTGAGATTTTAATAGTGGATGAAGTACTATCGGTCGGTGATTTTAAGTTCAAAGAAAAATGTGAGAAACGAATAAAGGATCTGATCAGTGAGGGGACAACTGTATTATTCGTTTCACACTCAGCAAAGCAAGTTGAGGAGCTTTGTCATAGAGTTGTTTGGTTGGATAAAGGCGAAGTGAAAATGTTGGGGGAAACAAAAGAAGTAATGGCAGCATATCGACAAAGTTGATAAAGTCGGTGAAAATTGTGAAAAAGGTTTCTATAATAATCAGAACGTGTGATAGGCCGCTATTGTTGAAAAGGGCATTGATTAATATTTTTATTCAAACATATAAAGACTTCGAAATTATAGTTATTAATAACGGTGGAAAAGAAGAACTTTTATTTAAGATAATAGATGAATTTAATATAGATCAAAAAAACAAAATAAAAGTTGAAACTTTAGATTATATGGCGACTAGAGGGCAAGCTTTAAATGTTGGCATTTGTAGAAGTCAAGGGGAGTATATTGCTATTTTAGATGACGATGATACCTGGAACCCAAAGTTCCTGGAGAATTGTATAGAATATTTGGAGTGCCATATTGCAACTAATGGGGTTGCAACACGGACAGTAATGGTAACAGAAAAAATAGAGGGGAATACAATTGTTGAACTTAACAAAAGAATATTTAACCCTCAACTGAAAAAAGGCAGATTAGTTAAAATGCTAAGGTGTAATTTGTTTACAATAAACGCCTTTGTATATAGGCGAGAAGTATTTAAAGATGTGGGATTATATCGCGAGGACTTATTGGCTTTGGAGGATTGGGAGTTTAACCTTAGATATATGTTAAAAAATAAGGTTGATATTTTACCTAGTTCTCTTGCTTATTATCATAAAAGAATAAATTTAAATGCTTATTCAGCAGCATATCTTAACTCTGGTATTGAAGAACATTTAAAAGCGGACCAAATGATTAGAAAAGAATATATGCTCAGGTTACTGAAACAAAAGCGTTTTCTTGCGGCGGTGCTGATCTATGTGTTTGGAATAATAAATGGTATTACTAGAACAATCAAGGGAGTTACAATGTATTTATTGAAAATGGAGAAATGATATGATGAATTTCGATTTCAATCAACAACCAGGCCTTTATAAAAGGTTCGAGTTTAATACTAATAGTATCCCTCCTCTTATAAGTATTATTACCCCATACTACTTTGCAAAAAAGTATATTAGACAAACGTCAAATAGCATATTTAACCAAACGTTCCCTTTTTTTGAATGGATTATAGTTAATGATGGTACTAATGATGCGGATGATTTACAACTGCTAACAAAACTTTCTCAGGAAGATCCGAGAGTTAAGTTATATCACACTGAGAATGGAGGACCATCAAAAGCGAGAAATTATGGCGTTAGGATGTCTACAACTGATATCATAGTCCCCCTTGATGCAGATGATTTAATAGAACCTACCTATTTGGAGTGCGTATACTGGACCTTGTACTGTAATCCGGAAGCCAGTTGGACGTATACAGATAGTGTAGGTTTTCAAAATCAAGAGTATCTATGGAAAAAAGGATTCGACTCAAGGAGAATGTGCTCAGAAAATTTTTTAACAGTAACCGCTGGTATAAGGAAGAAAGATTTTCTAGAGGTTGGGGGGTACCCTGAGCTTGAAAAACACCAGTATGAAGATTGGGCCTTATGGCTAAATTTTTTATCTGCAAATAAATACCCTGTACACATGAATTGGTATGGCTTTTGGTACAGAAGAACTGAAGAGGGAGTCTTATTTAAGACAAGTAACGATGAAGAATATTATAGATTAGCCAAACAGTCAATTAAAAAAGCAGCAGCAAAAGTGAAGAAAAAGATCGCAGGGATAGAATTCCCTAGATATAAAAATGCTGATTTTAAAAAACCATTGATTTGGGATTGGGATATGGAAATAGACCCCTTAAACGATAAGACAAAGATTCTAATGTTACTACCTCATATGGTAATGGGGGGGGCAGATCTATTTAATTTAGATTTGGCGGCCAGAATTAATAAAAATAAATACGATATTTCCATAATAACAACCAATCCAGGTGACTCGTCATGGAGACAAAGATTTGAGAAACATGTTACAAATATTTTCGACCTAACTACTTTCTTGGATGTCGAACATTGGTGTTCTTTTATACATTATTTCATTAAATCAAGAAAAATTGATATCCTCTTTATTTCGAATAGTTATTATGGTTACTACATTCTACCATGGATTAGAAAAGAATTTCCTGATCTAGTGATAGTTGACTATATCCATATGGAGGAAATGGGCTGGAGAGCAGGAGGATATGCTAGAACCTCTAGTGCAGCTGGTGATATTATAGAAAAAACATATGTTTGTAACGAACATTTAAGGCAGCTCCTAATTTCAAGGTTCAACAGAAAACCAGAGGCTGTGCAAACTATATACATTGGTGTTGATTCAACAGAATTTGACCCTTCGTTAATTGAAAGTGGTAGAGTCAGAAGTCAGTTTAATTTGGGTAACCGACCAATAATTTTGTTTCCATGTAGAATAGCAGAACAAAAAAGGCCGTTTTTAATGTTGGAAATTGCGAAAGAAACCAGAAAAGTCATACCTGACATTTGTTTTCTAATAGTTGGGGACGGCCCTCAACTGTCAGAGCTAAGGAAAGAAATTGATAAGAGGAAATTAAACGACACCGTTTACCTAGCAGGAAGACAAGTGGATATGAAAAGTTTCTACAAGGATGCGAATATAACGCTGATATGTTCTATAAGAGAAGGATTAGCTTTAACAGCCTACGAGTCATTAGCTATGGAGGTCCCAGTTATAAGTTCAGATGTTGGAGGGCAAAAGGAACTGATCGATAGTAAAGTAGGGCGTTTATTGCCCTTGTTGCAGGAGAAGACTAAATATATAGACATCGAAGTCAGTAAGAAGTATAACAGTAACGAGATAAAACAATATGTTGATACCATAGTGGAAATGTTAACAGATAGCAATGAATATAGAAATTTAAAGAAAAATTGCAGAAGAAGAATTAATAGTGGATTTTCCATTAATCAAATGCTAGCTAATTTTGAGAATGAGTTTGATAAATTTAAAGAAGGCAAGGGAGCAGTTGAGCGTAGAGATTTGTCTATGAAACTGAAAAGTATATCAAATTTAATTGATGACTATTTAGTGATGTATAATGAATATGAGATACAAGCAATTAAATACAACAGATTAATGCAGATTATTATGTATCTTAAGGATGTTATAAAACTCCAAAAATCCCCTTTATCTATTATTAGAGATTTTAAGCAGATGCGAGATAATTATGTTGTAAAAAGATTTCTAAGCAAGTATCTTTCTAAGCTTTCTGTTCTAAAATTAATTAGAGAACGAAAGTGAAAAGGAGAATTTATAAATTGAAAATAGTTGTTACTGGTACTGGATATGTTGGTTTGGTAACAGGTGTTTGTTTGGCCGAACTGGGTCATACAGTTCACTGCCTTGATACGAACGAGGAGAAAATAAAAATGCTTAATAACGGGCTTAGTCCTGTCTTTGAGCCGGGAATAGACGAGTTAATAAAAGAGAATAGCGAACAAAAAAGATTGAATTTCACTTCTAATTATGTAGAAGCTTACAGGGATGCAGATGTTATCTTTATTGCAGTAGAGACTCCTGAACTTCCAAATGGTTCTGCGGATTTAAATATTTTGTTTAAAGCAGCTGAACAGATTGCCGAAAATATACAGGGAAATTGTTTGATTGTAATAAAGTCAACTGTTCCAATTGGAACAGCTGATAAATTGAATTCATTTATTGAAGATAAACTGAGATATAATGTAACTTTTGAAATAGCATCAAATCCGGAGTTTTTATCACAAGGTACCGCAATAAATGATACTTTGTATGCTAAAAGGTTAATTTTGGGCGTGGAATCTGACAAAGCAGAGGGGACATTAAGAGAAATCTACAAAAAAATTAAAAGTCCTATATTGGTGACAAACCGTAGAAGTGCAGAAATGATCAAGTATGCATCTAATGATTTTCTAGCTTTAAAAATTTCTTTTGTTAATGATATCGCTAATTTATGTGAAATTGTAGGGGCTGATATAGATGATGTGACCAAGGGAATGAGTTTTGATGACAGGATTGGAAATAAATTTTTAAACGCTGGCATTGGTTATGGTGGTTCTTGTTTTCCAAAAGATACGAAATCTTTACATTGGTTAGCCTATCAGCATGGATATGAGTTAAGAACAGTTAAGGCGGCTATTGAAGTTAACGAATTGCAAAAGACCAAATTGATAAGTAAAGCCCGAAAACAGTTTCCAAGCTTTAAGGGTATTAGAGTTTCCATACTGGGAGTAACATTTAAACCAGGTACAGATGACTTGCGTGAGGCTCCGTCTATTGACAATATTAAAATTCTTGTTGAAGAAGGCGCGTTGCTGACAGTTTTTGATCCGGTGGGTATGGAGAAGTTCAAAAACTACTTTCCTCAAGTTAATTATGCTACTAGTGTTGAAGAAAGTCTGCGAGATGCTGAAGCCTGCTTCATTTTTACTGAATGGGATATGTTTAAAGAAATTAAACCCGAAAAATTTCTTAGCTTAATGTCCCAAGCAAATGTGTATGATGGACGTAATTGTTTTTCGGTATTAGACATGAGAAGGAACGGAGTGAATTATATTTCTATTGGCAGATAAATGAGGAGGGCTTATGGAGTACAAAATTAGTGTGATAGTTCCAGTTTATAACGTAGAAAATTATCTTGAGAGAGCTATTGAGTCATTAGAGAATCAAACAATTGGGTTTAATGATTTAGAGGTAATTTTGGTGAATGATGGTTCAACAGATAACAGCTCCAAAATTATAGATTACTACTCTAAAAGGTATGATAATGTTGTTGCTGTTCACTATACAGAAAGCAGTGGGGCGGCCGGCAAACCGAGAAATGAAGGACTGAAGCTTGCTAGTGCGGAGTACGTTATGTTTTTAGATCCAGATGACTATTTTACAAACGATGCATGTGAGGTGCTATATAATTCTATTACGCATAACAAATCCGATGTAGCTTTTGGTACTTACAGATGTATCTCAGAAGATGGTACCAGTATTGTTTATCCTTCTGTTATACCAGATGATTTTCCGGATAAAGTAGCGAACACGAATATTGATGACTCCGCATTTTTGTTAAAATTAGCACCCTCAGTATGGACAAAAATTTTCAGGAAAAGTTTTATTATAAATAACAATATAACTTTTCCAGAAGGAATTGTGGCCCAAGATCTTGTTTTTGTTATTCACTCTTTATTTAGTGCTCAGAATATTACCTTTTTAAAAAAAATTATCTATAACTACCGACTAAGAAAAAATTCTAACAAATCTATTAGTTATATTCATGATAAAAAATATTTCCTTGGGTTAAACGAAAGTCATAAGATGGTGTTTGAGTTGTTTAAACTTTTTGACAAAATGAGTTATTATTCTATAATATTGGAGGGTTTTTTGAATTATAAATTTCAAGATATATTTTACTCTGAAAAACTGATTGATGAAAGTAAAATGGACGTACTCAGAAACTTTAATTGGCTTTTTGTTGAGTGTGAAAAGTATAAAATAAAACCATCTGACAAGATGAATGAAATTTTGTTTAATTCAATATTAATTGGGGAACTAGATAATGCAATTGCTATTCATAATAAGTATGGATGTATAAAATCTGACTATATAGATGAGATTTCAAAAGTAGAGAGTGGTAAAATATGGTTGGAAATGAAATTGGAACAAGAAAGAAATGCAGTCCTAGAACTAAAAACATGGGTTGAAGAATTAGAAAAAGGTAGGGAGTGGATGAAAGGCCAAATTTCATTACATAGTAAGGAATTGGCAGAACAAAAAGATATTATAGAGGAGTTGCAGAAATGGAATGATGAGTTGAAAAATGCGAACGATTGGTTGAAAACACAAGTAGATAATTATCAGAAGGAATGTGTAAATCAGAAAAAAATAATTGAAGAGTTAAGGGAATGGATCTCAATATTAGAAAAGGAAAAGGGGTAACAATGGACTTTAATTTTGATCAACAACCAGGAAAAAAACTTTTAAGCAGAGGAATAATAAATGAAGGCCCTCCATTATTAAGCATAATAACACCGTATTTTAATGCGGGCCAATACTTTGAACAAACAGCAAATTGTGTATTCAACCAAACGTTTCCGTATTTTGAATGGATTATAGTTAATGATGGAAGTACAAATAATGAAGACGTATCCATACTTCTTGATATTGCAAAGAAGGATTCAAGAATTAAAGTGCACCATAAAGACAATGGAGGAGCAGCAACTGCAAGAAATAAAGCAATTGAATTAACTAGCACTGATATTATTGTAACTTTAGATGCAGATGATCTTATAGAACCAACTTATCTTGAATGTATTTACTGGTCTCTATATTGCAATCCCCAGGCTAGCTGGACTTACACAGATAGCACAGGCTTTGCTAGTAAAGAATATCTATGGAATAAACACTTTTCGTCAGAAGTAATGAAGTCAGAAAATATTTTGTGTTATAGTGCGGGATTTCGAAAAAAAGACTTATTAGAAGTAGGTGGCTATGATAGTTTTGCGAAATTTTATTTTGAAGACTGGACTTTGTGGCTAAAACTATTAAAGAAAGGTAAGTTACCAGTCCATATGAGGTGGTATGGTTTTTGGTATAGGAATTCTAATACTGGTGGGCTTGCTAAAATAAACAATGATAAAGAGTTATATTCTAAAGCGATGAGAATAATCGAAGAAACAGCCTCGGAACTTGATGATTCTGTTCAAGCCATTGAATTTCCTAGATATAGAGGAGTGGATTTTGAAAAACCACGAAAATGGGAGTGGAATAGAGGGCCTATATTTGATGATAATAAAATAAGAGTTTTGATGATATTACCGCATATGGTTATGGGTGGAGCTAATCAATTCGATTTGAATATAATTTCGCGTTTAAACAAAGAAAGGTTTGATGTTTCTGTAGTAACCACTAACCCTGATGAACCAACATGGAGACAAAGATTTGAAGAACATGTTACTGATATTTTTGACTTAACAACATTCTTGGATGTGGCTGATTGGAGTGCATTTATTCATTATTTAATAAAAACTAGAGATATTAGCGTTGTTATGGTGGATAACAGTTATCTCGGGTATTATTTAATTCCATGGTTAAAGAAAGAGTTTCCTCATCTTATGATTGTTGATTATGTTCATTCGGAAGTGGAGAACTGGAGAGGTGGAGGGTATGCTAGAACTTCTTCTGTTGTAAACAATATCGTTGACAAGACATTTGTTTGTAATGAAAATTTAAGGCAAACGATGATTAATAAATACCGAAGATCCCCAGAAAATATTGAAACGTTATATATAGGTGTTGATAAAGATTATTATGATCCCAGAACTATATCCAAAGGAATTATAAGAAGAAAAATAAATATTGATGAAAGTAGACCGGTGGTTTTGTTCCCGTGTCGACTTTCAGAAGAGAAACGTCCATTTCTGATGTTAGAAATTGCAAAAGCCACCAAAAAGGTTATCCCGGATGTGTGCTTTTTTGTTGTAGGAGATGGCCAATATTACGGGGATATCCAAGATAGAATCAAAAAAGAGAACCTTATTAATACAGTATTTTTATTTGGAAGGCAGCAAGATATGAGGCCTTTCTATAAAGATAGTGATATAACATTAATTTGCTCAAGAGTTGAGGGATTGGCACTGACAGCCTATGAATCAATGTCCATGGGCACACCTGTTATAAGCTCAGATGTAGGTGGACAAAAAGAACTAGTTGATAGCTCCACCGGGGCTTTACTCCCTTTTTTGGAATTAGTGGCAGATTATTTTGATAAGGATCGAAAGTATACTAAGCAGGAAATTATGCAATATGTTGAAGCTATTAAAGATATCCTTAAGGATAAGAAAAAGTATGAACAAATGTCTCAAAATTGCAGAGCAAGGATAGTAGATAATTTTTCTGTTGATAATATTATTGTTAAACTTGAATCGTATTTTATGAATCATAGGTATATTGCAAATCAAAATATTTCGCATGAGCATTTGGGGATGCTTGGGGATTTGGTAGATGATCACTTAACTATGTATTATGAGTTTTTGCAACGAGAAGCTGATTTGGAATGGATTTGGAATCAGCGCCTTGAACTATCACAAACTTTAGAAAACAATCTAATTGAGGATGATTCCTCGCATCTTGAACATGCAGCGTTATTAGAACTGAAAAGAATATATGCTATGAGGTCTTGGAAACTTGTTCAAAAATATCAAAAATTTATGGATTCAACTACTTTAGGCAGGATGTTTAGCAGAATAAGAAACATCATTAAGTGACTAAAACTTATCTAGGAGGCATTTTAATTATGCCTCCTTTAATTTAAAATAAATCACTGCTTGCGAGGAGAAGGAAAATTGTTAAGGAGAAAGATTCATTTTTTGAAATATATTACAACAGCTCTTAGTATAGTCCTATTATTTTTAGGGTTTGGTTTGAATTTATGGAAAACTGTTGAGCCTCAATGGTTTGAAAGTTTTCAGAGAGACTCAGAAGCCCTTGTAGTTGGGAGGTTAATTAATTCCCAAGTTAATGGAGTTATGTCTGATAATATGTTTTTGGGTGGATGGACACGAGCTAATAACGCTGAAAGTTCTCCTGAAGATCAATATAATATCTTTTTGGGGAAAACAGAGAAGGGTGATTATAGTGAGTATGAATCCCAAATAGGACTTCAGGGTTTTTTCTTTTCATTAATCGAAAAGTTATTGCCTGTTGGTAATGATTATATGCTTATGTATTTAAAAGGGATAAATGTTTTGATTTTATCTGTGCTACTTACAGGACTCGTTATATGGTGCTTTAATGAGTTCAATTTGATTACCTCATGGGTTTTACTAATTGGTATTATATGTTCTCAATGGTTGATTATTTTTGGAAGAAATCTTTACTGGGTAGCATGGTCCATGTATTTACCGTTTTTTATTTGTTTATTTATTTTATTTTTAGAGGAGAAAAAACAGAAAAGATACAAAAGAACTTTAAATCTTCTGATTTTTTTAGCAGTTTTCATTAAATGTGGTAGTGGCTATGAATATATTAGTTCCGTTTTTATTACTGCTATAGTACCTCTTATATACTATGCATATAAATCAAAATGGGCTCCAAAAGTTTTTGTGTTAAGAGTGATTTCAGTTTCATTATCTTCATTGATTGGTTTTTTATCCGCATTATTCATTCACATATATCTTCTATATTTAAAATATTCATCTTTATCTGATGCACTTTCAGTAATTAAATTGATTATTTTGAAACGTACTTATGGAGACGCCAATGAAGTCCCTGCAGTTTTTCGAGAGAGTTTAAATGCAAATGTATTTGAAGTAGTAAGTACTTACTTAAATGGTTTTGCATTTGATTTAAATAATTTTTTTGGGACACATCTAGACCTATTGAAAGTATCCTTCAAAGATATGATTTGGTTTTTTTTGGTTATTACTTCTCTTGTCTTTGTTTCAGAGAAAATATCAACAAAAATTCAGCTGCATAGAAGAAAACTAATTGGACTTACTTTAAGTTTGTGGTTTTCTCTCTTGGCTCCACTTTCCTGGTTTATTATGGCGAAAGGCCACTCATATATTCATACACATATCAATTATTTTTTATGGCAGTTACCGTTTACCCTAGTAGGGTTTGCTCTCACAGGATCTATTATCTCGTATCTGTTATCAGATCTCCTTCAAAAGAAGAGAAAAACGAAAATTTTATTATTATTCTTTGGCTTAGGTATAATGATAATTTTCTTAGTCAAACCTCTAATCGGAGTATATAGAAGTGATTTAGCCTTTAATCAACTTATCCAACAGTCCGAAATGAAAGTAAACACATTAAATTACAAAATATATGTTAATTATAGTGAAGGAAAGTTAATTTATATTTCAAACAAAAAAAGTGCTAATTTAGACGAAAAGTTTTTCTTGCATATTTATCCTTTGCTCAAGAACAAAGTTCTTGATGAACAAAGAATAAGCTACGGTTACGATAATTTTGACTTCTTTGCAGCTGATTATCAAAAAAAATCTCCTTATTTCTCAAGATATTCAAAAGAAAAGATCTTCATAAAGGAATTGCCGAAATATGCGATTCAGCAAATCGATACAGGGGAATTCAACGAATCAGGACAATTATGGAGTAGGAGTATAATATACGATATTAGTAAAATTAGGCCTAACTATATTAATATAGCAAATCTCACGGATGAAAATTGGAAAAATGGAGTTAATAGAACCGATTCTAATGTCATCTTAATAGATAATAATTATTTGAACCAAATTTATCTCTATTATGAGAAAAAACTAAAAATTAATAGCAATTATTATAAAATAGAAAGTTATAATATCACAAATGATAAGTGGATTATTTTGAAATTGGACAATAAAGTATGAAAGATATTTTTTCGAAGTGACAGATTGTAATATGAAGTGCGACACCTACTGGAAATAAATAAACAAAAGGCCCATGGCCGGATTTGTGTAGAATGAAAGCTCCTACACCCACATTCACACAAGGAGAATCCGCCATGAGCTACACATATCTTAGTATAATTGAGCGAAGCAAGCTAGAAATCCTCCACCAACAGGGGAAAAGTGCCAGAGCCATTGCTAAGGAACTGGGCAGACACCACGCCACCATTAGCCAGGAACTCTGTCGAAATGCAACACAGGAGACTTACCATGCGGAGGCGTCCCAGGAGAGCTACGTTCAGCGTCGTAAAGCCTCCATTCCTGCAGGAAAATGGACACCGGAGTTGGCGGCGGTTATCGAAGAAGAGAAGCTTCAGAGGACTTGGTCTCCTGAGCAGATCGTAGAACGGCTGCGTCAGCAAGCACTATCGATCGTATGTTTTTAAAACGATCTATCGCTGGTGTACGCTGGTCATTTAGTGAAAGGCGTGCTCACGGTTCTCCAGCAAAAAGGCAAACGTCAGCAGCCTGCGGAGACTCGCGGGAAGTTTGCGATAGGCAAGCCCATCTCCCTGTGCCCTAAAGAGGTGCAGTCTCTCAAACGTTCGGTCATTGGGAACTGGATACTGTCGTTTCCAGTCGCGGGAAAAGCAAAGGCTGTGTGGCCACGTTCCTCGAACGTAAAACGCGCCTGTACACCGCCATTCGGATGGCTGACCGCCATCGCGTTGTCCATGGAAATCGCCTTTGGTGTAGCTGTTTCCCAGTACCCCTCCGCTGCCTTCCAAACGGCGACAACTGACCGTGGCAAAAAGTTTGCCTGTTATGCGAGCCAGGAGGACACCCATGGCACGCAGGTGTATTTCGCTGATCTGTATTCCTCTTGGCAACGAGGCTCCAACGAAAACGCCAACCGCTTGCTGCGAGAATTCTTTCCCAAAGGTACGGATTTCGCTCAAATTACAGACGAGGCCTTGGAGGATGACCTCCACCTGATCAATCACAGGCCACGAAAATGCTTGGGATGGAAGACAGATCACGAATCCTTTTCAGAGGATCTGTCGCACTTCTTGATAATCCGTCAAGTAAAAAAAGTAAGGTTTTTATGCTTTATTATTTTGCTGTCTCCACCTGAATGTAAATAAATAGATATAACATATGGCATCAAACAAGCTTGTGTTGTGTTATAAAGTAAAAATTGTTTCAAGCCCAGCGCTTATATATGAGTAATATAGTTTTTGTGGTATTATCTACTGCAAAAGAGTCTATTCAATGTTAAAATGAAGAATATGTCGAACAATAGGAGAGTTTAATGTTACTCTTGTTACTTTTTTTAGCAATGGTTTTTAATATCATTGCTCAGGTTTCTTTAAAGCACGGTATTAATGTCCTAAATCTTAGTGGTTTAAACATGCAAACACTATTTAAGGTAGCCTTGTCTCCTTATATTTGGTCAGGAGCTATTTTGTATGGAGTTAGTTTCGTGTTTTATATTTTTGCTTTGTCACGTGGTGAATTAGGGAGGGTATCCCCAGTGTCGCAGGCTTTAACAACTCTAGGGATCGTAACTGTTTCAATCCTGATTTTTCACGAGCCTATAACATCTTTTAAAATAATTGGGATTGTTTTACTTGTCGCTGGAACAGTCATAATATTCTACTAATCAGCAATGATCACACACTGGAAGGGAAATGACTTTTGAAGTACGATTATGTTATTTTGGGTGCAGGAATATATGGATTGTATGCTGCTCATGTTTTGGCAAAAAAGGATTTGAAAGTGGTTGTTGTAGAGATAGACGACAAGCCTCTTCAGCGAGCCAGCTTTATTAATCAGGCTAGAGTTCATAACGGTTACCATTACCCTAGAAGTGTATCAACAGCATCTAAATCAGCACATTATTACGAACGATTTGTTCGGGATTTCTCCTTTGCGATAAACGACCGATTTAAGAAGATATATGCCATCTCTGCCAATGACTCACTAACGAATGCAGAACAATTTTTGAGTTTTTGTAACTTTGTTGAGATCCCAGCTGTGGAAGTAAATAGCAAAACATACTTTAATCATGGAGTAGTTGAAGCTGCCTTTGAAACCATGGAATATAGTTATGATGCAAATAAAATTAGGCAGTGGTACATGGATGAACTTACAAAATACAGCAATGTAACACTTTGCTTTAATAAGTTTCTTAGAGATGTAAGGGAATTCGAGGATTCATTTACACTCAATTTTAGCGATGATACCAGCTGTAAAACGTTTAATATTCTCAATGCAACCTATGCAAGTACTAATCAGATACTTCAAAAATTCAACTATGAGTTATTTTCCACTAAGTATGAAATATGTGAAGTAATAATGACGGAAGTATCCAATAATATCAAAAATGTTGGGATAACTGTTATGGATGGTCCGTTTTTTTCTTTAATGCCTTTTGGAGAGAGCGGTTACCACTCTTTAACTTCCGTAGGCCATACTCCACATGAATCCTCCTTTAGTACGTTGCCTGAGTTTTCTTGTCAGCAATTTAATGATGCTTGTACACCAGACCAGCTGAGTAATTGCAATTTTTGTAGGGCCAAGCCATTATCAGCGTGGGCTAGAATGCACCAGTTGGCAAAAAAGTATTTAGTTTCAGACATTCAGGTTACCTATAAAAAGTCATTATATGCTGTCAAAGCATTGATTAGTGCTTCTGAACTCGATGACTCTAGGCCCACGGTTATAAAGGAGTTTTCAAACAGGCCAAGATTTATTTCAGTATTCTCTGGTAAGTTCAACACTATTTATGACTTGGAGGAAGTGTTGTGAAAGAACAAGTCTTTGTCTCTGCTGTTTTATATGCTCACAATAATGAGCTTGAAATTGACCAAGCACTGCTAGAATTGGATTGTACACTGAGAACATACTTTAAAAACTATGAGATCATAATCGTAAATGACTCTAGTCAGGATAGGACTTTGGAGAATGCTCACTCGGTAATAAAGGATATATTTGGTGATGTTACTATTATCAACTTGTCTAGAAAGCACGGTGTAGAACATGCCATGATGGCAGGTTTGAATAAATCAATGGGTGATTTTGTATTTGAACTAGAATCTCTTTGCATTGATTTTAGAATGGAACTTCTGTACAAGATGTTTAAGACGGCGACTGGTAAAGGTTTCGATATAGTTGCAGCTTCCTCAGGGCAGGCAGGATGGAAATCACGTATGTTTTATAAGCTGTTAAATCAGGTGTCGTATTTGAATTTGTCCCTATCCACAGAGAGTGTTCGATTAGTTACTCGACGAGCTTTGAATGCGATGTTGAATTTAAAGGAGAGAGTAAGGTACCGTAAAGCGCTCTATGAGCTCACAGGTTACTCCAAAACATTGGTTCAATACGAGCCTATAAATAAAATTATCGGGAGAAAAGTTAATCGTGAGAATATTAGCTTAGCCATAGACGCGTTGGTGTCCTTTTCTCATTTTGGATTAAGGGCAGCTCACCTGTTAACGGTAGTGTTTTTTCTGTTTTCATTATTTATGGGAGGGTATGCCCTTTACAATTATTATTTTAATCAGTCTGTTGTTGAAGGATGGACAACACTGATGATTTTGATGTCGCTAGGCTTTGCAGGACTATTCTTTATAGGAGGTATTATTGGAGAATATACTTCCCGAATTTTGATCGAGATACAGAATCGGCCCTTTTACAGCACCAAGTCCGTTGAAATGTATAAAGAGAAAAGGCCTAAGCTTGAGCTAATAAAAGAAAAGGATCAGGCATCTAACCATTAAGGGGGATATTTGTTTGAATAAGACCTGTCTTGTGGGCTATACCGGTTATGTTGGTTCAACATTGCGTAAACAAACTGAGTTTGAAGATGTTTATAATTCTTCGAATATTCAAGATATTAGTGGGAAAGCTTACGACTTGGTCATTTGTGCTGCAGCACCAGCAGTGAAATGGAAAGCTAATCAAGCTCCCGAAGAAGATCTGTCCAATATTAATTCTTTAATAGCATGTTTAAAAGAAGTTAAGGCGAATAGGTTTGTATTGATTTCAACAGTAGATGTCTACAGTGAACCGGTTGGGGTATATGAAGACACGCCTATTGAAGCGGAGAAGGCTGAACCTTACGGCCGCCATCGTTACTTTTTGGAGCATTTTGTCACTTCGAATTTTGAGAAGCATCTAATTATTCGCCTTCCTGGCTTGTTTGGAAAGGGTTTGAAAAAGAATTTTATCTATGATTTGATCCATAATAATGCTCTTCATCTAACGCATCATAAAAGTCAATTTCAATTTTATAATATGAGCAATCTATGGAAAGATATACAAACAGCATTATCAAACCATCTCACTCTTGTTAATTTTGCTACTGAGCCAGTGAGTGCGGAAGAAATTGCAGATTACGCTTTGCAACTAAAATTCGCTAATGTAACGGAAAAAAAGCCTGTCTTTTATGACATGAAGAGTAGGTATGCAAGCATATTTAGCAAAGAGACAAGCAGCTCATCCTCTTATACCAAGACCAAAAAAGAAGTCCTCCATGAAATAGCGGAATTTATAAAAGAGGAAAAGAGGTTACTTTTATGAAAGTGTCTATCTCGAATATAGCCTGGAACATGGATGAGCAAGAGGAAGTACTATCCCTTTTGGATCAGAATAATATCAAAGGAATAGAGATTGCACCAACAAAATTTTGGGAAAACCCACTTGATTGTGACACGGATACTTTGGTTGAATTTAAACGAGATTGGGACCGCAAAGGGATTCAGTTGGTAGCCATGCAATCTTTACTATTTGGTCAGAATACCCTGTCATTATTTACTACTAAGAAAGCTAGAGAAAAGATGACTAGCTATCTTAAAGGAATTATCTCTCTAGCTGGGCAGATAGGCATCGAGGCTCTGGTTTTTGGTTCCCCGAAAAATAGAGTGGCAGGAAATCTATCAAAGAGTGAACGTTTCAACATAGCCGTGCCGTTTTTTGAAGATTTAGCCGAGTATGCTCTTAATAAGAACGTATTTTTTTGTATAGAGCCTAACCCTATCCACTATGGCTGTGATTTTATCACAAATAGTGATGAAGGCATTGAGCTTGTTCAGGCGGTTAACCATCAAGGGTTTCAATTACATCTTGATGCCGGCACTCTTAGCTTAAACAATGAAAATGTTGAAGAAGTTATAGAGAAGAGCTCCCCATATTTAAAGCACTTCCATATTAGCGAACCTTTTCTCGATAAGGTTTCAACCGGGGTAAGTCCGCATCATAGAATAGCAAAAGCTTTGAAAAGCTCAGGTTATCAGAGATGGGTATCTATTGAAATGAGAAATGAACCCGAGCAGAGCAATGTTTCTAATGTTGAACAAGCTTTAACGTTTGCTCTAGAGACTTACGCGTGATAGGGGGAGAATAATGATGGTTAATGATATAAGCGGCTGGCAGGTTCCTCGTTTTAAAGCAGATATTTTTCGAAAGAAGAAGAGTAAATACTGTGTTTGCATCCCTGTAATTAATGAAGGGAGTAAGATTCAAAAGCAGCTTGAAAAGCTAAAATTTATCTCAAAGGAAATAGATATTATTATTTTGGATGGCGGAAGTACTGACGGCTCGCTGAATGAGTCTTTTCTAAAGGAACATAATATAAGAGCACTGTTAACCAAACAGGATAAAGGCAAGCTGAGTGCCCAATTGCGGATGGGATTTTCTTATGCATTGCAAGAAGGGTATGAAGGCGTCATTACTGTGGATGGAAATAACAAGGATAGTGTGGAGTCTGTTCCTAACTTTGTTGCTAAATTGGAGGAAGGATATGATTTCGTACAGGGATCACGATATGTTCCGGGTGGAAAAGAGATAAATACTCCTTTATCCAGAAAGCTTGCAATTAAACTGATCCATGCCCCCTTTATATCATTAATGGCAGGATTTCGATACACAGATACTACAAACGGTTTTAGAGCACATTCAGCACAACTTCTTTTGGATCCTAATCTGCAGCCTTTCAGAAATGTTTTCGATACCTATGAGTTATTGGCATATCTGTCTGTGAAGGCTCCACAGTTGGGCTACAAAGTAACAGAGATTCCAGTTACTCGTTCTTATCCAACAGGAAAGGTACCAACTAAAATTAGCCCTTTGAGAGGGAATATGCTGCTAATAAAAATATTGTTCAATTTATTCGTTAGAAAATACGATAGTAATAAAACTTACTCAATAGGAGAGGGAGTATGAAGGGTATTGTTTTAGCGGGCGGGACAGGTTCCCGCCTTTTTCCATTAACCAAAGTAACCAATAAACATTTGCTGCCTGTTGGAAAGTACCCAATGATTTTTCATACCATCTACAAACTGAAACAAGCTGGTATCCATGACATCCTAATTGTTACCGGTAAAGAACATATGGGAGACGTTGTGAACTTGCTCGGAAGTGGCCGGGAAATGGATGTAACTTTTACATACAAAGTCCAGGACGAAGCCGGCGGGATTGCACAAGCCCTCGGATTGGCCCGGCATTTTGTAGGGGATGATCAAATGGTGGTTATCCTTGGCGACAATGTGTTTGAAGATAATATAGCACCTTTTGTTGAAAATTTCCGAAAACAGGCTGTCGGAGCCAAGCTGCTGCTGCAAAAGGTTCATGATCCCCATCGTTTTGGGGTAGCAGAGCTGCAGGGAGAGCGGATTGTATCGATTGAAGAAAAGCCAGCGCAGCCTAAAAGCAATTATGCGGTCACCGGTATTTACATGTTCGATTCTACGGTATTTGATATTATAAAAACACTTAAGCCGTCAGCACGGGGAGAATTGGAAATCACGGATGTCAATAATGCATATATTGATAAGGGGACATTAACCTTTGATATTCTTAAGGGTTGGTGGACGGATGCAGGTACGCATGCTTCTCTTGCCAGGGCCAATGAATTGGCGCAAAATATTCTTTATGGTGATGATTTTGGGAAATTGAAATTATAATGGGGGGATAACACCAGAGTGAAAACGACACCTCTTCATCTATCCGGGGCGATGATATTGGAACCCGTGGTACATGGGGACCACCGAGGTTTTTTTATGGAAAGCTACAATGAGCAGACAGTGCAAAATAAGGGGTTAAATTATCATTTTGTGCAAGATAATCAGTCCCTTTCAGCTGAACCGGGCACCATTCGTGGACTTCATTATCAGTCCAACCCCAAGGCGCAAACGAAACTGGTTCGGGTGTTGTCGGGAGCCATCTACGACGTCATATTGGATATCAGAAGAAGCTCACCCACATTTGGTCAGTGGACGGGTGTGATCCTGAGCGAATATAACCATCGGCAGTTGCTTGTTCCCAAAGGCTTTGCTCATGGCTTTTGCACTTTGGTTCCACATACACAAGTCATGTATAAGGTAGATGAATATTACTCACTTGAACATGACCGAGGCATATTATGGAATGACCCTGCTCTGGCTATTGACTGGCCGGTTTCGAAAGCAGTGCTTTCCGATAAAGATAAGCAATTGCCTATATTGGCAGATGCCGAGATCAATTTTGATTAGTCCTGAAGAAGCAGAACAGGGGAGGGCCACATGAAACTTCTTGTCACCGGCGGAGCCGGGTTTATCGGCAGCAACTTTGTCATGTATATGCTTCAGCAGCATCCAGATTACCGTATTATCAATGTGGATGCACTTACGTATGCAGGCAACCTGGAAAATCTAAAATCCATTGAGAATAATGCTAATCACACTTTTGTAAAAGCGGATATTACCGATACCCAAGCCATCGACCAAATTATGCAGCAGGGGATCGACGTCATTGTTAACTTTGCTGCGGAGTCCCATGTGGACCGCAGTATTTTGGAGCCGGAAGTGTTTGTGAAAACAAACGTTCTCGGCGCACAGGTACTGCTTGACGCGGCAAAAAAATACGGTGTGACCAAGTTCGTACAAGTATCTACGGATGAGGTGTACGGTACGCTGGGTGAAACTGGCCTGTTTACGGAGGAAACACCTCTCCAGCCTAACAGTCCATACTCGGCTTCCAAGGCGGGCGGCGATCTGATGGTTCGCGCTTATCATGAGACTTTCAGCCTGCCGGTGAATATCACCCGCTGCTCCAACAACTATGGTCCATATCAGTTCCCTGAAAAGCTCATTCCGTTGATGATTTCCCGCGCTTTGAGCGACCAGCAGCTGCCTGTTTACGGTGATGGCCTGAACATTCGTGACTGGCTGTATGTGGAGGACCACTGCAGCGCTATTGATCTCGTTATCCATCAAGGCAAGATCGGTGAAGTGTATAACATCGGGGGCAACAATGAGCGTACTAATGTTCATATCGTTAAAACAATTCTGGCAGAGCTGGGCAAGTCGGAATCGCTTATTACCTATGTAGAAGATCGCCCTGGTCACGACCGTCGTTATGGCATTGATCCGACCAAAACGATGACTGAGCTTGGCTGGAAGCCTAAGTATTCGTTTGAAACAGGCATCAAAGAAACCATCCGTTGGTATTTGGATAACAAGGAATGGTGGACCCGAATTCAATCTGGTGAATATCAGGATTATTATGCCAAGCAATACGGTGCCCGTTTGGGGGATGCATAACAAATGAAGGTGCTTGTAACTGGAGCTTCCGGTCAGCTTGGGATGGACGTTGTGCGCATAGTAAAAGAAGCAGGACATGAAACGATTCCATGCAGCCGTGAGCAGCTGGACATTGTGGATTTGGAGCAATCCATTCAAGTGGTTTGCCGATTCCGTCCGGATGTCGTTATTCACTGTGCCGCATATACTGCCGTGGATGCGGCAGAGACGGATATAGACGGGGCGTATACAGTCAATGCCTCTGGGACACGAAACGTTGCTCTGGCGGCAGAGAAGGTCGGCGCAAAGTTGGTTTACATTAGTACTGACTATGTATTTGATGGAATGTCTGAATCTCCTTACTACGAGTACGATAATACAAACCCGCAGTCCGTTTACGGAAAGTCAAAGAGGGCAGGAGAAGTGCTGGCCCAAGCTCTGTCATCTTCTTGTTTTATTGTTCGAACATCCTGGGTGTACGGATTACATGGCAATAATTTTGTGAAAACAATGCTGAAGCTGGGGCAGGAGAAACCATTGCTTCAGGTTGTGCATGATCAAAAAGGTTCTCCAACTTATACTGTTGATCTGGCTCGCTTTTTGGCTGAACTGATCCAAACAGAAAAGTACGGAATTTACCACGCTTCTAACAGCGGATCCTGCACCTGGTTTGAGTTTACTCAAGCTATCCTGGAAGACGCCGTGAAGTTAGCGGGGATCCAAGTAACAGCTAAATTGGAGCCATGTACAAGTGATCAGTTTGTCCGTCCCGCGCCCAGACCGCGCAATTCAGTTATGGAACATATGTCCATTCGCACGAATGGATTTCAGGATTTGCGTACCTGGCGTGAAGGATTGCGTGATTTTTTGCAGGAGTTGAATCATAATAGTAAGCTGGCTCCTTGAAATTGAAATGTTTAACAGTAAAGCTGGGCATGAGCCCGGCTTTTTTTACTGCATTTTAAAAATAAGACACACAAAAAAGTATTTCAATCCAAATTTTTGTGTTTTATGTGAAACCTTTCCGATTGATCTCGCGTCTATTAAGATAAATAGTTTTTCACTAGGAATTGATACGGGTTTGTTCTATGATACATATAGACAAACGAAACTAAAGAACGAGGAAACGCTTCATGACCAAATCCGTAAGTGTCCATATTGTTACGTATAATAGTGAAAAGGATATTAGGACATGTTTAGAGGCAGTTTGCCGACAGCAATATCCGATCAGCTCCGTAATCATAATTGATAACAACTCATCTGATAAAACCGTTGCCGAAGTAGATAGTCTGAAGGATATGTTTAGAGATAGACTTCAATTAGTACGAAATGCCGAGAACACAGGATTTGCGCCTGCCCACAACCAAGGGATTCACTTATCGAGTGCTGATTATATAGTGGTTTTAAACCCTGATGTTACCTTGGAGCCGGATTATATCGGCAAATTGGTTGAAGTTCTCGAAGGTGACAAAAGCATCGGAAGTGCAACGGGGATGCTTTTACGTAAAGAAAAGCCGGAATTATTGGACAGCACAGGCATTACTATGAATTCTGCGCGTCGCGCTTTCGACCGTGGGGCGGGTCAGCCTTCCTCTCAATGGAGAGAATCGGGAGATGTATTCGGGGTTTCCGGCGCTGCGGCTGTGTACGCAAGACGCATGGTTGATGATGTAAGTATTGAAGGTGAGTTTTTTGACAGTAGCTTTTTTGCCTATAAAGAGGATGTGGATGTTGCATGGAGGGCTAGTCTATTAGGCTGGGGGGCTTACTATCGAGCAGATGCCCTGGGATATCACGAACGGGGCTGGAAAGAAGACAACCGCAGCACCAAGCCGTTGTTTCTGAGACAGCTGTCCTACATTAACCGCTACAAAATGATGTACAAAAATGACTCTTTAAAAAATGTATTGAAGAGCATTCCAAAACTTCTGCCTTATGAGTTGGCAAGTCATGCGTATTTTCTGATTAGAGAGCCTGGAGTGTTAAAGGCATGGGGTTCTTTCTTCAGAGAAAGAAGACAATTGCAGCAAAAAAGACGTATGATACAGAATAAACTGCGCAGCACAAAAAGAATTTAGCCCGCCTACAAAGTGTAACGAATACATGTTTCTTTTTGGAAAAATATAGTATAATGCAGTTAGCACAACCAAATCTAGGCTCGCAAGGGCGGTCGGCTATCTTCCCTGACAGGGGGTGGAGCCAATGACAGTGTATGAAGCGCTCAGCCTGATGCTGACGTTCGGCGCGTTTGTCGTCACACTGTTGTTTTCGGATAGACGAAAATAGACCGCCCTGTAGCAGGAATGGTCTATTTTCGGTCCTTATTGATTTTGAAGCCGCCCGCTCTTGCACTGGCGGTTGTGCGTTGGACCGGCTGCCACCGGTCCTTTTTTCCATTAACATCTTACCACGAAGGTTTTTAATGCTCAACAGGCGATTGTGCCGATACAAGCCTTTTTTAGCGCTCTAGGGCCAAGATATGTGCTATAATGACGTTAGATTTCTTTTTTTGTCAGGAGAGCAGCAATCATGGATGTAAGCATTCTGATCGTCAACTACAACACGCAGCGCCTAACCCTGGATTGCTTGCAGTCCGTGTTTGCTTCCCGTACGCAGTACCGTTTCGAGGTGATTGTCATTGACAATCATTCCGTTGACGGCTCCATTGAAGCGATAAGGGAGCAGTATCCGCAGGTAACGGTAATCGCCAACCGGGAAAATACAGGTTTTGCCAAAGCGAATAATCAGGGGATTGAAGCAGCGCAGGGCCGTTACATATTGCTGCTGAACTCCGATACCCTTGTACAGCCAGATACCCTTGAGACTATGATCGGACTGATGGACCGACGTCCTGAACTGGGGGCGGCTGGTTGTAAAGTAATATTACCCGACGGTTCGCTCGATAAAGCGTGCAAGCGCGGATTTCCTACGCCTTCGGCATCTTTTTATTATGCTTTTGGTTTCTCCAAGCGTTTTCCGCATGATCCGAAATACAACCAGTATCAGCTTGGTCACCTGGATCCGGATGATGAATATCCTGTGGATGTGCTGGTCGGCGCATTTATGCTGGTCAGGCGCGAGGCCATCGATCAGGTCGGTGGACTGGATGAAATCTTTTTTATGTACGGCGAGGACATCGACTGGTGCTACCGCATCAAGGAAGCGGGCTGGGGTATTTACTACTACCCGCGCACATATATTGTTCATGTCAAAGGGGGCAGCGCACGCCGCCGGCCTTTGAAAATCATTTATGAGTTTCATAGAGCGATGTGGGTGTTTCATCGGAAGCACTACTTCAAGAAATACAGCATGATTACGAATACGGCCGTTTATTTGGGCATAACGCTGAAATTTCTCATGGCCCTTGTTCAGAATAAATTGACGCCTCCGTCCAGACCGGATGGACGCAGTGAAGAATCCCGTACTGAGGTGAAAGCATGATTCGCAGAAATCAGCGCTATTTAACCCAACTCTATATATTGGCGGATATGGCGGTTATCCAACTGTCCTTTCTGCTGGCCTGGTTCCTCAAGTTTGAGAGCGACTGGATCACCCATGAAGATCCGCTCCCCATGGAAGTGTACTGGGGATGGAGCCTGATTTATGGGATGATTGCCATCAGTATCGGCATTATGGTGGGGTTGTATACCACGACCCGCAAGAAAAGATTTGCCGACGATGTGATCAAGATTGTGCAGACCCATTTCATAGGGCTGTTTGTTCTTTTGAGTGTAATGTTCTTCGTCAAACAGGTTGATATCTCAAGATCCTACCTTGCCATATATATGGTTGGAAACGTGTTTTTTATCCTGTTGTATCGTTATTATGTGAAAAGAATTCTGAAAGCATTCCGCCAGAAGGGCTACAATAAGCAGTTTATGCTCATTCTCGGTGCAGGATCGCTGGGCCGGCAGTTTTATGAGAATCTGAAAAATTACCCGGATCTGGGGTATGAGGTGGTCGGCTTCCTGGATGATTACCGAAAGTGGGATGAAGAGGAGCAGGCTCATTACCGCCCGATCCTGGGAACGCTGAATGAGCTGGAGGAGACGCTGAACCGCCTGATGATTGATGAGGTCATTCTGGCTTTGCCGCTGGATGCGCATGATAAATATCCAAGGATCATCAACCTGTGTGAGAAAGCTGGCGTGCGCACGATGATTATTCCGGACTTTTTCGATTACCTGCCTGCCCGTCCTTACTTTGATAATTTTGCTGGCATGCCGATGATCAATGTCCGGGATATTCCGCTGGATGTGGCAGCCAATAGGCTGTTCAAGCGCACGTTTGATATCCTTTTCTCTTTGGCTGCGATTATTCTGACTTCACCCGTCATGCTGGCCGTAGCGATCGGAGTTAGGCTGACGTCGCCAGGACCGGTCATTTTCAGGCAGGAGCGTGTGGGGCTGAACCGGCGTACTTTTTATATGTACAAATTTCGCTCGATGAAGGTACTTCCTCCGGGAACGGAGGATACCGGGTGGTCCACCAAGGATGATCCGCGCCGCACGAAGTTCGGTACTTTTATCCGCCGTACCAGTCTCGACGAGCTGCCGCAGTTCTTCAATGTGCTGCTGGGACATATGAGCGTTGTTGGTCCGCGGCCGGAGCGTCCGTATTTTGTGGATCAGTTCCGGGAAGAAATTCCGAAATATATGGTGAAGCACCATGTGCGTCCTGGCATTACCGGCTGGGCTCAAAGCAACGGGCTGCGCGGGGACACCTCCATTGAGGAACGCATCAAGCATGATATTTTCTATATTGAGAACTGGTCGCTCTTATTTGATATTAAAATCATTTTCCGTACGATCCGCAATGGCTTCAAAAACGCCTACT
Organism: Paenibacillus terreus; assembly: GCF_042138595.1. Classification (NCBI taxonomy): domain Bacteria; kingdom Bacillati; phylum Bacillota; class Bacilli; order Caryophanales; family Paenibacillaceae; genus Paenibacillus; species Paenibacillus terreus. Next base: position 7,635 of record NZ_JBHIRX010000003.1, on the reverse strand, counting down.
GAAAAAAGGGTCCCAAGTAAGGTTCAATGAATCTGGGGGCCCTTTTTTGTATGCTGCGCAAGAAGGAACTATTCCTCCGATTTTTAGTCATTCAGTCAGACTGTACTTGTCATGAGTTGTGCACATAACAGAGAGCGGACAACCCTATTTTCAGAACAAAAGATATTCACAAAAAGCGGGTGTGGAGATCGCTTATCCACATAAATCCACAGATTATCAACAAGTTATTCACAATTATCCACAATAAAACCTTTTTTAGTCCACAAAAAATCCACGTTTACCCACAATTTATTCACAGACTGTTTATATGTCTTCATATTTATGCACAAATGTTTTCGGATTGAGGCTCTGTATGAACTATTGAGGAGGTTTTTGCCGAAGTATCCACAGGGCAATCCGTAACGAGCTTCTTTGGTGGTGTTGATAATGTACATCACCATTAATGACCTAAATGAATCAAGGACATACGAAAAAATGGGGAGTATGGTGTGCACACGGGCTTTTTTACAGAAGACGATGCGGAGGACAATCAGTTTTATAATGACTTCAGATGTTAGCCTTGACAGATATGGGCAAGCTTAATTGCCCTGATACTCCGGATAAAGTTCGAACGAAGCTTGTCCAGCCTGTAAAATTCCGTTTTTATAAAAATAGCTCATTTGAAGATCCCCGATAAACTGGGCGGGAGAAATTTGAACTGCTGCCCGTGCGTTCAGAGTGTTATTTTCAACGGAGTAGTAGAGAACGCTTCCTATGGCGGGCCCAAAGAGATAGGCGGGATCAGCCTGGATTTGGGCTTTCGGGAATTTAGTTATTTTTCCGTTGAGTTCGACCTCAACCCCCTCGTCTGTAACTCGACCGGTAAACTGCTTCATCATGGCAATAAGGGGATCTTCATGAGGAATGATGCTTCCATCTGCATCCAGGACGACCATTTCCGAAAGACTCAATCCCGTTCCATATCCGATATTTGTAATCACGACGGTCTCCTCCTCTCCGTCTCCTGTTACATCGGCTGTGATTACCTGCGGATCCCGGTTTGTAGTAACATTTTTAATAGGTAAATAATTACGGGTAAAGACAGGTGTGGATATGCCCATTCGCTTGTACATCCCATCTTCACCGGGAGAGCCGCTGAGCTTGATGCTTTTACTTTTGTCCTCCCATATCACCTTCATGCGGTCTGAAACCTCAACCACTCCGGCCTTTGCATCATATTTAATCGTTTTTCCCCACAGCTTGGCTGCTGTTCTGATCGGAATCATGACATGCCCATCCACAATTTGCGGCGGCAGATCTGTGATGATTTCTGTACCTTCTTGAACTAATTTGAGAGAGGGCGTATCTGCGGCGGCGGCTGTTGTTCCGACTGAGACCAGGGTGAGGAGTAAAGTGCAAGAAAGCTGCTTAATGTTTAGCATGTTTAATATTTCCTTTCGTTAATAGTTAATTAAGTTAGAAGTTCATCGGTTGTCGTGTTGATTGATCATTGGGCAGATAGCTGAAAAATGTACTTATAACTATCGTAAAAGATATGAAATCCGCTTTCCAGAAAAAGGTTTGTAACCCTGACTTCCAGTTTTGTAACCTGTTTCGCAGCCAAAAGTCTGTTCCCCTCCAATACGAACATTGACACCCATTGCGCGCTGACATAGACTTAGCTTAGATGCTTTTGCTGCCTGGGATGGAAGAGTGATATAAAGGGGCGTCTGCCCGCGGAGGTAAGGAATACCTTTACGTGGGGGCGGGCTCTTTTTGCCGTTTCCGGCTGGTGGACAAAATGCGGTAAATGCTGGAGGAATGAACTTTGATGGATGCGGTTAAGCCCTGGAGGCATGTTTTCAAATTGGACCCTGAACGGGAATTGGATGATGAGGCGCTTGAAGCGGTATGCATGTCCAGTACGGATGCCATTATGGTCGGGGGATCGTCCGGTGTTACGTATGAAAATACGGTGGATCTGATGTCCCGTGTCCGTCGCTATGAGCTGCCGTGTGTGCTGGAGGTGTCCGATCTTGAAGCGGTGGTTCCGGGCTTTGACCTGTACATGATTCCGATGGTGCTCAATACAGCCGACAGCGCATGGACAACCGGGCGTCACCGTCAGGCCATTGAGCGTTACAGTTACCTGATTCCATGGGAGACGCTTGTTCCAGAGGGTTACATCGTGCTGAACCCGGATTCAACGGTTGCGAAGCTGACCGGAGCAGAGACGGGACTAAGTCCCGCTGCGGCGGAGGCCTGTGCCCACGTGGGCAGCAAGCTGATGAAGCTGCCGATTATTTATGTGGAGTACAGCGGCACCTTTGGAGACCTTGAACTTGTAGAGAAAGTGCGTCGTGCTTCCGGAGGGGCAAGAGTCTTTTACGGAGGCGGCATTCATGATGCGCAGACGGCAGCGCAGGCAGCGACCGTCAGCGATACGATTGTGGTGGGCAACATTATTTATGAAAATTTGACAAAAGCACTCGAGACCGTCAAAGCGGCTCATAACCAATAAAAGACACAGGGGAGGAGCATGCAGACATGCAGCCGATAAATATACATGAAGCGGTCGCCCGGCTGAACCCGCAGCAGCGGCAGGCAGTGGAGGCGACGGAAGGTCCCCTGCTTATTATGGCGGGGGCAGGCAGCGGCAAAACCCGTGTGCTGACGCACCGGATCGCTTATTTAATCGCAACCCGCAAGACACCGCCATGGGGAATCCTGGCGATTACATTTACCAATAAGGCAGCCCGGGAGATGCAGGAGCGGGTATCCAAGCTGGTGGGACCGGAAGGGCGCGACATTTGGGTATCCACTTTTCACTCCATGTGCGTACGGATTTTGCGGCGGGATATTGAGCGGATCGGGTTTACCTCCAATTTCAGTATTCTGGATTCAACGGACCAGTTATCTGTCATCCGCAGCTGCATGAAGGATCTGAATATCGATACGAAGAAATTCGAGCCCAAGGCCGTACAGGCCATGATCAGCACCGCGAAGAACGAACTGGTCACACCGGAAATGTATGAGCGCAAGATCGGAGACTATTTTGAAGGCATTGTGGCGAAAGTATATACCATGTACCAGAAGCGTCTGAAAAGCAATAATTCCCTTGATTTCGATGATTTGATCATGGCGACGATTGAGCTTTTCAAGGAAGTGCCGGAAGTGCTCGATTTTTATCAGAAAAAATTTCAATACATTCATGTTGACGAGTATCAGGATACGAACCGTGCCCAGTATATGCTGACACGCATGCTGGCGGACAAGCATCACCGCATCTGCGTGGTGGGTGACAGCGACCAGTCGATTTACCGCTGGCGGGGGGCCGATATCAGCAACATTTTAAATTTTGAGGAAGATTATCCGGAAGCGCGCACCATTTTGCTGGAGCAGAATTACCGCTCGACCTCCAACATCCTGAACGCAGCCAATGAGGTCATTTCGCAGAATACCGGAAGAAAGCCGAAAAAGCTGTGGACCGACAAGGAAGGCGGCGCCAAGATCAAGGTTTACCGGGGAGACTCCGAGCATGACGAGGGCTACTTTGTTGCTTCCGAGATTCTGAAAAATGTCAAAGCGGGCAAGTCCTACAGCCATCATGCGATTTTATACCGGACAAACGCCCAGTCACGGGTAGTCGAGGAGATTTTGATCAAGTCGGATATCCCGTACCAGATCGTGGGCGGCATTAAGTTCTACGACCGCAAAGAGATCAAGGATATTTTGGCCTATCTGCGTTTGTTGTCAAACCCTGATGATGATATCAGCCTTACACGGATTATTAATGTTCCCAAAAGAAGCATAGGCGATACGACAGTAGCCAAGCTGGCAGCCGCTGCGGCCGAGCGGGGAATCTCCATATTCCGTGTGCTTCAGGTTGTAGATGATTTGGGGTTTGCGGGCCGTACCCGGAATGCGCTGGTTGAGTTTTATGATATGATCGATGCGCTGAACCGGATGGTGGAATACCTCTCGGTTACAGAATTGACGGAAAAGGTGCTGGAAATGTCGCAGTACCGGCTTGAGCTGCAAAATGAAAATACGCTCGAATCCCAATCCCGGTTGGAGAATATTGACGAGTTCCTGTCGGTAACGATGGAATTTGAGAAAAATAATGAGGATAAATCGCTGGTCTCCTTCCTGACGGATCTTGCTCTTATTGCGGATATCGACAGCATGAATGACGCGGATGAGGATCAGCAGGATGCCGTCACGCTGATGACGATGCACAGTGCGAAAGGACTTGAATTCCCGATTGTATTCATCGTGGGCATGGAAGAGGGCGTATTCCCTCATAGCCGGGCTTTCCTCGATAATGAAGAGCTGGAGGAGGAGCGGCGTCTTGCCTATGTAGGGATTACCCGTGCAGAGCAGCAGCTTTTCCTGTCCTGTGCCCAGATGCGCACCTTGTTTGGTCGTACTACAGCCAATCCGCCATCGCGCTTTCTTGATGAGATTCCGGAGGAGCTCAAAGAGGATACCATGGTGGCCCGTGACCGGTATCGGCGCGGGGGCAATGTTGGCGGTTCCTACGGCGGCCGCGGGTTTGGCTCCAACGGCGGCGGTAATTTTGGCGGCGGCCGTTCATTGGATGCGATGAGCCGCAGCGGCTCCACAGCCTCTGCTGCGTCTGCATCTTCAACATCACGAGTCACGGTATCCACACCGGCGCCTGCACCGAAGCCAGCCGGGGCTGGCGGTTCGTTCGCAGCCGGTGACAAAGTGCAGCATGGCAAGTGGGGAACGGGGACCATTGTGGCCGTGAAAGGAACAGGTAATGACATGGAGCTGCAGATCGCTTTTCCGGCTCCGGTAGGGGTTAAACGGCTGCTCGCCGGATTTGCTCCGATTACAAAGGTGGAATAAAAAATGCAATAGCGGCGGAGGTTCATGCCTCTGCCGCTTATTCTAAGATTAAGACTACCATACCGCTTCGCGGCACCACTGCTAAATGAAAATTTTGTCGTTAAGCCACTTGATTTTTTGGGGGGGATTTATTGTTTTTCAGTGAAGGTAATGGTTTTTTAATCACAGGCATAACTTCTGCTTAACGCAGTCTGTAGTGCTATGATTTATGTCGATAGATTTTTTTAATTACGGAGGGATCGCCCTGCATGGATTCGATGCACAAGATGGAAGAGCTCGTAGCGGAGCTGAACCGGTATAACTATCATTATTACACCCTGGATGAGCCTGTGATCAGCGATAAGGAATATGATGCTCTGTACGACCAGCTCGTTGCACTTGAGCAGGAAAGCGGCATTGTGCTGCCGGATTCGCCGACACAGCGCGTCGGTGGGGAAATATTGAAGGGCTTTGCACCGCACCGCCATTTGGCACCGCTGTGGAGTCTGGATAAAGCGCAAAATCCCGAGCAGCTGCGTTCATGGAATACCAGAGCAGTCAAACTGGTGAATGATTATAACACGAAAAATCCGGACAATCCGCTGCCGCCGCTTGGCTATGCACTGGAGCTGAAGTTTGACGGTTTGACGCTCAATCTTACCTATACGGACGGCAAACTGGTTCAGGCAGCCACGAGAGGCAACGGGGTTGTTGGAGAAGGGATTCTCCCTCAGGTGAAGACGATCAAATCGGTTCCGCTGCAAATTCCTTTTACGAATGGAACGATTGAAGTGCAGGGCGAGGGTATCATGAACCTTTCGGTGCTCGCCAAGTATAATGAGACGGCTGCCGAACCGTTGAAAAATGCCCGCAACGCAGCCGCAGGGGCCCTCCGGAATCTGAATCCCAAAGTCACGGCCGAGCGAAAGCTGAGTGCTTTTTTCTATAATGTCGGTTATGCGGATGGTATCCGTTTTGCAAATCATCAGGAGATGATGAATTTTCTCCGTGAAAATCATTTCAAGGTCAATCCGTATGTAACGTATTTTGAAGAGTTTGATGATGTAATGGAGCAGTTGGCGGAGATTGAGGCAAACCGCGCCAAGCTGGACTATCTTATCGATGGAGCGGTAGTCAAAATTACGGATATGCGGACCCGGGAAGTGCTGGGCTATACGGACAAGTTTCCGCGCTGGGCCGTGGCTTACAAATTTGAAGCGGAAGAAACGACAACCGTCCTGAATGCAGTAGTTTGGAATGTTGGGCGTACAGGGAAAGTCACACCGCTTGCCAAGGTGGAGCCGGTTGAGCTTGCCGGGGTCACGGTTCAGAACTGCACGTTGAATAATGCCGGGGATATTGAGCGGAAGAATCTTAAATTTGCCTTGGGCAGCCGTGTGTTCATCCGCCGCTCGAATGATGTTATTCCTGAAATTTTGGGCAAAGTGACCGAGGAGAAGGACGGCGGGGAGATCGTTTTTCCGGATCATTGTCCGGCTTGCGGTTTTCCGCTGGAGCAGCGCGGGGCTCATCTGTTCTGTGATAACAAATTAGGCTGTAAACCGCAAATTGTGGCGAGGATTTCCCATTTCGCATCCAGGGATGCAATGGACATCGAAACCTTCAGCGACAAAACGGCTATTCAACTGCATGATGAAATCGATGTGCGGGAGCCGGCGGATTTGTATACCCTGGAATTCGACCAGCTGGTAAAGCTTGAGCGTTTTGGAGAGAAGAAGGCGAACAATCTGCTGGAAGCAATAGAAAAGAGCAAGGAGCGGGATCTTGCATCCTTCCTCTATGCGCTGGGTATTCCGAATACGGGGAAAGCAACCACACGTATGCTTGCGGATCACTACCGAGATTTGCATAAAATTATGAATGCTACCGTCGAAGAACTGATCGAGCTGCCCGATGTCGGTGGGATTGTGGCGGAGAGTATAGTGGCGTTTTTTGCCGATCCGTTTACACGCGCTGCTATTGATAAAATGCTCTCCTTGGGTGTGCAGGCAAAGGCCCCTGCTGAACCGGCTGCCGTTAAGACGGACAGCTTCTTTAGCGGAAAAACGGTTGTTCTCACAGGGACGCTGCATCAGTTAACCCGTGATGAGGCGACGGAACGGCTTCAGGCACTGGGTGCTAATGTAACAGGTTCTGTTTCCAAGAAAACGGACCTGGTCATTGCAGGAGAAAAGGCTGGCAGCAAACTGGCCAAGGCAAAGCAACTGGGGATAGATACGATCGAGAGTGAAGAGGAATTCCTGAAGCTGCTTGACCTTGAATAAAGGTAATGGTGCTAAAGCGGTCTGTCCTGATGGGCAGGCTGCTTTTTTTAGAAATACGTTAAACAAGAAAACTATATTTTGAAGGACTGCTTCCTTATCATGCGAATTGCAAGGGAAATTGCTGCTAGTCTCTGTTTGGCAACTTAGAAGGTACGTCGCAAGAGGTGTATTTTTTATAAAATGGGGAGTTGGGTAAAATTTTCGTGCCCCAGGTATTAAAAAAATATTTGCTATGTGAATAGAAATGTGGTACATTATTAGACGTCGCTTCTGATTGATGTTTAGAAGAATCTTTCGAATCCTAAAGAAACATCAAAAAAAGATGTTGACGAAAGAATTGAATGTATGATATGATCTAATTCCTGTCCGAGATTGATAAACGGACGGACAAGTTCCTTGAAAACTGAACAAATGGATGATGCAAATCAATGAGATGTTAAATCTCGTCAGATTCAAATGAGCTTAATCGCTCTTTCGATAGGCTGCATTCCATTCATCCGCTCCATTCGAGATGGAC
>NZ_JBHIRX010000038.1:0-1236 GCF_042138595.1 Paenibacillus terreus | reverse complement strand
GTTCGGGCCTCCAGTGCGTGTTACCGCACCTTCACCCTGGACAGGGGTAGATCACCCGGTTTCGGGTCTACGCCCACGTACTCAGTCGCCCTATTCAGACTCGCTTTCGCTGCGGCTTCGGCTTCTCACCTTAACCTTGCACGGGAGCGTAACTCGCCGGTTCATTCTACAAAAGGCACGCCATCACCCATAAAGAGGGCTCTGACTTCTTGTAAGCACACGGTTTCAGGTTCTATTTCACTCCCCTCCCGGGGTGCTTTTCACCTTTCCCTCACGGTACTGCTTCACTATCGGTCGCCAGAGAGTATTTAGCCTTGGCAGATGGTCCTGCCGGATTCATACGGGGTTTCACGTGCCCCGCACTACTCGGGATCCGTCTCGGAGGGAATACACTTTCGGCTACAGGGCTTTTACCTCTTCTAGCGGGCCTTTCCAGACCTCTTCACCTACCATATTCCTTTGTAACTCCATGTGAGACGTCCCACAACCCCAGGAAGCAAGCTTCCTGGTTTGGGCTAATCCGCGTTCGCTCGCCGCTACTGACGGAATCACTATTGTTTTCTCTTCCTCAGGGTACTTAGATGTTTCAGTTCCCCTGGTATGCCTCTCATTCACCTATGAATTCAGTGAATAGTGACTATCGATTATGATAGCCGGGTTTCCCCATTCGGACATCCCCGGATCGAAGCTTGCTTACAGCTCCCCGAGGCATTTCGTCGTTCGCCACGTCCTTCGTCGGCTTCTGGCGCCTAGGCATCCTCCGTGTGCTCTTAGTAGCTTAACCTAGATTTTTCTTCCGGAGGAAGATAAAATCGCTGCTACTTTTATTGATCTTGGTCTTGCGACACAAGCTCAGCTAAAAGGATTTTCTAAAACGCAATGTTTCGTTTCGGTATCCAGTTTTCAAGGTGCAAACTGCTCTGAGAACAGTGTATGGTGGAGCCAAGGGGGATCGAACCCCTGACCTCCTGCGTGCAAGGCAGGCGCTCTCCCAGCTGAGCTATAGCCCCATACAGAGAATTTATCAAGTTAAAATGGTGGGCCCTAGTGGACTCGAACCACCGACCTCACCCTTATCAGGGGTGCGCTCTAACCAGCTGAGCTAAGGGCCCATAACAATCCCGAAAGGGTATCCCCTTTCGGGCTGTCCGCTTGGCGGCGTCCTACTCTCCCAGGACCCTTCGGTCCAAGTACCATCGGCGCTGGAGGGCTTAACGGTCGTGTTCGGGATGGGTA
>NZ_JBHIRX010000037.1:0-1256 GCF_042138595.1 Paenibacillus terreus | reverse complement strand
TGAAGTGCACCCCTTAGAATAGACATTGGAAAAACCCCCGGGTTTAGCCGATGAAATTCTAGGGGGTGTTATTTTTATGGGACAAAAGTTTAAGACATATTCAATTGCATTGAAAAAAGAGGCGATTCGCCTTCACGTCGAAGAGAAATGGACGTATCGCCGAATCACGGAGCACTTGGGGATTCAGGATGCAGATCGTGTGAAAAAGTGGATGAGGAAATATAGAGAGCAGGGAGAGTTTGGACTACTAGATGGGCGGGGACGTCGGAAGCAATATGTGAGTCAGGATCGGTATGTGCAAAACCTGAAACGGGAGAATGAGTTGCTAAAAAAGTGCTTGGTAGCCTGGAAGGAGGAAGCAAACAAGAGAGATATCAGATCATGGAAAAGGTAGCCGCATACGGAGATATCCAGAAACTCACTCGCGTGTTTGGTGTGTCCCGAAGCGGGTATTACGCCTATTTAAAACGTAAACGAAAAGATCGCGATGCAAAGGCGAAGAAACAGGTGCTTCAAACTTATCAGCGATATGAAGGGAAATATGGCTATCGGCAGCTTCAGTTGTTCCTTTGGCAAGATCATGGGATTTGGATGAACCACAAGAAGGTACTTCGTCTTATGCAAATACTCGGTATTCAATCCCGAATTCGTCGCAAACGACGCTTCATAAGCTCGTATGCCCCTGCTCAGCGTGTAGCAGAGAACCGCCTGAAGCGGAATTTCACTGCGGAAAAGCCTAATCAGAAATGGGTAACTGACATTACCCAGTATCGTGTTGGAGAGCGCTGGGTATATCTATCGGCAATTAAGGATCTGTTTAATAATGAGATCGTGGCTTACGAAATCGGCGAGCGTAACGACAATGAACTCGTGCTCCGCACATTCAGCAAAGCGTTTGCTAAGCAGAAAGACGTGACCGGACTGATCGTTCACAGCGACCAGGGATTCCAGTACACGTCTCACGCCTACCACGACATGCTGCCAAAGGTTGGCGCCCAAATCAGCATGTCTCGCCGAGGGAATTGCCTAGACAATGCCTCCATGGAGAGCTTCTTCTCGCATCTTAAAACGGAAGGACTCTACCCTTATCATATCCGAACGGTTACCGAAGCACAAAGCAAAATTGAGAAATATATTCGTTTTTATAACCGAAAACGGCCACAACGAAAACTAAAAAAACTGACGCCGGTAGAGTACCGACGCCAGTTTACCGCCTAGGGTCTTTTTTCAATGTCTACAAAATGGGGTCTTGACCA
>NZ_JBHIRX010000036.1:0-2117 GCF_042138595.1 Paenibacillus terreus | reverse complement strand
AAGGCTTGTGCGAAGCGCAAGCACTGTCTACGAAGTAGGCAGAGACAAGCTCGTGACTTGAGTCATGAGTTGTTGACATCAAACTGATCCTCCATTCTTTCGTCAAACCTGAATAAAAAACGCCAATATCCGCCAAAACAACAAATTTTATTTTATCATATCTGATGCCTGGGAAGAAAATTTGAGTACTATATTTCACCAAAAAAGAAACAGCCGTGGGCAACTGTCCCACGACTGTCTAACCTTTCTTCATATGCGTCTAAACACCTCAGGATTGCTGCAAACGGTGAGCAGCATGGAGCGTTGGCCCGACAAATTCATTCAGGCGGAATCCGCCGGCAATTGCCTGGGTAATAAATTGCTTGGCCTGCTCCACAGCTTCGCGCACCGAAAGACCTTGCGCAAGTCCTGCGGTTACAGCAGCAGACGAGGTGCAGCCCGCGCCGTGGGTAAAGCTGGTATTCACGCTGTCCGTTTCAAACCATTCAAAGTTCTTTCCGTCATAGAGCAGATCCATTGCTTTGCCTTCTTTAATCTTGCCGCGGTCTTTAATCAATACATGCTTGGCGCCGCGTTCATGAATAATGGCGGCCGCTTCCTGCATCTGCTCGACTGAGCGAATCGGGCCTGTTTTGGCAAGCTGTGACGCCTCAAACAGATTCGGTGTCACAAGATCCGCGCCGGGAATAAGCAGATCCAGCATCGCTTCCGTATTTTCCGGCTGCAGCACTTCATCCGTGCCTTTGCATACCATAACCGGATCAATGACAATCCGTTTGAGATCATGCTTCTTTAAATACCCGGCAACCAGCTCAATAATCTCCACCGAGCCAAGCATGCCTGTCTTCATGGCATCAAAGCCGATGCCCTCCAGCACTGTTTTCAGCTGGGCTTCCACCACATCCAGGGCTACCGGATATACAAGATGGTCCCATGTGCGGGGCGCCATCGCAACAATCGTGGTCAGAACGGTCATACCATATACGCCGAATTCCTGAAAAGTCTTCAGATCAGCTTGGATGCCGGCTCCTCCGCTCGTATCGGAGCCGGCAATCGTTAATGTTTTAGGGACGGTCATGTTTATGCTCTCCTTCACTTTATGCTGCATTTATCCTAATCCTGTCGTTCCTTCTTGTCAAACCCCTTCACAGAGGACTTTCCGCCTTTATTTCCGCTTCAGCATTCCTTACTCTCCTGTCCTGATTTTTCTGTATACCAAGGTGATGATGTTTGTCCTAAATATACCGTCCCCGTTGCCATGGAACAGCCTGCGGTAAGAGCGCCTATTTAATCTTTGTCTGCGTAAAATGGACTCCTGCTGATTTCCGTTATGGAGCCGTATGAATATACTGTTTTTGAATTAAGCATTAGCCGCCAATGAGGTTAACACTTGGGGCCGGGGTCCGCTGAGTCTGCCGCCCTTGTACCTCAAATGTAGTAATATAGGCACTCTTCATACTTCCGGGCTGCTTTAAATTACGAGGCAGGCCTGCATGAAAAATTAATTTTGCTAACCTATTACCCCCACGGAAGGAGGAGGACAAATGAGCGCAGTTAGAGGAGGATATGGTGGTGGACTGTGGACTTCCACAGGTGTCATTCTGGTTCTGTTTATTCTGCTTGTGATCATCAGCCGCACTTTCTGGGTGTAATTTATTAAAACTGAGTCATTGAAAAAACACAAGGGTGCCCAAGGCCGTTTTGGCCTAGGCACCCTTGTTGGAATTCCGGGCGGTAGAAAGCTGCAAAACGCTTATTCAGAGCCTGACTTGCGGAGCGGCCGCGGGGAAGTACGCCCTGACACCTGCTTCGACGCGTCCGAGCTCGTGTTACCAAAACGCTTGCGTTCCGTCCGTTCCATCTGGACAATCTGTCCCTCATGGACAACGATATGAAGTGAACCGAATTCCATATTATCCAGCTGCTCAGCAATACGGTTCATCCAAACCTGGTCCACCTTCAGCGGTTTTGCCATACGGCCGCCTCCTTCATTTGTATATAAGTGTGTGTTCAAAAAGTCAGGTTTTCAGCACCGAAGCTTATGCTTCCGAAGTGCGTTTTTTCAAAACGCTGGAGTTGAATGAAGCTAGGGACTGAGGAGCGGAGCGTACTTGGGG
>NZ_JBHIRX010000035.1:0-10457 GCF_042138595.1 Paenibacillus terreus | reverse complement strand
TCGACAGGGGCAACTGGGGCCACCGGAGCAACGGGAGCAACCGGGGCGACAGGAGCAACTGGGGCCACCGGAGCAACGGGCTCGACCGGCGCAACAGGAGCCACCGGGGCCACCGGAGCAACAGGCTCGACCGGGGCAACCGGGGCCACCGGAGCAACAGGCACAACTGGTGCGACAGGAGCCACCGGGGACACGGGAGCCACCGGAGCAACAGGCTCGACCGGAGCAACCGGTCCAACAGTGACCGCAAATAATTTGACGGCTGTAACGAATCGGCCTAATAACGTCGGCGGTCCTATTGTGGCTCCAGGCGGTTCTATACCGCTTGATTCGAACGCTACCAGTAGCGGAACAGCAATTAATCATGGTGCCGGTTCACCCACGATCACTCTAAACCCGAACCAGACCTATTACGTCTCCTATAACACGAATGTGTATACACCAACACCAGGGATTTATGCTGCAGCACTCGAACTGAATGGCAGTCAGCTTATAGGGACACAATCAAACGTTAACGTTACTAACCCGCCTGCAGACACAACCATTGAAGCATACGCCCTCTCGGGAGGAACTGTTGTGAGTACTGGTGCGGCCTCCGGTCAATTGACACTGAATAACGCCGGGACTGGTACCACCACCAGCTTTAACAATATTGCTGTATCGGTTATTAAGCTCGCCTAATCCAGCAGAATTTTGGGTACCCTTTGGACGTTTATACAGTTCCGAAGGGTACCATTTTATACTGACATCATGTCTCAAGACCGCCCACGGAGCTGTGGCTTTTAATAAGAAATCATATGTTGGTCTGAGACGGGCCGTCATAGAATACAATAGAATGACAGATAACTTGAGGTTGTACATAGGCATTTCTGAACGAGGGATTTATCCGTACTTATTGCAAAGAGGTGGATTTATGGATAAACCACACATCTCGTTATGCATGATTGTGAGGAACGAAGAAGAACTTCTTCCAAAATGCCTTAGAAGTGTTCAGCGCATCGTGGATGAGATCATTATTGTGGATACCGGATCTACAGATGAAACCGTTGCGATTGCGAAGAACTTCGGAGCCAAGGTCGTTCAGATGCCGTGGCGGGACAGCTTTGCAGCCGCCCGTAACCGGAGCTTCGATGAAGCGGCAGGGGATTGGATACTCTGGCTGGATGCCGATGAAGAAATGGATGTGGATGAAGCTGATAAGCTCAAGGAGCTGCTGACCCGGGATACGGTCCGCGATCAGGGGATTGAGGGAATACAATTTGTGTTCTGCAATTATCTTGAAGGGGGCGGCGTGGAATACAGCCATCTACTGAGAATGGTTCGGAACCGGCCGCACTACCGCTTTGAAGGCAGGATTCATGAACAACTTCTGCCTAATATGCTGAAATTCAATCCTGAGCTAAAGCTCGGACAGGCTGATATTCATGTCTATCATTACGGTTACCTTTTCGAGAATATTTCCAGGAAGAATAAAATCGAACGAAATATATCGCTGCTGCTTCAGGCGATACCGGAGCAGCCGGAGCATGCGCTTTATCAATATCATTTGGGCGTGCAGTTATTCCGGGTCAAGGATTATGAGGGAGCGCTCCGGCAGTTTAATGTATTTTTAGATAGAGCGGCTAATCCTCGCTTAGGGGGAGTAGCCAATGCATATAAATACAAGCTCGTTACCCTGGCAAAAATGGGGCGTTATCACGATTTGGTTCACGACAGCGCACAAGGTATTGCCTTGTTTCCCGGATTCACGGATTTGTATCATCTTGAGGCGATCGGCTTCGAAGGGCTCGGGGAAATCGACAGGGCCATTGATTCATTGCGGAAAGCGCTCAGCATCGGTCCAGCCGAAGAAGGATATCCGAGTATGGCAGGGCACGGAACTTATTTAACTTACCGGGACCTTGGGCAATTGTATGCATCTACCGGAAACTCAAAGAATGCGGACCTGTATCTTACACTGGCAAGTCTGACGGGCGGCGCAACCCGGATCACTTTCAAAGAGGAGCCGGATGTTTAAAGCTTATTGCATTTTAGCTTATAAGAGGTGGGTTATGAGTCAACCAAGCATTTCGTTATGCATGATCGTCAGGAATGAGGAAAAATATCTTCCGAAATGCCTCAGCAGCGTCCAGCGTATTGTAGATGAGATCATCATTGTGGATACCGGATCCACGGACGATACGGTGGCGATTGCCAAGTCCTTCGGGGCCAAAGTCATCCAGATGCCATGGCAGAACAGCTTCGCGGACGCCCGTAACCGGGGCTTCGATGAGGCGACAGGGGACTGGATTCTCTGGCTGGATGCCGATGAAGAGATGGATGTGAATGAAGCCGAGAAGCTCAAGGGGCTGCTGAGTAGGGATGCTATCCGTGAACAGCGGATCGAGGGCATTCAATTTGTGTTCTGCAATCACCTTGAAGGGGGCGTCGTCGAGTACAATTATCTGCACCGATTGGTTCGGAACCGGCCGGAATACCGCTTTGAAGGCAGGATTCACGAGCAGATTCTGCCCAGTATGCAGAAATTCGATCCGGATCTGCAGCTTGGACAGGTGGATATTCATATTCATCATTACGGTTATCTGGCGCAAAATGTAATCAATCAGGATAAAGTACGCCGCAATATAACGCTGCTTCAGCAATCCATGGCGGAGTATCCGGAATATCCGCATTATTATTATTATTTGAGCGTGGAGCTATATAGAATTAATGGTCTGGAGGAAGCTCTCCGCAATATCAATATATTTTTGAACAGGGCGGAAGCTGATACTGGAAAGGCGCTGCTGGCCAGTGCGCATAAATACAGGCTCATTATGCTGGCAGATCTGATGCGTTACGATGACCTGATCCGCTGCAGTGAGGAGAGTATATCCAAATTTCCCGAATTCACGGACTTATATCATCTGAGTGCGGCTGGCTATCAGTCACTGGGGAAAACCGGCAAGGCCATGGAGCTGTTACGGAAAGCGCTGAGCATGGGTCCCGCCGAGGAGGGGTATCCGAGCGTAGCGGGACATGGAACTTTTTTAACGTGCCGGGACCTTGGCATACTGCACAATTGTATAGGAAATCCGAAGAGCGCGGACCTGTATTTTACACTGGCGAGTGTGATGGCCGGCGAGGCGAGACTCAGATTTAAGGAGCCTCAGGTTTCTTGAGATTCCAGAAAGTATAAATCATACGAATGCCACGGCAGGACAGCTTCGCGGATGCCCGCCACCGGAGCTTCGATGAAGCGACAGGGGAAAGCTGAGTAAAGCCGAAATATTCCCACGCCAACCTTCACACGTTAACACGTTCCTGAAGGGTGGCCACTTTCATTTACCCCCTAGTTCAGGTTGCATTCCAACCGGATTGCTCTTGAGTGCTATGTTCTTTCTTGAGCACTGCCCCATTCGATTGGTCGTCCCCTTATCTCAACGTTTACGGAAATCCACTATTTGGCGTAATGCGACGGCGTTTGCTTCCAGTCTTCATTCGCATCCGTCGAACGGAACAGACGTGTCGGAAGTATACTTGCAGTGAACAAACCAATGTTCTTATATTTCTGCATCAGTCTTAGAATATAGCAGTGGGGAGTAAGGGCCAACTGGTCCAACAATAACGGCGGCGGATAATTTAGCTACATACATACTGGAAACAGCGAAGTTGTTTCAGGAAAAGGAGCCATACCTCTTAAAATGAAATATTTTATGGCAGTATCAGCAGGCAATACAGGCTATGCTTCAACATTTGCCGATGTGAGTGAACCTTCAGACGAAGTACACCATTTTGAATATTAAAACCATGCCGGAACAAGATTGGGACATCATCGATAACATGATCAAGGACGGCCGTTCTAGATATGTTTCAGATTATTTTCGCTTTCTGCATCACTCGTTCATCCAAAGTCAAAAGTAACCGATGTTGCGTTGCTCGAAAAGAAAAGAGTGTCAAAACAAAGACCGCATCATGGGAACTCCTCATGATGCGGATTTTGTTTTAGTCTCTTCCGGTTCTATCAGAAACACATGATAGAAAGGGTTGAACCTATTTTTTGAAAAATGGGCAGAACCGGGCGTTTACCTAACACTACCGAAAGTGAGTGGGAATATGTTGGATTATCAAAGATGAAAGGGGAGGTATGAGTGTCTCAAGCCAATCTGCCTAATATTACGCCAACGATCACAATTACAAGAGATGATGCCATATCATTAATCGTTGCCTCAATAGCGATGGAAGAACTGGGGCTCAGTCATATATTGAATGCGGAAGGCGAGAAGCTTCAGTATGTACTGGGGACATTGCCTGGTGTATCAGCACCACCCGCAACAATTAGTGATATATTGGCCGTAAATGAAAGCATTCGGAAAACGCTTCAAGAAACGGTCAATAAAGACTTTGTGCTGAGCAACAAACTGGAAATGGCTTTGACAGCCACCAATCTTGTCGGCCCGCCCGGTCCAACCGGCCCGACAGGCGGTGGAGAGATACCAGTAGGTATAACGGGTCCAACAGGTTCGATAGGTGCGACTGGTCCGGCGGGAGCAACGGGTTCGACAGGAGCACCAGGGGCCCCCGGTCCAGCGGGTCCGACAGGAGCGCCGGGGTTATCTGCGTATCAACTCTGGATTCAGCTTGGCTACACCGGAACGACTCAGGAGTTCATTGACAGCCTGAGAGGAGCAACCGGAGCAACGGGAGCAACAGGTGCAGCAGGTTCCGCAGGTGCAACCGGAGCAACGGGCCCAGCTGGTGCAACCGGAGCGACGGGAATAGGAGTAACAGGCCCTACCGGAGCAACAGGCGCAACCGGTGTAGGAGCAACAGGCGCGACAGGTGCGACAGGTGCGACAGGTGACGCGGGAGCGACAGGTGCGACAGGAGCAACGGGTGACGCGGGAGCGACAGGGGCAACGGGTGATACCGGAGCGACAGGCGGAACTGGTGCAACCGGAGCGACGGGAGTGGGAGTAACAGGCCCGACCGGCGCGACTGGGGCGACCGGTGACACTGGAGCAACAGGCTCGACCGGAGCAACAGGCTCGACCGGAGCCACCGGGGACACCGGAGCAACAGGTGCGACAGGCTCGACGGGAGCCACCGGTGACACTGGAGCAACGGGCTCGACGGGCGCAACAGGAGCCACCGGAGACACTGGAGCAACGGGAGCGACAGGCTCGACGGGAGCCACCGGTGACACCGGGGCAACAGGCTCGACGGGCGCGACCGGAGCCACCGGAGACACTGGAGCAACGGGCTCGACGGGCGCAACAGGAGCCACCGGAGACACTGGAGCAACGGGCTCGACGGGCTCGACCGGAGCCACCGGTGACACCGGGGCAACGGGCTCGACGGGCGCAACAGGAGCCACCGGTGACACCGGGGCAACAGGCTCGACGGGCGCAACAGGAGCCACCGGTGACACTGGAGTAACGGGCTCGACGGGCTCGACCGGGGCCACCGGGGACACCGGAGCAACGGGCTCGACGGGCGCAACAGGAGCCACCGGTGACACCGGAGCAACAGGAGCGACAGGTGATACCGGTGTAACAGGGCCGACGGGTCCAACAGTAACTTTTAACAATTTGACGGCCGCAGTTGATCAAGGCGCATCCGGACCTCTCGTGGCTCCAGGCCAATCGGTACCGCTTGACATTACAACGACTTTCAGCGGAACGGCCATCACTCACCCTAATGGTTCCCCTACGATCTTCCTGGCCCCGAATCAGCAGTACTATGTCTCGTATAACTCAAATATTGTTACAGAAACGGGTGCGGGTGGTACAGCTACGGGGATTTATTCTGCCGTTTTAGCTCTGGATGGCAACGGACTTCTCGGAACTCAAACAAATGTTAACGTTAGAGGAATAACTGCTGACTCCGTGAATGTCGGAGGTTCAACCGTCATTCAGACCGGGGCGGGAGGAGGTCAGTTGACCCTTCTCAACCAGGGCACTGCTTCTAATACTTTTGCTAATACAGGTATAACTGTGGTCAAGTTGGCTTAATTAAGCATAATTTTAGTTCCCCTTCGGACGTTTATACCGTTCCGAAGGGTTCTTTTACATTGCTTTTTCATAGACATAACGTTTGAAGGCCATCCGGAGAACTGAGGCTTGTTATAATGAATCCTATGTTGGTCTAAGACAGGCCGTCATAGAATACAATAGAATGACATATAAATGGAGATCGCACATACACATTCCTGAACGAGGGATCTATCCGTACTTAGTGTAAAGAGGTGGGTTATGGATCAACCAAGCATTTCGTTATGCATGATCGTCAGGAACGAGGGGAAATATCTTTCAAAATGCCTCAGCAGCGTCCAGCGTATTGTGGATGAGATCATCATTGTGGATACCGGATCCACGGACGATACGGTGGCGATTGCCAAGGCATACGGGGCCAAAGTCATCGAGATGCCGTGGCAGGACAGCTTTGCGGACGCCCGCAACCGGGGCTTTGATGAGGCGACAGGGGACTGGATTCTCTGGCTTGATGCCGACGAAGAGATGGATGGGAACGAAGCGAAGAAGCTCAAGGAGCTGCTGAGCCGGGATGCCATCCGTGAACAGCGGATCGAGGGCGTTCAATTTGTATTCTGCAATCACCTTGAAGGGGGCGGGGTCGAGTACAATTACCTACACCGATTGGTTCGGAACCGGCCGGAATACCGCTTTGAAGGCAGGATTCACGAGCAGATTCTGCCCAGTATGCAGAAATTCGATCCGGATCTGCAGCTTGGACAGGTGGATATTCATATTCATCATTACGGTTATCTGGCGCAAAATGTAATCAATCAGGATAAAGTACGCCGCAATATAACGCTGCTTCAGCAATCCATGGCGGAGTATCCGGAATATCCGCATTATTATTATTATTTGAGCGTGGAGCTATATAGAATTAATGATCTGGAGGAAGCTCTCCGCAATATCAATATATTTTTGAACAGGGCTGAAGCTGATACTGGAAAGGCGCTGCTGGCCAATGCGCATAAATACAGGCTCATTATGCTGGCAGATCTGATGCGTTACGATGACCTGATCCGCTGCAGCGAGGAGAGTATATCTAAATTCCCCGGATACACGGACTTATATCATCTGGGTGCGACTGGCTATCAGTCACTGGGGAAAACCGGCAAGGCCATGGAGCTGTTACGGAAAGCGCTGAGCATGGGCCCCGCCGAGGAAGGATATCCGAGCGTGGCGGGACATGGCACTTATTTAACATGCCAGGACCTTGGCATATTGCACACTAGTACCGGAAATATGAAAGGCGCGGACCTGTATTTTACACTGGCGAGTGTCATGACCGGCGATGCGAGGCTCCGGTTTCAAGATTCCCAGGTTTCCTAAGATTCCAGAAAGTATAAACCTCTTGGTATACCATTCCTGGGATCGCAAGAAAAACTACTGCTAAATGCGGTCTGGCTTCTTTGAATGTACGTCGATAGACGTTTTTCTTTAGATTAGCCCCATATGAGGTGAGCTATGGAGCAACCAAGCATCTCGTTATGCATGATCGTCAGGAACGAGGAAAAATATCTTCCGAAATGCCTCAGCAGCGTCCAGGGCACTGTGGATGAAATCATTATTGTGGACACCGGTTCTACGGATGATACGGTGGCGATCGCAAAGTCCTTCGGGGCTAAAGTCATTCGGATGCCGTGGCAGGGCAGCTTTGCGGACGCCCGCAACCGGAGCTTCGATGAAGCGACAGGAGACTGGATTCTCTGGCTGGATGCCGATGAAGAGTTGGATGCGGAAGAAGCCGGCAAGCTCAAGGAACTGCTGGCCCATAATGATGCCCGTGAGCATGGAATCGAGGGCATTCTATTGGTGGTCACCAACCTCTTTAAAGGCGGATTGGAGTACAATTCTCTGCTTCGAATAGTTCGGAACCGGCCGCAGTACCGCTTTGAAGGGAGGGTTCACGAGCAGATTGTCCCCAGTATGCTCAAATTCACGCCTGATCTGAAAATTGGCCAAGTTAACATTCATGTCTACCATCACGGTTATCTGGTCGAGAATGTTGTCGATAAGGATAAAGGGCGCCGTAATACCACGTTGCTTCGCCAAGCGATGTCAGAGCAGCCGGATGCAGGGCATTATTTATACTTTTTGGGTGTCGAGTTATACAGAAGCAGAGACTTGGAGGGGGCGCTCGATCAATTTAATGAATTTTTGAGCAAAGAGGACGATTTTGGGACACCGCTGCTGTCCAGTGCTCACAAATACAGGCTCGGAATCCTGGCGGACATGGGGCGTTATGACGATCTGGTCAGGCACAGCGTGGACAGTATTGCTCAATTTCCCGGATTTCCGGATTTGTATCATCTGCAGTCCATCGGTTACAAGGGTCTGGGGGAAATCGACAAGGCCATTAGTTCATTGCAGCAGGCGCTCAGGGTCGGTCCGGCCGAGCAGGGATACCCGTCCATCGCGGGATTCGGGACTTATTTAACATGCCGGGACCTTGGCCTATTGTTCGAATCCGCCGGTAGATCGGAGGACGCGGACCTGTGTTTTACGCTGGCTGCTCTGAAGGTCGACAATGCGAGGATGACCATGAGCAGCTGAGTAAAATAAAAAAGAGGCATCCGTCTCGAATTTCCAATGGCAGATGTCTCTTTTAGTTTCTCAGTGACCTATGAATGGAACCAATATCTTCTGGTTGTCTCTCAACCAACAAATTTAGCTTATGATCCACTTTTTCCTGTTTATTATGTACAGATAAACTCATGGTCGATTCTCTCAAGTCTATCATGTACAGGTGCAAGTTTCTGATCCAACAGTTGCTCGATTGCTTTTAAGAATTCTTCATTCACATTATCACACTCCCATATGATCAGTATGTAACTGGGCAAAACGGGGATCCACAGCTGGAGTTGACGCTGAATCAGCAGACATCTTTTTTCTAGCTTTCTTGGAAGAAGGGGATTCACCCCACTCAGAGTGAGACGGGTGTCTATAGGGTATGGTGTTTGGTGTCCGTTGCCTGAAACCTGATACCTGATGCTTGTTGCTTGTTCCCTGATGCCTGTTGCCTCTTCATACAGCCTTGCATGATTATCCCGTTTGCTCAGAATGGGTTGAGGTGAGCCTAGAGAAAGGAATAAAGAGAAAAGAGATCAGAGAAAAGAGATAAGAAATAAAAAGGCAGCTCAAGTGGGGTGTTCGGCTTGAAAGAGGAACATATGTTTGGTATGATGAGAAAAAGAACTTACGTTCGTGTATCATTGATTCGGGGGTGAGCAGACATGGAAGTCCAAACGGAAACAGAACTTCAATCCTTTAGCAGCCGTTTTCACAACGAGCAGGACTGCATGAAGGCATTGATCACGATGAAGTGGCCGAACGGCTTTGTCTGCCCGCGTTGCGCTCACACCCGCTGCAGCCGTCTGACTTCCCGGCGCATTCCCTTGTTCGAGTGCGCCAGGTGTGCGCATCAAACGTCGGCTTTGGTCGGCACGATCTTTGAACGCACCCATCTCCCCCTGACCAAGTGGTTCCAGGCGCTGGAGTTGTTCCTGCTGCCCGACGGCATCTCGGCGATGCGGCTGAGCCAGGTGATCCAGGTCACCTACAAGACCGCCTGGCTGATGCTCCACCGCATCCGCCATGCCATCGGGGAGTTCGATGTCCGGGAGCTGCTCTGCGGAGACGTGAAGGTGAACAGCGACCTGTATGGGCGTAATCCGGCCCGGCCACAGTTTCCTCATCCGTATGCTTCGGCAGTCGTAGCGGGATGTACGGTCACGGAGTCGGGCGGGCCGGAGCAGGTCAAAATCCGTCTGGTCTCGCAGATAAGGGGAGATGGGTACGGAGCGAATCGACTCGAACTCGCTGCGTTTATCCATGAACAGGTAGATGTCCGTGCATCGGCGGTACAGTCGTTCCCTCAAGCCTTTCGGCTGTATAGACCCTTGAAGAAAGTCGTGAGCGAGGCGTGGACATCGCTGAAGCGTACATATATTGCCTTGGGCACCAGACATCTGCAGGCGTACCTCAACGAGTACACCGTACGCCGACGATTGCGCCTGCCCGGAGGGGAAGAATCGATGTGGCAGAAGTTGTTGTCCATGAGCGTGGCGATTCCGGCGATCCCTTACCGCCGATTGATTGCGCGCCAACCGGTTCAGCTTCTTGCGGCAGCGTCCTGATCACAGGGCTTGAACGAGGAAAGGTGAGCATGATGTGCGTGGCTTGAACCGGTGTGGGTTAGGATGAACGAGGACATCGAAAAAATTCAGGTTCAAGCGGCAACGAGGGCCAGACAGAGTCTTTTATTATTTCAGGGCTTTGCTCCGAACCCCCTTCTTCTCTCTCAGTCGGTTTCACATCACCTAAACGCTCTGCTTTCTGCTAAGATCACCTTATAACCTCGAACCGATCTGCTTTCTCTTGAGATCGCCTCATGATCTCGAACCGATCTGCTTTCTCTTGAGATCGCCTCATGATCTCGAACCGATCTGT
>NZ_JBHIRX010000034.1:0-10870 GCF_042138595.1 Paenibacillus terreus | reverse complement strand
GAACCGATCTGCTTTCTCTTGAGATCGCCTCATGATCTCGAACCGATCTGTCTTCTCTTGAGATCGCCTCATGATCTCGAACCGATCTGCTTTCTCTTGAGATCGCCTCATGATCTCGAACCGATCTGTCTTCTCTTGAGATCGCCTCATGATCTTGAACCGATCTGCATTCTCCTAAGATCACCTCATAATCTCGAATCGATCTGCTTCTCCATAAGGCACGATCCCAAAATAATAGACCCATTCGATGGTCCTGAATAGCGTAACAACAGGCATTTTCGCGCCTCATTTGATCCGTTATTTTCTTTAACGCGCCTAAAGTCTATTTTCGGTTCCCGGTTCCCGGTTCCCGGTTTTCTGTTTTTCTTTACCTGATCCAACGGGATAATCGTGCAAGGCTTCTGGGCAGCGAGTTCACATGCCCTGCCACGATCGACGGGCGGCTTGACTATCAAGCACTTAACTTAACTTTCGCAGCATGAAATCGGCAAACTTGCAAGGAGGGGATTCGAATTCGAATTCCTCAGAACCCAGCCAGCAGCTACAAAGGTTTAATTGGATTTGTCCTCTGCGAAAGTATACTTCCAGTGAACAAACCAATGTTCTTATCTCTCTGTGCCGGTCATAGAATATAGAAATGGGCCTTCAGACGTTTACACGATTCTGGAGAGATGGACATATCCAGACGAACCTTTCCTTAAAGCCTTAATAGCTTCATGAAACGCATCCTGGTGATTAAGGGCAATTTCCAAATCGAAGGATGATCGGAATGAACAATCAAGCAGAGCGTAAGGAATATTTGGAGCAGCTGAGAAACATTCAAATCATGGTGGAGCGTATGTTGACTAGCATGAGCGAAAATGAAATGGGAGCAAATCATGACCACACCAAGGAAAGGGAACGGCTTGATTTCACCTTCGATAATGAATGGAGACTGCATAGCATTTATAAACAACTGAACGACTTGGAGAAAGAAGTCAGAGGATTGGCAAGTCAGATCGATCACCAAGGCAAGATTCGAAAGAAACCTGGTCCCAAGCCCAAAGGGGGCATCAAAAGACACTATACCGTAACCATGCCGCAGCAAGATTGGGACATCATCGATAACATGATTAAGGAAGGCCGTTTTAGATATGTTTCAGATTATTTTCGCTTCCTGCATCGCTCTTTCACCCAAAGTCAAAAATAACGGGTATGTTCCGTATAGGTTATCAACTCAACGATCGAGATGCGGTCGGTCTTCCAGACGAAAACGAGCCGGGGTTAATAGACTTCATAGCTCATAAGCCTTTTCGAGGTTATAGCGATGAGGAATATTGCCCCGGTTTATTTGAGAAGTCATAACAAACAGTTAACTGAATATGATGGAAGGAGAGATACGAAAAAAAGGAAGAGAAGGAGCGGACATATGCACGGTACATATATTGGTGATCATAAAATGCTTATAAGCCTAGGGTATGGCGGATGGATTACAGTATCATCGCAGGATTATAGTTTAATGCCTGTTTTGGTTACGACGGGATATTTCGAATATCCGTTAACCAATTATTTTCTGAAGTATATAAAAGCAGGAGACACCGTTGTTGATATTGGAGCAAATATAGGTTACTTCACCCTGCTTGCCGCAAGACAAGTGGGAACACAAGGAAAGGTCATCGGTTATGAGGCCAATCCTGAAATGCTCCCAATTCTCCGGGACAATCTTGCCATGAATTGGGTTACTGACCAGGTTACCCTCAGCAATAAGGCTATTTATTCTGAAAATAAAAATCTGGAAATTCAGATATCTGAACGATTTCCTTGTTATTCTTCCATTAACGAAAGACCTGAGGATAATAATGTAGTGGATCGCTATAAGAAGATATCGATTCCAGGAGTCACGCTGGACAGCGAACTTATGGATATGGATCGAATCGATTTGGTGAAGATTGATATCGAGGGCGGAGAGTATCAAGCTTTTCTCGGCATGAGGGGATTAATCAAGCAGGGGAAAATAAAAAATATATCCTTTGAATGGAATAGACCGATGCTTGGCGAAGAGTGTGAACCCTTTATTCAATTATTAAATCTGATCCTTCATCATCATGGGGGACGGTTATATGTGTTAAGTACCGAAGGAGACCCGGTTCCGGTTAAACTTCAAGAGATCATTTCCAAAGACTTTTATCCATTTGCTCTGATTCAATTTAATTGAAGGAGAGGAGATAATGATCGAGAGCTTGCGGTGGGAACAATTTCTCAGACGAAGCAGGGATGTTGAGAACATAACCCCCGAACGAAAAGAATTAGTTCAGAAATCGGCGCCAGCCTTATCGGAATGTCACATTGTATATGTCATGAATCAGGTTGGAGTCTGGGGCGGGGTTAAGATTATATTTGAGCAGGCCAATCGTCTGGTCGAGTTAGGAGCTAAGGTCACGATTATATCCCATTTCGACCGCCCGCGTTGGTTCAAGCTGAATGCCGAGTACAAACAAGTCCCCTTCGGAATGGATGTAGGGGAGGCCCTACCCAGATGTGATCTGATTGTTGCGACGTATTATCACCACATTTATGAGTGTGTTAAGGCCAACGCCGCTCCTGTCGTTTACTTTGAACAAGGGGATAGACATCTGTTTGATTACGATCGTTTAAGTCAAGGGGAAATAGATTTTGCTTATAAGCAGTTTCAACTGGCTGATTTTGTGTTCACGGTGTCCAAACCAACAGCAGATTTAATAAAAAAATATTACGATCGCGATGCTGCGGTCATTCATAATGCAGTGGATCATCAGAATTTTAATGCCACGGGCAGCAAGTTTGCATGGGATGCTCCATATGTATTGATCATGGGAAGCGACCATGTCGAATTTAAAGGGGTCAAGGATGTTTTGGAGGCATTTAAGCTGGTTCACCAGGTTTACCCGCATTTGGAATTGCTGTGGATCTCCACTTCAGAACCCGCAGCGGATATTTCGCAAATCCCGGGGGTTGGAAAAGTGTTCGTTCAGCCTTCGCAGCAAGATATTGCCGCGTTATATAGAGGGGCAGAAGTATTTGTTGCAGGCTCCCACTATGAATCCTTCTCACTGCCTGTGCTCGAAGCCATGACTTGCGGGTGCGCCGTGGTGACTACGAAGAACGTAGGTGTGCTGGAGTATGTTGTTGACGGATCTAACGCTTTGCTCGCAGAGATCCATAACCCGAATAGTCTGGCAGAACAGATGCTGCGTGTGATCGGAAATGAAGAGCTTAAACATGAATTGGTACAACAAGGATTGCTGACCGCTGCCAACTTTGAGTGGTCGGTGATTGTGAAGAAGCTCGCTGAATATTATTTGCATTGTGCCTCTTACTCCATTCCTGCGGTCCAGGGACTGGACGAGTGGGATATCTATGTGAGTCAGAAGGATTTCCTGAATAACGCGGATTATGAAAAATTTACAGATGTTCTTACGAAAACCCACAGCGACACAATCGAGGTTCCGAAGCTCTATAATCAATGGCTGGAACACCATGATATGGGCAGGTGGGAAATTGCCGCACGTAAGAAGAACACCTTTGTGAAGGCAAAGGAACGCATTTTTTGTGTAGTGAAAGGCAATCCCAACATCATGGATGTGTATCAGGGAGGATTGGACCTTTTTCGGCAGAAACATTACGAACAGGCATTAGCAGTATTTTTAAGGAATACCAATGAGGCAAGCGATCCTAAATATAAAGCGGTATTCACCAAGTGGGTCATCTTATGTTTAATAAAACTGGAAAAAGATGAGGATGCCTTGAACCTTACACGCGAAGCTATGAAGATGCACCCGGATTATACGGACCTTTACTACTTATATGTTGTATTGTCGAAGTTAACGGGTTCCAGTATGGAGTATAATCAAGAGATTCATCTAATCCATTCATTAGGTGATTCCATACACTACCCGGAGTTTTTCTTCCATACAGATGCTCTGCACAAATCGTATGCGTTGACCTACAATGCTTTCCAGGCATAAAAAAAGGGACACTTGTTCTTGTTATTGTTAGTGCAACATACTCGAGCTATGCAGGCCATTGAGGCAGGCATGGCCTTTTGCTATCCACTGCCATAAGCCCACAACTTTTCTGCCGGCGTTCTATAGAATATAGGGGCGATATTCTCCAATTTGCTGCCCCCCCATTGGTCTAGGACAGAGCTCAAGGGAATAGAATGGAGGGACGGATCTCTGAATTCAACGTTCAGGTGTTGGAGGAGAGACTCATCCGTATTTCAATGAAGAGGTGGGCTATGGATAAACCAAGCATCTCGCTATGCATGATTGTCAAGAACGAGGAAGAATATCTTCCGAAATGTCTCAGCAGTGTCATGCGCATTGTGGATGAAATCATTATTGTAGATACCGGTTCAACGGATAATACCGTATCGATTGCCGAGGCCTTCGGGGCGAAAGTGATTCACATGCCGTGGCAGGACAGCTTCTCGGCTGCCCGCAACCGGGGCTTCGAAGAGGCTACGGGAGACTGGATTTTATGGCTGGATGCCGATGAAGAAATGGATGTGGAAGAGGCCGACAGGCTCAAAGAGCTTCTGACCCGGGATGCAATTCGTGAGCAGAATATCGAAGTCATTCAATTTTATTTCATCAACCATCTGGAGACAGGAGAAACATCACATGCCAGTCTGGATCGGATGGTGCGGAACCGGCCGCAATACCGCTTTGAAGGAAGAATTCACGAACAGATTCTGCCGAGCGTGCTGTGGGCCAATCCTGCCATGAAGGTCGGGCAGGTCGATATCCATATCCATCATTACGGGAATCTGGCCAAAAATATTTTGCGTCAGGACAAAATCAGACGAAATATATCTTTGCTCCTGCAATCTCTCAGGGAGAACCCGGATTATCGGCAGAATCACTATTACCTGGGGATTGAGCTTTATCGAATGAATGATTTGGAGAACGCGCTGAAGCATTTTAATTCAGCGCTGGAGGATCCGTCCGGGTTCCCGAAGGCTGTACTGTCCAGTGCGCATAAATACAGGCTGATGACACTGGAATCCATGGGGGATTATCACGATCTGGTTCAATACAGCCTGGAAAGTATAACGCTGTTTCCGGACTTCACGGATCTGTATCACCTGATGGCGAAGGGCTTGCAGGCACTGGGCCAAACGGGCAAAGCCATTGATGCATTACGGCAAGCGCTGAGCCTGGGACCTGCGCAGGGGGAATATCCGGGCGTGTCTGGACACGGCACCTATCTGGCATGTGTGGGACTCGGGAAATTACTCGCATCCGCCGGAGACCGGATAAATGCGGATCTTTATTTAACCCTGGCGAGTCTGATGCTCGGTGATGCGAGAATCCGATTCCGGGAGCCTATGGGTGTATAAGATGCTTAAAGATTACAGGGGAAACATCAGGCCACCGGCGTCCTGCAAGTGGCCTTTACCATATTCCGGGATTCGTCTCATTCACGCTTGGATTCATCCATGGGTGTATGAAACTCCTGATGTTCATCGAGGATGTCTGCATCCTGCGGGGGAGTCACGGGCTTCGCATCGGTGACGGAGGATTTCCCGGAGTCCACATTTGCTTCGAACGTTACCTTTTTGGTCTTGGTGCGGATCAGCCGGTCCATCAGGGAAGGGACCCACAGCGCCAATGCGCAGCCGAACAGGATACAGATGACGTAGGATTCATGTTGTTCCGGAGTAAAGTCCGGGTATACATAAGACCGGTACATAAAAATGAACCCGTTCATCACCAGTCCGCTCAAAGCCAGCCAGAAGCCGAAGCGTGTCGCGGAGCCTCTGTCGCGGTACATGCGCAGCCTGACAAACAGAGATATTCCGGCGACGAGCAGCAGGATGACGGATAGCAGCAGGAGCAGGAACGAAACGAAGTAGGTCTCTTGCGGGCCGAGCAGCACATACGGGCCAAGCAGCCGGAAGAAGGCTGTGGCAATGAGCCAGAACACAATCCCCATAACTACGAATTTGATCCATTGCATCATAGCGGCCATCTCCTTAGTCATATAGTAGACGTATTATGTTCAGGCCTGCTTTGATATATTCATGAAGTTATGAAAGATATATGGAAATTAGTTTATTTGTCTCTACGCATATAGGCTTCTTGCTCAATCGACCGTAAGGACAATTCCCCCAGAATTCGTTCGTGCCGTTCTTGCGTGGCGGCAATTACATGAATGGTCTCGGTGTTATGTCACGTAAAGAAGTTATTTTTACGATATTTAAAATTTGAAATAATGATCTGTGAACAGCATGAGCTATGAACCTGATAAAAAAACAACGATCCATAAACAGAAACGATTATATATAAAACAAACAGAGTTATAGATGCATGATCTGTTATTGTTACATTCAGGATTTTTACATTGAAGAATATGCATAAGAAATTGTAAGAAATAATAAGAGCGTCAGGAGCTTTAAATATTGTACATATAGTAGAGCATAGTAGGAGCGTTAAAAGAGCGTTAAAAATTAAAGTATATGCGTATATAGTACTTCTGCTCCAGTATGGTTAAATATATAAGTTGATAAAAGAGCAAAAGCAGACGCTGTATAGGAAAAAACGGCGTCCATACATGAACATCAGAAGCATAGGCACAGAATGTGCAGCTCATGATCCATAGGCAAAAATACGTTTTGGACCAGGGGCGGGAGCTGCAATTCGGTCTATGCTCTTAAAAGCAAAGGATACGATTTTATAACCGGCCATACCTGAGCTGCCAGAGCAAACAATGAGCAGCGGACAACCATGTTTCCAGCCGATGCTCCAGTGTTGCGGCAGGATTTCGCGATCAGACGCGATCCTCAGCTCTTCAGAGGTATGGCCTGCAAGCATTCAAGAGGCGACAGGACATGTACAGCAGGAACCAGCGGGGTCGCGACTTCCGCGGGCCTGTGTACAGCCGTCATCTATATTAAAGGCGTCCATCCCGGAAACGCGAATGGATCGGGATGTTCACCGAACCTTTGGTTGAGGTTCAAGGCGCCAATCGCCGGTATAACGGCAAGTGACATTTGTATCACAGTCTAATCGTTATGAACGGCTCCCGCCCTGGAAGTCCATAACGCTTGACCTCTTCTCCCACAAGCATTTCATTCAGTCCCAGCCATGGCATTTCCACTCCATTGTTTAGAACGCAGCGTTCTTTTCTATTTCTAATCACAGTACACCCTCCAGCTTGTTGTGAATTTCTCTTTGCCTGTCCGCTTTACTACATCATATTCGTCAATCCATCAATTATGCTTCGGTTTGTGTTCCTCATTTTGCAGGCACATCATTTGCAGGTGGGCACATATAGATAGAAGTAAAGCTGTAAACCACGATGGATCCGGCCCGAATGAAGGCAGCGAACGGATATGAAGCAGATGGTCATAGAGAGAAGACTGCGAGTACATGGGGGCGGTTTAATGCAAGGCATCTGTTAAAAGGAGGATCAGGGTGAAATTATCCGATTATGTCATCGATTTCATCAGCCGGCAAGGTGTCAGACATATATTCGAAATGACCGGCGAGGCCATTGCCCATCTGATCGATTCAACCATTGACGCCAGGGAGGTCGATACGGTATCGATGCACCATGAGCAGGCCGCCGCCTTCGCGGCCGAAGGTTACAGCCGGATCAATGGCAAGCTTGGCGTGGCCATGGCTGCCAGCGGACCGGGGGCGCTGAATTTGCTGACCGGGATCGGCAGCTGTTATTTCGACTCGGTGCCGTGTCTGTTTATAACCGGGCAAGTCAATACGTATGAATTCAGGTTTGACCGGCCTGTGAGACAAATCGGCTTCCAGGAAACGGATGTCGTCAGTATCGTCAAGCCGATTACGAAGTATGCGAAATTAGTGATCGACGAAAAGAAGATCCGGTATGAGCTGGAGAAGGCGGTGTTCATCGCCCAGAATGGACGTCCCGGACCGGTCCTGCTGGATTTGCCCATGAATGTGCAGCGCGCGCAGATCGAGCCGGATGAGCTGGAAAGCTTCTTCGGCAGCGAGGAGCACCGTCAGTACAATAATGAAGCGGGTGCCGCTGGAATTCCGGAGCTGGAGAAGGTTCTTGATCTGCTGAGCCAGGCTAAGCGTCCCCTGATTCTCGCCGGTGGAGGAGTCCGGGCCGGGAACGCCGCCGCGGAGCTGCAGGAGTTGGCCGAGAGGAGCAGCATTCCCGTCGTCAGCTCCCTGCTTGGATTGGATGCCCTCCCCACCAGCCATCCCTTGAGTATAGGGTTGATCGGCACCTATGGGAACCGCTACAGCAATCTGGCTGTGGCCAACTGCGACCTGCTGCTCGTGCTGGGCTCCAGGCTGGATACCCGCCAGACCGGCACTCAACCGGCAACCTTTGCGCGCGGAGCCAGGAAGATCCACGTGGATATCGATTTCACCGAGCTGAACGCCAAGGTCAGAGCGGATGTTGCCATTCATGCCGATGTGAAGCGATTTCTGAAGGAGCTTAACAAGCGGCTGCCCAAGGCCCCGAAGAACAAATATGCAGCATGGAAGCGGACGATTGAGGATTATATGCTCCGCTATCCAAGTGGTGTGAAGCCGACGAAGCGCGGCAGCATCGATCCGAATCTGTTCGTCCAGCTTCTGTCTGCTTACTGCGAGGAGAATGATCTGATTGTGCTCGATGTCGGACAGCATCAGATGTGGGCCAGCCAGTCTTTTCAATTGAAGCGGGGGCAGCGTTTGTTGAACGCGGGCGGAATGGGGGCCATGGGTTTCGCCGTTCCGGCGGGGATTGGAGCCGCGATATGCCGTCCGGGGGACCGGGTCGTGGTCATTGCAGGTGACGGGGGTTTTCAGGTGAACATCCAGGAGCTGCAGACGATTGTACAAAATCAGCTGCCGCTGAAAATCTTCGTTATGAATAATCATCACCTGGGGATGGTCCGGCAATTTCAGGATATGCATATGGATGGACGCCACCAATCGACGGTCGAAGGCTATGGATGTCCTGATCTCGTGAAGGTGTCGAAGGCATACGATATTCCGGCCAAGAGGATTATGAGGTATGAAGAGGCTCAATATGTGATCAGTGAAGCGCTGGAGACTCGGGGACCTTTTCTTGTGGAGATCAATCTGGAGACGGAGACGGAAGTGCATCCGAGGCTGGCTGTGAACCGGCCGATTGAAGATATGTACCCGTTTCTGGAGCGAAGCGAGCTGAAATCCATGATGAGAATCAAGCCGCTTCCAGAGTCGCAATGACTCCGTGACCGTGGGCGACGAGTCCGAGTCAGGCACCTATTTTACTGGACATAGACGAACAAACAAGCTCCTCCCCTGCATCGGCATATAATGCAGTATAACAACAGGAGGTGATTGAATGTCCGGTTACAACTACGGCGCAGACTGCAGCAACGGAAATTGCCCGGATCAAATGGTTACAGCTCCAACGCAGACTCAGGTTCAGAACATTTATAAGAAGCAACTGGTCCAGGTCATTCATCCAATTGAGATTGTGAAGAAATATCATTGCTGCCCTGTATACCATCATTCTTATGTATACACTGTGAGAGACGAGATAGATTCTCCGCAGGACCTGGGAGGATATCCTGGAGGATACGGTTTTTCTGGGCAAGCAAGTGTCAGCAGCTACCGGAAAAAGAATCTCAAGAAGAAATCCGCAGCAGGCCGCAAGGCTGCTGTGAGCCGTAAGGCTGCGAGCGGCCGGAAAGTCAGCGCGGGCAGCAAGTCCAGTGCGAGCCGTAAGGCAAGCGTAAGCAGCGCCAGAGCGAAAATGAAAAGCAAAGCAGTCAGCAAATCCGGCAGCAAGCTTGGCAGCAAATTTGCAAGCAAGCCCATGAGAAAGAGATAACGATTGAATGAACGGATGATTAGCTCCCCTATAGTGCCTTCAAAACTCGGATGCATTGAAAGAGGCAGCGATTGAGCTGCTTCTTTTTTTTAGATTACGGTTATACTCCAAAACACTGCTGCATATGATTCAGGAGATCATACGGGAATGAGAGTGAAGACAATGACAGAAGAAGAAAATTCCGTTTGCTTTATAACCTGCGTGAATGATGACGTACTGTATAAAGTATGCCAGGATCACCTTCGTTATCTGTCTGTACCGTCAGGCGTTCATACCCAAGTTCTCGCCATCAGAGGAGCGTCCAGCCTCACGTCCGGTTACAATCAGGCCATTCGCCTATCGCGCGCGAAGTACAAGGTCTATTTGCACCAGGATACATACATCATGAACCGCAACTTTATTCACGATCTGCTTGAATTGTTCAAAACCCATCCACAGCTCGGTCTGGTCGGGCTTATTGGTTCGGGAACTGTTCCGGATAGCGGGGTTTGGTGGGAGTCGGACCAACGTTTTGGAAGAATACTTGAGAACCGCAACATATACCATTATTTGACGTTTGATGAGGCAGAGGCTCCTTTTCAAAGCGCAGCTGCATTGGATGGCCTGTTGATGGCGACCCAATATGATGTTCCGTGGCGGGAGGACATTTTTGACGGCTGGCATTATTATGACGTATCCCAATGCTTCGAATTCAAGAGAAGAGGGTACTCTGTCGGCATCCCGCCCCAGGCTGAACCGTGGGTGCTTCATAACTGTGGAGTTATGGAGCGCGATCTTATCTTTGAGTATTACAGGATAAAATTTCTGCTCGAATATGGTAGAAATCAGGAAATTCTCAACAAATAAGAACTCAACTTTCACAGAGGACAAATCCAATTAAACCTTTGTCGCTGCTGGGTTCTGAGGAATTCGAATCCCCTCCTTGCAAGTTTGCCGGTTTCATGCTGCGAAAGTTAAGGCTTGACAGTCAAGCCGCCCGTCGAC
Source organism: Paenibacillus terreus (assembly GCF_042138595.1). Classification (NCBI taxonomy): domain Bacteria; kingdom Bacillati; phylum Bacillota; class Bacilli; order Caryophanales; family Paenibacillaceae; genus Paenibacillus; species Paenibacillus terreus. The sequence goes on along the minus strand of NZ_JBHIRX010000034.1, from coordinate 67 downwards.
CGTGGCAAGGCATGTGAACTCACTGTTCGGGAGCTTTGCACGATTATCCCATTGGATCAGGTAAAGA
>NZ_JBHIRX010000033.1:0-20471 GCF_042138595.1 Paenibacillus terreus | reverse complement strand
TAGAGGCCTAACATGCCTGCCTGTCACGCAGGAGATCGCGGGTTCGAATCCCGTCGGTTCCGCCACTTTAGAAAAAAATCGGGATGAGAGCCCAATAGGGTTCGCCGGAGCGGCACTTCGTTAGGACTAGCTTCGCAGTCTCTCATAAAATGAGAGTACCCCGAAGGTTACGTAGCAAGTTTCAGACCTGGGAACCTAAACAGAGTTCACCAAAGCGTTACTTTTTATTAAGAGCCATTAGCTCAGTCGGTAGAGCACCTGACTTTTAATCAGGGTGTCGAAGGTTCGAGTCCTTCATGGCTCACCAGTTTCCAATATATGCGGTCGTGGCGGAATTGGCAGACGCGCACGGTTCAGGTCCGTGTGGGCTAACCCCCCGTGGAGGTTCGAGTCCTCTCGACCGCACCAATTTAACAATGAACGAGCTCTTGAGTTTCCTGTCGAGGAGATTCAAGGGCTTTTTGCATACTCGACATTTGCAAAGTATTGCTCATTACTTGAGCCGAAGATAGCTTTGAGTTGTATTCAAGATGAACATAAATGTTGGCGGTCGTGGATCATGAATCGAGAGGGAGTTACACATGAGTCTGATTAAGTATGAAGTATTCCTGGCGTGGTGGAGTTGGGCAGTCTGACGAAGTCGGCGGAGGCGCTGGGCTTCACCCAATCCGGCATCAGCCATACGATCAGCAGCAAGTCGCTTGAACTGTTGTTGATTGTACGGTATTCTGAGTTTGCTTTTGACTCCAAGCCTTCCTCCATGGATGGCATTGCGGCGGGTTCGCGTGGCTGCGTAGAGCTTGCCTTCTTTGTTTTTACGGTAGTGCTTCGGGCTTTTCTAACGCTCCGGCACTAACCAATTTCGTTTGTTAGGGACCTCGCGTCTAAGACCACCCCGTTACGACGCCATCATCTTGATGACCAAATGGTATCCAGGGATTGTTTTGTTCGTCGCGACGATGATCGTCTGTGACAGGTCTTTTATAAAAATGAAAACACTATCATGGATTTTCTGTAAAAAGAGATGCAGCCGTTACAACCGAATCACTCTTCTAATTCGTTAGTCGTGACTCTATAATCCGGTTTTATCCCAGGATGACGACACCAGTAATGTCGTAATTCGGTAGAGTAGTTCAAATCACCAGGGCTTACTAAACGCAGTTTGTCTATTCAAGGGGTTTAATATCTGCTACTATGAAGCAATATAATTGCAGCTAATCTCGGACTAGAGGTGAAATCAAAATGTTTAAGGCTCCGTTATTTGAAAACGATGTACCCGTAGCATCTTCTCGCCCTTAGTGGAGTTAAGGTGGCTACATCTCTCCGTTAGGGGTTTCTTGACCTTAGTTAAAAACGGAGGGCAAAAAATGAAAAATACCTTATTCGGTTCTATTTATTTAGCTTTAGCCGCCAGCATTTGGGGTGGCATGTACGTTGTTGTGAAAATTGTAGTATCAGTCATACCGCCACTGGAACTGGTTTGGATGCGTTATTTAGTGGCTATCGCCGCATTACTCGTGGTCGGGATGGTTACCCACCAGAAATGGCGGATCCACAAACGTGACTTCTTAATAATCATAGCTATTGGGGTTATTGGTAACACGATTTCGATTGTTACCCAGGAAGTAGGCACAATGTTATCCTCAGCACAAATGGGGGCCATAATTACTTCTTCCACACCAGCATTTATGGTTATTTTTGCTCGCTTATTCCTTAAAGAACGGTTGAATTTAAAAAAGGTGCTCTCTGTTTGTTTAGCTACAATGGGCGTTTTCCTTATTGTTGGAACCGGTCATCTGGAGTTGTCCAGTAAACTTGGTGGTATTTCTCTTCTTATTGCCGCTTTAACATGGGCACTCATGTCCGTACTTGTGAAGCGTGTGCCGGGAGATTACTCGCAAATTGTGGTAACGTTCTATTCCATCTTGGTAGCTCTAATTGTGCTCACTCCTTTTGTTTTTCCACGGATACACGCAATTAATTTCTCTCAACTGACTCACCCTACTATTTGGGGAGGAATCTTGTATTTGGGCATTGTCTCAACCGCAGGTGGATTTTTACTGTGGAATCGTGGATTGCAAATGCTTAACGCCTCAAGCGGAGGGCTATTTTTCTTCTTTCAACCCGTAGTTGGAACATTACTTGGATGGCTTATTCTAGGAGAGAACATAGGCACAACGTTCTGGATGGGCTCGGCCTTAATTCTCACTGGAGTTTTATTCGTTATTAATGAGAAAAAATAGCATTTAAACCCATTAAAACCTCCTTCAATTACGGTTGAAGGTGGGGGCAAAAAACCAAAGTTATTGGAATTAAATAGTCCGATAGAAATTTTTAGTTGTCCAATGTCCATTTCACCACTCGAAGTGATCTATCTTCAACTTAAGGCAACGATATTGAATATAATAGTGGGAGAATATCAAAGCCACTTTACCACAAAATTCAAAAGATTTACGCACATAACTCCGCGTAAGATGATAAAACGATAGCCAAGCAATTGAAAGGAACGAAAAAACGGACGCCGGCAATATACCGACGTCCGTTGCTGGTCTAGGGCTTAATCTCCTCATCGAGCTGACGCACCTTGCGGGAGGATAACGTCCAAAGCGCCCCCATTAGCAGCAACAGACCGCTAACGACAAAAATGAAGCCAATCCAAGACCCCGAGCCATATCCGATAAGCGAATGAAGCCATGGATGTTTCTCTATCTGCAAAGGGGCTACAAGCCACCGATCCGCGAGAGGCCCTGTGACGAGAAATGACAAGGGAGCCATGACAGCACACAGCTGCCCATAGGCGGCGAACACCCTTCCCTGAAGAGCAAGCGGTGTTTTTCGCTGCAGAATGGAGTGGAACAAAGCTCCCGTCATGGCCAGTGGGAGCATCAGCAGGAACAAGGCGGTTCCCATCATTCCGGTATGGCTGCTTGCTCCGAGAAGAACAAACATCAAGGAGGTGAGGATAGAGCCGGAGAAGATGAACCTGATTTTATAGCGGAAATGCCCCCACCATACAGCCGCCGCCGCTCCTGCCAAAGCGCCTGCATTCATGACTCCCAGAAGAACGGACATGATGTCGGTGCTCCCTGTACGCTGCAGAAAATAAGGGATGGCCAGTTCCAACGGCCCATTCAATATAAAATTCCACCAACCGAAATAAAGAAACAGATAGAGAAGCGGTTTTTGCTTCCAGAGGAACCGGTAACCTTGAATCGCCTCAATCCACAAGCGGCTTCCTTCCGGCCGTGACTCCTCGCGCTGCATTTCCGGCAGCGGAAGCAAGGCAATGACCCCCGTTCCGATCAGGAATGTGATCAGATCCACAACCAAAATTCCGGCGATACCGTAAGGTTCGTACAGCATACCGGCTAGGGAGGGAGCGATCACCCCAGCAAGAGGGAAGAGCAGCTCTTTCAGCGAATTCATCCGATCCAGTTCCTTATTCCGCACCATCAGCGGAATCAAGGCCGACGTCGCCGAGCTTTGCAGCGCCATAAACAATCCTTGCAAAGCGGCGATTGCATAGATGGGCCATAGTAAGAAGTTGTCGCTGACAAGGCAACCAACGAGCAAAGTTGTGCACATCATCTGACCTGTATCACCCGCGATGATCGCTGCTTTGCGTTTCCACCGGTCCGCAGCAATGCCGATCCAGTTACTGAACAATAAGAGGGGAAGCTCATTGAAAAGCGATAACAGCAGCAGGGGAGTTGCTTGACCCGTTTCATGAAACAGCTTGATACCGACTGCAATGGAGGTCATGCGGCTTCCCAGCATGGAAACTCCTTGCAGGCTAAAGAAAAAGTAAGGCAATTGATTTGAACGGTGCATGGGAATTCTCCTTTTTATGCAGCAAAAAAAAGCTTCCATGGAACTCCAGATCCATGGAAGCTGTAGCTTCAGCAAAAGACTACACATAATACGATGCGGCCTCACTTGTGCCAAAGAGCTGCTTGTTGTTCTGATGTTCTGAAGAGGAGAAGCAGGAGAGCCGCATGACGAATCAAAGCTCTGCCTATCGGACAGAACCTTGAGACCTTCAAACGAATCTTTGCTTCGTATGCAATTAAGCTTACCCTTCAGAACGAACAGTGAGGAGCATGTGCTTTCGATTCCCCTTTTTTAGTCCGGTTTTAAGTTGACTTATTCTAACACGCTGCATTTTCAAAATCAACAGCACTTTTTTCTGAAACAGAAGGGACATTTCGACCGCGGCCGAACTAATTCGACGGTATAATGGTCGTCGAGGTGATATAATGAAACAGATGTTCTCTAATCAAAGCCGGGTCATTCAACCGTCCATCCTGTACTTCGGTTCGGCCGTCGTTTTGCTATCTACACTCAACGAAGACGGATCGACGAATCTGACACCGATGTCTTCCGCCTGGGCTCTCGGAAATCGGATCGTGCTGGGGCTTGGCGAGGGCAGCCATGGATTGGCGAATCTGAGAAGGCGTCCGGAAACCGTCGTCAATCTGCCCGATTCTTCGCTTTGGGACAAGGTGGAGCGGCTTGCCCCGCTGACGGGGGCCACTCCCGTGCCGGATGCGAAGCGCCCCCGATATCGACATGTGAAGGATAAGTTTGCTTATGCCGGCTTTACGGACGTGCCTTCGCAGGAGGTACGGCCACTGCGAGTGGGCGAATGCCCGCTGCAGATCGAAGCTGTTGTGCGCAATATGCAGACGGCTGAAGGTTTCTCGATCGTGGAAGTTGAGGCGGTATGCGTTCATGCCCACGAGTCCATCCTGATCGATGATCGTCATGTAGACCCTGTGCAATGGAATCCGCTGATATATAATTTCCGTCACTATTTCGGGCTAAGCGGGCAACTGGGCAAAACGTTCAAAAGCGAAACCTAATATTACCCGTTCCAAAGGAGACCATCCATGACCCACAATATGCTTCAAGCTTAAAAAACTAGGAATTCGAGAGGGAGAAATCTGCTTGTGTCTTTCTCCCTATCGAGTCTCTACTGAGTTTACGGAGGTTTCAGATGAATATAAGAACCATTCAAGCCAAAGATAATGGCGCTATAGAAGCGATTATTCGGCAATGCTTAATCGAGTTTGGCGGAAATCGTGCAGGGCTGGCATGGGAAGACGAAAGCTTGAGCCATCTGTCCGATTATTATAATCACAAAGGCAGGGCTTATTGGGTTGCGTTTGATGAAAACGGCAAGATGCTTGGCGGCTGCGGGATCGCGGAATTCGGTTCCCCTGATGCAAGAATCTGCGAGCTGCAGAAGATGTATTTCCTTCCGGAAGCGAGAGGAAAGGGAGTTGCGTCCCAACTGCTGCAGACCGCGCTCCGATTTGCAAAACAGCATTATAAAGCTTGTTATCTGGAGACGCTGCAAAATATGCACGCAGCCAACCGCTTCTATACGAAAAACGGCTTTCAACAGCTGGAAGCACCGCTGGCAGGTTCCGACCATTTTGCATGCGATGCATGGTATATCCGTGATTTATAGCAGGTGAGATCAATTCATTGAGCTTCGCTCTATGGTCTTGGGCTGATATTATGGAGATCCTTATCATAAAAGGGGATGAGTATCATGAGCAACTCAGAAATGAATAGTACAATTTTAGGGGGGGTGTAAATTTTCTGGGAGTCAATAATATGGATTATGTTATAATGAGCCAAGAGATATTTATGTAACACTATTAAAGCGTAGGGGAAAATGAAATGTTAGACAAGTATAATGATCTCCCGTTATATGTTCAGTTAAAAAACAGATTACGTGATAAAATCTTGAACGGCAGTTTAAAAGAGGGTGAAGTTTTACCTTCGGAAAATCAGTTAATGCGAGAATTCAGTATCACACGCAGTACCATAAGAAGAGCCCTTGAAGAATTAGTGAAAGAAGGACTTGTAGAAAAAGAACAGGGCAAAGGCGCTTTTGTAAGGTTGCGTGAAACCAAACAGAATCTTTGGAACTTTCAAGGCTTTACGGATCTGTCCTTTAAAAAGAACCAACAACCTGTCACTAAGGTGCTGAAAAAAGAAATTGTTATGGAAGACAATATTGCCTATTTTAAGCTGCAACGTCTTCGTGGGATAAAGCTAAATAACAAAACAAGATGGATGACCATCGATCAATCCATGCTTCCTCTTGATGTATTTAAAGGTATCGATCAGTTTGATTTTAGTAGTACTTCTCTATATCAAACATTGCGCAAGGAATATCAAATATTTCCACATCATGTCGTTTTGGATATTAATCCTATTATGTGTGATGACGAAATGTGCGAGAGATTGGAGTTGGACAACCCGATTCCTTTGCTTGAAGCTAGAGGAAATGTTTATAGCAAGGACGGCATGGAGATTGAAAAAATACACAATATTTATGGGCCGCATTTTCAATTTAAATTAAATCAGTACATATAATGCGCTTGACAGATTGTCAGGCGTATTATATTATCGTTTTAACTTGTACGTACAACCAAACAAGTTGAAAGAGGAGGCACTATATGAAGATTTTAGGTATGTTATATGGTATGGCAATTGGAGATGCGCTCGGGATGCCCTCCGAGCTGTGGGGCCGTAAAAAAGTGAAATCCCATTTTGGTCACATTACTGAATTTTTAGATGGTCCAAAAGAAAATGACGTTGCTTGTAATTTTACTAAAGGGCAATTTACAGACGATACGACACAGGCACTGCTTATTTTAGATGCATTAATTGAAAATAATTTTGTTCCTTCAGACACCCTAATTGCTGAAAAACTCCTGGAGTGGGCAATCCGCACTGATGCCTTTGAAAATAATATATTAGGCCCAAGTTCAAAATCGGCGCTCCTGGCGATTAAAGAAGGAAGAGATGTAAGTGAATTCACAAGAAAAGCACTTACGAATGGAGCGGCTATGAGAATTGCTCCCATTGGTGCCTTATTCTCAACAGCTCAATCTGAAGAGTTAGCGCAATACGTATATGAGGTGAGTAAAGTAACTCACTCAACGGATGTTTCCATCGGCGGTGCGGCCATGATTGCATATGCTGTAAGCGCTTCGATAGAAGACAAAAGCTGGGGGGAAATTATCGAGGGAGCTTTAAACATTTATGAACTGGCTGCAAAGAAAGGAGCAGAAACTTTTGCGGCTTCCATTCCGGAGCGCTTGAAGCTTGGTATTGAATTTGCGGATAAGTACCGGGATGACGAAGAAACTTTCACTCAGAAAATTTATGATGTCATCGGATGCGGTACCATGACAAGTGAATCAGTTCCGGCTGCACTGGCGATGGCCTATTATGCAAAAGACCCGAACCGATGTGCTGTAATCTGTGCAAACATTGGCGGCGATACGGATACGATCGGAGCGATGGCGACAGCGATTTGCGGCGCAAAATATGGCCACGATGCGATCCGTAAAGATTGGCTTGAAACCATTGATCGTGAAAATAATGTAGACTTGAAAAATTATGCTCATTTTATAGAATCCCATAAGTCACAGTTTAAAGGGGTGTAAGTTATGGAAAAAGAGCAGTCCATCATTCTTCAGGATGGTGAAAAAACGGGTAAGCCGCGGGATTTATTTTTTATGTGGTTTGCAGCGAATATAGGAATATTAGGAATTGTGTATGGCGCAATTATTGTAAACTATCAATTAAGCTTTTTTCAGTCGATCTTAGTTGCCCTTCTTGGCCCGTTATCTTTTGCACTGGTGGGGTATGCGAGTTTGTCTGGACGTGACAGCGGGGCACCCACCTTTGTCATGTCCAGAGCAGCGTTTGGTTTTAAAGGTAATTTCATACCGGCTTTGGTAGGATGGTTTGGGCAAGTGGGCTGGTTATCGGTGAATGTTACGACAGGTACTTTGGTGCTTCTGTCGATCTTCAACGAATTCGGGATAGAAACAAGTACACCTTTAAAATTTATAGCCTGGTTAATCTTTGCCGGTTTGGTATTGGTGTCTGTATCGTTTAGCCAGGAAACACTGGTTAAAGCCCAAGCTTTCTTTACTTATGTTTTTGGTGGTCTGACCATTGTTGTACTGGCATTCCTCATACCGAAAACGGATTGGAATCATCTTTTTAGTATGAAGTCCGGATCATGGTTTTCCAGTTTTTTACCGGCCCTGATGTTTGTCATTATCGGAACAGGACTTACTTGGACAAAGGCGGCATCTGACTACAGTCGCTATCAAAGCAGAAAGAATTCTTCGAGATCCATCATCTTTAATGTGACAGCAGGAGCATTCATCCCCCTATTTCTGATTATTGGAACAGGTATTCTATTGGCGTCCAAGGTAGATGGACTGGCGAGTGCTGAAAATCCAGTAGCATTAATTGGAAGCGTTTTACCGGGATGGATGACCATTATCTATTTAATTGCTGCCCTTGGCGGAATAACTCCTATGTGCTTTATTGGGCTGAAATCATCAAGGCTTATCCTTGCTTCATTTAATTTAAAGGTTAAAGATGCCACCGCCATTTCTATTCATGCTGTCCTTATCACAATCATCCCGCTTTATGTACTTGTTGTTTCAAACAACTTTATGGGAAATTTCCAAACCTTTTTAAGTTATTTAGGTATTGGCTTAGCCGCATGGATCGCGATATATTTGATTGATTATACTTTCTTAAGAAGACGTGCCGGATATAACAAACAACTGCTGGAGGATCCTTCGTTCAATCCGTTTAATACAGGCGGTGTAATCGGCTGGATTTTAGGTGTCGGTTCAGCTTTGATCCTGAGGAATTTTATTGAATCCAGTTACTTCATCCCCATTACTCTATTAATCAGTGGAGGTTACTATTACTTCTCCATACAGGCTAAAATTAAGCAAATGAGTGAGGTTAAATATGAGAAAGATTAATCGTAATAGAGTACTTCTTATTGGAGGCGTTTTCATTGATGTGATAGCCAAAGTCCGGCGCATCCCTGAAACGGGACAGGATATCCCGGGAGAAGTGATTGACCGTATTGTGGGGGGATGCGCATATAACGTAGCCAATGTTTTAAAGCAACTGGATGTCGAGTATGATCTGATGGTTCCAGTCGGCAAAGGAATTTACGCTGATATGATAAAAAAGACGTTTAACGAAGAAGGACATAAACTGTTAATTGAAGATTCCAGCATGGACAATGGCTGGAGCTTATCGCTTGTAGAAGAAAGTGGGGAACGTACCTTTATTACCTTTAACGGTATCGAGGAATATTGGAAAGATGAATGGTTCAGTCCGATCGATATTGAGGATTATCAATATATTTACCTGACGGGTTACTCACTTGAGGGAGAAAAAGCGGACGTTATTCTTAATCGATTAGTTAAGAACTCATCTAATGGGAAGATCATATTTGATCCTTCTCCGCGCATTTCTTCCATTAAAAAGGAGCACTTGGATAAACTTTTTGCATTAAAACCTATTGTGCACAGTAATCTAACTGAAATGCTGGAGCTCACAGGCGAAACAGATCTCGAACAAGCTGTTCAAAAATTACATCAATCTACCCAAACAGAGGTTGTTGTCACGTTAGGACCAAAGGGTTCATTATGTTACAACGGTGAACAAACCATTATTCTTGATGGGAAAAAGGTGCCTGTGGTTGACACAATAGGAGCCGGAGATGCCCATACAGGAGCATTTATTGCATCATTGTTTCATGGTCATCCTTTAGAAAAAGCATGCGAACTAGGAAATGAAGCAGCCGCACAAGCAGTACAGGTGCAAGGGGGAAAATTTAAGCTTAATCCGTTTTCAGGGACGTGATTGCTGAATAATTAAATCCCAATCTCTCATGAATGTAACTGAGGGGTTGGGATTTTTTAATAATGCATCTGTTGTGAATAGAGCAGTGAAATTAAGATGATTTCCCCCGTAGACGCATCCTGTCCCGAACAAATATGATGTGATAAACGAAACAAAGACACAGCTGTGTTGGAACGGTATGGGAGTTTTTAATGCGGATCATACTTTGCGGACGTAGCTCAGCGGTAGAGCATCGCCTTGCCAAGGCGAGGGTCGCGGGTTCGATTCCCGTCGTCCGCTCCATCGTATACCCTAATTGTTAATTGACTGTTAACGCAATTAGCAGTATGATTATGTACACATCGGGACGTAGCTCAGCTTGGTAGAGCACCTGGTTTGGGACCAGGGGGTCGCATGTTCAAATCGTGTCGTCCCGATCACCATCAACGCATCATGCAGGTGTAGTTTAAAATGAGTTTTGCTATATCGCCGGTAGGAGGAATATGCTTTAATCCTTCCAAAGCGGCGTATATTCGCTGCCTGTTGTATGCGTCTTGTTTGGAGAGGAACTTCACGGCGCTTTTATGGTAAGTCAAGGTTAAATTCACGTTTGGCTGCCTCCCCTGTAATAAATCCCTCCTTGTTATTCAATTGGTCAAGTTCTTCTTGGCTGAATGGTTCGTTCACTTCGGGAAGATTGTCATAAAATTGTTGTAGCGTTTTGCGTTGCTGCCGTTCGGCCAAATATTCCACAAAATCAAGTGTGGAGTTTTGTTCTGTTTCAGGCAACTGCTGAAACAACTCCAAAAGTTTTTTTTCTTTATTGACCGCCATTATGCTCATCCTTTCTCCAATTTTCCCAGTGCTTTAGGACTGGCTCTTCAAGTGCGACCTATCGAAAATGAAATGGGAAGTGCTCTTTTTCAATATTATACCCTATGATTGAGTTCGCGGATACCGCCGCGGTGAGCAGAATACGCACTGTTCTGATATACCATCAATGTATCAATCATGTACCTATGCCGACAACGTTCAATATCCCTTAACAGCACGTCGTAACGCATCGAAAACCTGCTCTACATAAGGCTCGTTAACAGGTCGCAACACGCAGCAACACACTTGCCGCTTACTTTGGGACAGTGGATCGAATGTTCAAATCGTGTCGTCCCGATATCCTTAATTATTTGCCATTAGACCTAATACACGCTATTCTGAAATCAAAGTTTCTTCAGGATAGCGTTTTTATTTTTTAATTCAAATAAATTTGCTTTGCAGCGTATCCTTTTCGTATCTCCAATCGTCTTCCTCATGAAACCTTCTATAAGGACTTAACAAAGGGGGGCCCCATTAATGGCCTTTGTGAAATCCGCACACACAGATTATTTAAATAAACAAACGCATGCCGAGCTTCTGCAAGCTCTGCCTTCCTTGCTGAAATACTGCCTTAAGCTTACAGGTTCCAAATGGGAAGCCGAAGATCTGGTGCAGAGCACCTGCCTTCAGCTGCTTGGGAAGCTGCCGCTGCAGGATACGGCCGTGAACTGGGAGGCTTACCTTATTCGTTCAGCGCGGAATACGTGGATTGACCGGATTAGACGGCAGGCTGCAGGTCAACGCGCCGCCTCACGTCTAAACGCAAAGACGGCGTATAATGACAAGTATGGGACGGATCTTGAGCTGGCGCTCTCCGCTCTCATTCAGTGGCTGCCGCCGTGGCAGCGGACCATTTTCCTGCTGCGGGAGGTTTGGCAGTACAAAACCAGTGAAGCAGCCGAGCTGCTGGGCACGTCCGAAGGAGCTGTAAAGGCGGCGTTAGCCAGAGCGCGCGCTTCCCTTGCGGCCGGGAAACAGCGGCATACCGAGGCGCTTCCTCTGCCAGAGGATCAGGAAAGCAAAGAGCTGCTGAAGGCGTACTTATCTGCCTTCCGCTGCGGTGATATTCAGCGCCTGGTTGAGCTGGGACTACAGGATGTGGCAGAGCCGCAGGCACTTCTTCCTGTCATTCTCGGAAGCAGTATACGAAGGGGCAGAGCGGGCTCGCGACGGCGGCAGCCGGACGAGACGAGGGCTCAATTGGCAGCGTAGAACAGGAGAATGCAATATGAATGCTATACCGTATGTTGTGGAGCAGACCAGCCGTGGAGAACGGAGCTACGATATCTATTCAAGGCTGCTGAAAGACCGTATCATTATGGTGTCCGGCGAGGTTGAGGACCATATGGCGAACATCATTGTGGCCCAACTGCTGCATTTGGCTGCCGAAGATCCCGAGAAAGATATCCAAATGTACATTAACTGTCCGGGTGGATCGGTGACGGCCGGATTTTCCATTTATGATACGATGCAGTTTGTGAAACCTGACGTATCAACGATATGCACAGGTATGGCGGCAAGCTTCGGAGCCATTCTGCTGACCGGTGGTACCAAGGGCAAGCGCCTTGCCCTGCCCAATAGCGAGATCATGATCCATCAGCCCCTTGGAGGAGCGCGCGGGCAGGCCTCTGATATCCGAATCCATGCGGACCGGATTCTGAAAAGCCGGGCACAACTAAACAAAATTTTGTCCGATCATACGGGCCAGCCGATAGAGCGCATCGAGAAGGATACGGACCGGGATTATTTTTTCTCAGCTGAAGAAGCCGTGGAATACGGTTTGGTGGACCGGATCGTGACGCGTATATAGGAGCAGGAAAACCACAATCCCAATCATCTCTATACCCTGACTTTAAAACCTCTGGGAAGCTTGAGCTTCCGGAGGTTTTTGTTCGAGAACTTTGTTCAAGAAGTTGTTGAAACTTTTATAAACCTGACATTGTATCCGGCCAACAAGAGGCGTATAATTCGTGAGGGTTATAAAAAGGAAAACAAGTGAGGGTATTAAAATGAAATCAAGCTGTGTTATTGAGGTTGAGGAAGACAGTCTGGTGATCGATTTGCCGGAAGAGCAATCCCATTTGGAGGCTTGGCTGGGCGATATTGAAAGCTGCGGTGGTGACGCTGCTCCATGGGTGGAGCTGCTGGATAAGGTGATTGGCCATGTCCAAAGCGACAGCAGCGATGAAAGCGAAACAGAGAAGGAACATACTTCTGAGGCTGTACGATAGTCGATTTATTTATAGAATAAGGGCAGACGAAATCTAACTGTCCTAAAAAAATCTACCCGCTGTTATCCGTAAACAGCGGGTTTTTATTGACCTATTCCTTTACTTTTTTACAGCATGAACATAATGAATGGTTTCAAAGGCAGACAGATAATCTGTCCGATCCCTGAAATAACGTTCCTGGATCATAGCCGGTGACAGATGCTCATAAATGAGCAAACCGGACTTTTCCAGCATATCCTCAATTTCCTGATAGCTGAAACATGATTTCATCGGTTCCCCGCCGGCTGCAACCATTTTCACCATGTTTTCCACCCGGTTGTACATCCCTTTTTCCGTAAAGAGCTTTTCATCCGCATAATCCAAAACGATGGAGCTGCCTGACGGGACTTCTTCAAATATGCGTTGAATCAGGCTGGCATTCTCATCTTTAGTTAAATAATAAGAAACCCCGAGAAGGCTAAAGAACGTTTTATCATCATTATTAAATCCTTCATCAAATAGTTTCTGATAGGAAAACTCTTTGGTAAAATCCATAGCAGCAAAATGCAGATGGCTTGGAATTTCAAGACTGGCTTGCTCCAGCCTTTTCTTTTTAAATTCCTGGGTGGCCGGATAATCCGCTTCAAATATCTCCAGTCTTTCTCTCAAATCCGGGTGCCGGAAAGCAAACGTGTCCAGTCCTGCTCCTAGGACGACATACTGCTCCAAGCCCAACCGGGCCTCGTTAAGCAATACCTCTTCACAATAAGCGGCACGGGCAAGCGGGGTTGGCGAAAGCTGAACCTGGATGATCCATTTTAAAATCTCATCCGGATCATTTTGGAGCTTCTGGGCAATATCCGTATTGAAAAACTGTATCCCTTGAATCATATTTCCCCTGATATCTGCAAACTCTTGAGGTGAAATAAGATGTTCGGCTAAAAAGTCATCGAAAATTTTCGGGGTGTCATATTTGCTGTGATATGCTCGTCCAAAAGCTGAAACTAAGGAAGTTATACTGGACTCATTTGCCTTCATTCGCTTAACCTCCATAAAAAAATAAGATTCCCCTGGCCAGGAGAATCTTATTATATACGTAAATGAATATACTGTAAATTATAGCATAAATAAATAATTTTGTCAATAGTTATTTGAGACCGAACGCGTCAGCGAGCAGGCGATAAGATCGGACTCTTTTATCAAAATCGTGAATGGAGGACACAATGAGAAGCTCATCGGTACGGTACTGCTCTGCAAGACGGGTAAGCTTCTCAAGGGCCTGAGCGGGGGTTCCAACTACGCGCCAGGCTCTTGACTGTCTGACCCGTTCGCGGTCCAATTCGGTATATGGATAAGATAAAGCCGTTTCAACAGAAGGAAGAGAGTTTAATTCCTGACCGTTATGCAGCTGTAAAAAGAACAGGTCGGAACTGGAGGCCAGCTCATTAGCCTCTTCCTCGCTTTCCGCACACACAACAGTAATCGCGGCCATGGAACGCGGATGGTCTTCCAGCACGGAGGGCTCGAAATTTTCGTGATAATGGCGGGTAGCCTCAACACCTCCGGGAGTACCGAAAAACTGGGCAAATGCAAAGGAAGCGCCGATAATGGCGGCCAATCTTGCACTTTCCCCGCTGGAGCCCAGCATCCACAGCTCGGGGACTGTTTCAATGGAGGGGGAGGCTTTTAGGCCGGCAAAACGGTGGTTTTCCATAATAGAATCCTGCAAATATCCGATCAGATCCACAACCTGCTGCGGATATCGGTCGACCGTCTGGTACCGATCCTCCTGCAGCGCCCGTGTCGCCAGAGGCATTCCGCCAGGAGCACGCCCAATCCCCAAATCGATCCGGCCGGGATAGAGCGCCTCGAGCAGCCTGAAGTTTTCCGCGACTTTGTATGCACTGTAATGCGGCAGCATAATTCCACCGGATCCCACCCGAATCCGTGTGGTATGTGCAGCCAGGTGGGCGATCAGCACTTCCGGGCTGGAGTGAGCGAGCGCCTTGGAGGCGTGATGCTCGGAGACCCAGTAGCGACTGTAGCCCAGCCGGTCCGCCTCCTGCGCCAGCCGTGTGGTCTGGGAAAGGGCGTCTATCGCTGTCCCGCCCTCGGGAATATGAGATTGGTCAAGTATACCAAGCTTTGTCAGCATGTTAGCAATCACCTCAAACAAAACTGTATCACACGCAATCAAATAGGTCAAAATAATCAGACGGCGGAAACCACAAGGTTCCCGCCGCATTCAGATTACGTATTCCGCTGATGTTTGGCCTCGTCCTTTATTTCCTCGCGCATGCCGCGGATGCTGGTTTTGCGGCGATCATTTTTTTCCTCAATCGTATTCCGTTCCGCAGTTGAAATTTCATCGGCATGCTCGTCGAGATAATCTTCGGCTTCTCTGAATTTTTCGATCGTATCCTGTACGGTATCCTGCAATTTTTCCACATTATCGGCACGGTTGTCCGGTTTTGCCATGCTGTGCACCTCCTTTTTGCTCTGACTGCATGTGCCCCGAGCGTAACGATAGTTGTCCTGCTCTGCACAGCTTCATTTTCCCAAAGCAAATGTTTTATTATGCATCAGCTTCCCGTTTGAGGGAAGTTTATGAGAATGAGGATTTTCGCCATGATTAAGCTGTGGCAACCCGGGGTAGGCAATGGTAGTAGGATGGAAAAGGAGGCAGCAGTGATGAAGCAGGCCGAGTGGAAGGAAGCGGTCATTTACCAGGTGTATCCTCCCAGCTTCAAAGACGGCAATGGGGACGGGTTGGGAGACCTGCAGGGGATCCTTTCCAAGCTGGACTATCTCGCAAAATTAGGCGTGGGGATCATATGGCTTGGCCCTGTGTATCAGTCGCCATTTGCCGATAACGGCTACGATATCAGCGATTATAAAGCCATTCATACCCCTTACGGCACTATGGAAGACCTGGAAAAGCTGATTAGGGAGCTGCATAAACGGAACATGAAGCTGATGATGGATCTGGTAGTCAATCATACTTCCGATGAGCATCCCTGGTTTGTGCAGGCCCGCCAATCGAAGGGCAACCCTTACCGGAATTATTACATTTGGAAGCCTCCGGGGCCTGATGGCAAAGAGCCGAATAATTGGGGTTCTTTTACGGGGGAATCCGCATGGGAACTGGATGAGAGAACAGGAGAGTATTATCTGAGATTGTTTGACCGCAAACAGCCTGACCTGAATTGGGAGCATGCGCCGCTGCGCGAAGAGATATATGAAATCATCCGCTTCTGGCTAAGCAAAGGAATCGACGGATTCCGTCTTGATGCGATTAACATGATTTCCAAGCATCCCGATTTTCCTGATGCGCCGGAGAATGCGCGCCATCCGCGTGGGCAGGATTATTTTAAAAATGGCCCGCGCATTCATGAGTTTCTTCAGGAAATGTACGAAAAAGCCTTCTCCCTCAAGCCCGGACTGATCACGGTTGGAGAGACGCCAACGATCACGATGGAGCAGGCCCTGCAGTACACGGATCCGGCGCGTAAAGAGCTGTCCATGGCGCTGCTGATGGACATGTCCGCGATCGGCAAAGACCGCATGGATCCCTGGAGGGCTGTGCCATGGGATACACCGGCGCTGAAAAAGTGCATCTCCGCATGGTATGAGGGTGTTTTTCAGACAGGCTGGTATGCCGTATATTTAAGCAATCATGATCATCCGCGTCTCATTCCTGAGTGGTTCGGCGAGGGAGAAGAGCGGGAGACTGCCGCGAAGCTGATCGCCACGCTGCTGCATACCATTCCCGGCACTCCTATTGTCTATCAGGGAGAGGAGCTGGGATTGACGAATGCCCGTTATCCGTCCATCGAGGATTACAGGGATTACGGGACCATCAGCTATTACCGCAAACAGATTCAGGCAGGCGTTCCCGCCGAAGAAGCGCTGGAGCGTGTTCACCAACGCAGCCGGGACGGCGCGCGTGCGCCCATGCGCTGGGAGAAAGGCAAGTTGGGCGGTTTTACGACAGGTATCCCCTGGATTCCTATGAATGACAAGGATACAGAGATCGACGCGGAATCGGAAATGGAGCGCCCCGATTCTGTCTTTCATTATTACCGCAGGCTGATTGAACTGCGCAAACAGGAGCCGGTAATGGTTTACGGGGACTTCAAACTGATGATGCCTGAGCATGAGCAATTGATGGTTTACACACGGACTTATGGCAAAAACACCTGGCTGGTAATGCTGAATTTTAATCGGCAGCAGACTTCCTTCCGGACGGAGCTTGCGGAGCATTCACATTGTGAGCTGAAGCTGTTGTTCGGGAACAGGACGGGCTGGAGGGAGCAAGCTTCGAATCAACTGGGTGTCGCGGATCAAGAGTCTGTTCCGCCGCAGGTGAGGCTGGCAGACGGCTGTTTGCAAGGCAGCCTCAAGGCATACGAAGCTGCCGTGTATCGGCTCGTATAAAGGGAGAAGCCGGAATAACCCGCGGCTTATTGGAGTTCGTTCCCCTTTTCGTTATAATGAACTTATTATGAAAGGGGATCAAACCTGTGCTTAAAACACCTTTAGGACGCTTCCGGCTTACAGCCTGGATTCAGGCCGTCGCTTATTTACTTATTCTGTTTGTGGCATATCCGTTGAAGAGTGCAGGGATACCGCAGGCAGTCACGATATTTGGCAACATCTATGGAGCGACCTTTTTGCTGCTGGTGATGGTGCTGATTTATGCAAGGTCTGCGCTGGACTGGTCTTTGAGCCGGCCTATCATCATTTTCTTTGCATCGTTTATCCCGTTTGGCCTGATTGTGATGGATCTGCTCTGGATGCGTAAATGGGAGGACGGGAGTATATCCAAGACAGCCTAAAAGATTAAATGAATGAATAAACCGCAGGGAGGGCAAACAGCCCTCTTCCTGCGGTTTTTGGGTTATTATGCATTATTAAAATGATCCAGAATAAATTCAGCTGTCATCCGCTGCTGACGAGCACCGACATCATGCCCGGTAAAGGGATAAATCTCGATCCGTTTGTCTGACACAATCCGGTTATAGGCGGCAAAAACGGTTTCCGGCATACATACCGTATCTTTGAGTCCTACGGAGACCATGACAGGAATGGTGATCCGGCTGCCGAGATTGAGCATATCGAAATAGCTGAGTGTTTCAAGCACCTTGTCAAAATGCTCCGGGAAGCGATGAGCAAATTCCGCCGCTTCAGTGAGCGATCCGGTGGAGTGCAAAATGCCGAAGTCCATATGGCACATATTCGGGATGTTGGCTGCAGCGACGGACGGCTTACGGCTCAGGGCCGAGACGATAAGTGCTAACCCCCCGCCCTGGCTGGCTCCGCAAACCGCTATTTTGGACGGGTCGATATCAGGCTGTATGGACACCCATTCCACCGCTCTGATCGCATCGATGGTGATCGCTTTGTAGTAACATGTGTCTTTGTTGAGGATCCCTTGAGTCACCCAACCTTTTACCGTTCCGTACCCGCTGTCCAGCCTGTTCCCTGTCTCCCCTCCCTGACCGCGTACGTCCACTGCCAGCACAGCCATCCCGAGTATGAGCCATGAGGCATACTGTTCAGGATAACCCTTGCCGCCAGTATAGCCATGAAACAGCACCACACAGGGCAGCTTCTCCTCCTTCACAAAAGCAGGGCGAATGTACCAGGCGTGCAGCGGGGTATCGTCCCAGCCCTTGTAGGTAAGGTGGAAAACCTCCATATAGGAATAGGGGGTGGTAACAGGAGTCTTAATGGCGGAGAGTGGCTTGGCATTCACCTCTTGCAATGACTGCACCCAGAATGCATCCAGATCAGCGGGAGCGGTCAAGTCAGGAAAGTAGTTGGTTAACTCGTGGATCCGCTTTTCAATGGCGTTCACGGCCTGTCCTCCTTAAAAGCGATTTCTTCATCTTTTTCCATAATACCTGAAAACAGGGAGTTGCTGATGCGTTTTTTTCTGAAGTGCAACCTTTTGTTTAGTATCTGCGTTGGTAAGGACAAGAAGCAAATATTAGCAAGTTCAGGTCCGACAGGATGCTGTACTGAGCAAATGGAGTGATGAACATGAAAATGAAACGGAAACTGGTAATGCTGTCTGCAGCGGCTGCACTTTCACTTTTCTCTGGAGCAGCATTACAGGCGGCTGAGAGCTCCTTCACTGACCTGGGCAATATAGAGGGAAAAGAAAAAATTGAAGCATTAAAAGAGCAGGGATTCATTAAGGGAGTTAGCAGTGACAAGTTCCTTCCGGATCAGGAAATGACAGCAGCACAGGGGGTTCAATTGATCAGCAATGCCATGGAGCTTAGCCTGGCTAACACTGATTTTCCGGAAGGCCCCGAGGCAGAAGGAACATTCGAGCATGTTAAGGACGGTCAATGGTACACGGATGCTTTTCTCGCAACTTATTATAACGGAGTGGAAATTCCCGTCGCTATTGAGCCTGGCCAGGATCTGACCAGAGAAGAGTTTACTTTCTACCTGATGCAGGCGATGGAGAAGAAGGGACAACTTCCTATGATCAACATTGTCCCGAAGGAAATCTCAGATGAAGCGGAGATCAATCCTCTTTTTCAAGGCGCCATTCAGCGTTCTCTTGCATTGGACATCAATACATTGAACGGGGAGGGAGGCTTTGCTCCGAAGCAGCCGATCACCCGTGCCGAAGCCGCAGTTATGACCTATAATGCCGTTTCCTTTTTGCAATCCCTCAAGAGCGGCACTCCAGTTCAATAAACTCTATGATGAAAAAAGCCTTAACCCATTAATTTTCTCGGGTCAAGGCTTTTTTGTCGCTTAATCAATACCAATGGCGATCCATGATATAATACCGAAGTTTTGATCCGTCCGTCTCAGCTTTGCAATTTCAAGTACGGCACTTACAGAGGATTGGGATTTCATTACCGCGTAGAAGGCGGAATGATTGGTCATGGCTACAAGGGTATAGTTAGGGTTTGAAAAAGGCTCATCGAACGTGATCGTTACCTCGGTTGTGTCTGAGTTTCCATGCATCAGGAACGGAATTCGGCCGAACTGCTGCAGAGGCGGCTGATCCTCGGTACACCGGATCGGTGTAATGGCAGGCTGCTGAAGCTGTTCAGTTACTTCGTCTATAGTCAGTGAATCCGAAAAGTCATTTGTTGAATCAATGACTGCAGATTGATGACTTAACTCTTCATTCGCCTGCTGTAAGAGCTCCACCTTTTCATGGAGTGACTGAATGGAGGACTGAACCTCATCCGCAAGGTGGAACATTTCAACCGAACCTGGAAGCAGCTTGCTGCCGTCAAGCTCTTCGGGTGGTGTCAGGTTAACCTGAAGCTCCTCATTAAAATGATCCCAGGAAAGAGCACCCGATTTGATCTGGCTTCCATCAACTTCATCGGTGATCAAGCTATCCTTAAGGTCGCTGTCCAAGTGTTCCCAGGAAACAGCCCCGGTCTTGATCCGGCTTCCGTCGAGTTTATCTGTAATAAGGTTGAGGCTATCCTGAAGTGTGCTGGCCAAGTGCTCCCAGGAAACAGTCCCGGCCTTGATTCGGCTTCCATCGAGTTCATCCGTAATAAGATTGAGACTATCCTGTAATGTGCTGGCTAAGTGCTCCCAGGAAACAGTTCCGGCCTTGATTCGGCTTCCATCGAGTTCATCAGTAATAAGGTTGAGGCTATCCTGAAGTGTACTGGCTAAGTGCTCCCAAGAAACGGCCCCCTGCTT